>JBBRRV010000345.1:0-2082 GCA_038246075.1 Bacteroidales bacterium
AGATAGCAGCAGGCGGTCAAACGCCAGGTGCATTGCCGAATTTAAACTGAATTAATCTCTCATGCTTTTGCTCTTCATTTTTGAATACTACCCGCTGGGGGATAATGAGGTCAATTTTTTCAGTTGCATATATTAACTTATTTTTGAGCTCTTTTTATGATATAAAACTGGCTCAGAACCAGTGCGAGTCTGCATTGAGCGAAAATCAGCATTATGGTAAAGCAAGGAATCACACCAGGAAGCTTTTCAACCTGTGAGCATCAGGTTACGACTGTATTTTTTTATCGTACCTTTGCAATAAGCCCGGAAATCCGGGGAATTTATCCATCCAATTGCTTATAGCCCATACTAATATAGCTGCGCGATGAAGACAGAAAAAACAGGGCTCACCGAAAATGCATCACTCCGTCAAAAAGCAGAGGAGATCATTCGCAATAGACCACCAGCAAAAACAGGTCCACTCACCGAAACAGATACGCTAAAGCTCATGCATGAACTTGAAGTTCTACAACTGGAACTGGAAATGCAGAGCGATATGCTACAACAGGCAGTGGAAAATGCAGCACTTGCAGTTGCCAGCTACAATAATGACCCTTTGGGATATTTTACACTTTCCCGAGATGGAACGATCGGCGAACTAAATCCAAGTGGCGCCGGTTTCCTTGGCAAAAAGAGGACTGACCTTGTAAACAGCCACTTCAGGGACTTTATCGCCTCCGGATCCTTGCCGGTATACGATGATTTTTTTCGGAAAATTTTCGGAACCGGAACCAGGCAGACCTGCGAAGTCCGCCTGATTGCTGATCATCATACTTCAAGCTATATTTATCTCGAAGGCATTGCTGTCGCCGATGAACACAACTGCATGGTCTCCGCGTTGGATATCTCAGAGCGTAAAAGCGTTGAGGATGCTTTGCAGGTGAGTGAATTCTTTTTCAGGGAATCACAGCGGGCTGCCTTCATTGGATCCTACGAGACAGATTTCATTTCGGGTTTCTGGAAGTCATCCGAGGTGCTTGACCAGATCTTCGGCATTGATCAGAATTGGGTCAGGAACATAGCCGGGTGGCTGGATATTACACATCCTGAGGACCGGGAGATGATGGACCGCTACCTAAAGGAAGAGGTTATGGCAAAAAAAATGCCTTTCCGCAAGGAATATAGAATTATCCGTAAGTCCGACGGCGAAACCAGGTGGGTAATGGGCCTGGGTAAAGCAGGCTATGATTCGGCAGGAAACATTATCTCGCTGATCGGAACCATACAGGACATTACAGAACGCAGGCGGGCAGAAGAAGCACTGAAAGAGAGTGAGAAAAGATTGTCCTTCGCCATGGAGGGGGCCAATGACGGCCTGTGGGATGTCAACATGAAGACCGGTGCATTATTCCTCAGTCCAAGGGGCTGTGAAATACTGGGCTATATGCCGGAAGAACTTGATGTAATCGCGAGCGTATGGAGCGACCTTGTCAATCCGGAGGATATGCCGTTAACCATGGAACGTCTAAATGCCCATCTGGAAGGACATTCAGACATCTTTCATGTGGAACAGCGCCTGAAAACGAAATCAGGACAGTTTAAATGGGTGCTGACCCGTGGTAAGATTGTTGAACGCGATGGGCATGACAATCCGTTACGGATGGTCGGAACCCATACGGATATTACTGAACGCAAGCTGGCTGAAGAAGCACTGGTTTTAAGGGAGGAGGAGTTCCGGATGCTGGCAGAATCGATGCCTCAGATTGTCTGGATCACACGGGCAGATGGCTGGAATATCTATTTCAATCAGCGTTGGGTTGACTATACGGGCCTAAGCCTGGAAGAAAGCTCTGGCGCCGGCTGGAACAAACCCTTCCATCCCGACGACAGGCAACGCGCCTGGGATGCCTGGGAGGCTGCTGTAAAAGGACTGGGAACATATTCCATTGAATGCAGACTGCAGAGCAAGGATGGTACATACCGCTGGTGGCTGATCCGTGGTGTACCCATAACCGATGAACAGGGGACCATATTAAAATGGTTCGGAACCTGCACCGATATCGAAGACATTAAAAAATCAGCAGAAAAGCTTAACACTTCCGA
>JBBRRV010000346.1:0-2082 GCA_038246075.1 Bacteroidales bacterium
CCCACATTGCAGCTAACCTGACTGAAAAAAGTGTTTTTCAGTAATTTGACAGTCGTTAAATTCAGATTTGTGTACTACGGATTTTTTCTTTGCAAAGGGTGCGTATTTGTAATTGAGAGTATCGTAGATATGTTTCACTTTTTGATTAGGCTCCGAGCAACGTCGTATGCATATAATCTGATCAGCAATATTTTGGGCCGTTGTGGTTACAGCTTTTTGAGTATTCATAACGCGTACTATTTCGCGCCACCCGCTATGGAAGCCTTGTTTCTTTAACTGGTACCGCACGGTATTTACCACCCAATATGCAAGCAACCCCAATTGCAAATGCGCCATGGTACTGTCGTCTTTCTTATGGTAAATGGGGCGCAAATCGAGGTCTGTTTTCAGAATTCTAAATGTGGCTTCGATCTCCCGTATGGAGTTGTAACACTGCCATAAAGTATCCTCCCAGGTTGACTCCAGCGAGGTACGCAGGAAGTAAACACCGCTGCGTGCATTAATATCTACCCCTTCTTTTACCGCCCATTTGATAGCTGTTACAACTTTCTTTTTTTCTTCTGCTTCTTTCCTTTTCTTTTTGACCTGAATATCCTCACCCACATGGGTTTCAATGTTGAAGTACTTTTGTATGGACGGGTATTTTTGTTTTAGCCTACCGATGCGCTGGTGTACTTTATCTTGCTGTTTTACACCTCCTTTTTTGATAAGGCTGCTGGCTATTTTTTGAAGCCCGGCTTCGAAGCGCAAGCGGAACTGTTCATTCATCGAACGTTCTTTTAGTTCTTTAGAATGGCTTTCTACCCTGAGGTAATAATCGGTGTTGCGATCGGTTTTAACGCGGCAAAGGTCGATCTTTTGGTTTTTGTTATCAGTAACTGTTACCGTTACTGCACCTGCTTCCATATTATATTTACCTAAGTTGGAACGGCTCACGCACAGATAATCGTATCCATTTTTCGTTATCATGGCTAGGTTATCTTCGGTTGCAATACCGGCATCGATCACAACCAGGGCTTTTTTTGCCGAGGAAGAAGTTTTGATACGCAAGTTATTGATCATGCCTTCTAACGTATTGGGATCGGCAATGTTCCCTTCCAGGATAGAGGAGTATTTGATGAATCCCTGGGGATTCACTACCAGTGCCAATACAACCAATTTGGCATCGCTCCGTTTTTCTTTGCTGCGTCCGTATTTTGCCAATTGGCTACCATGTTTACTGCCTTCAAAATAAGTGTTGGTTAGGTCGTAAAGCATTATTTTGTCCTGAATATCGAACAGCTCATTGGTTCTGGTAGACAGGTGTTGCTCCAATGCTTCCTTGCAGGAATATAGTTTTCGGGAGATGCCGTAAAGACGGTCTTTGGTGATTTTTTCAATATCATATCCGGTAACCTCGCATACCGATGAGTTTTCTTTCATCCATCGGGTAGTTTCAAGTTCCGATGCCGGATATACTGCCCGGCTGATTATATGACTCAGGGCTAGTTTTATCTCATCTTCGCCCCATCCTTGGCTTTGTAAAAATGGTGCGATCTGCAATTGGCCTATGGCTTGGTACGAAAGCCATTCTGCCCCGATTTCCCTGACATCTCTGTTTCGTATACTGCTGGTGTAGATAGATTGAATATCGTCTGCTCCTTTGTACACTTTTCGTTGCGAGGCGTCAACGGGAATATCGATGCGTTTATCGGTAATCATCCGTTTGTAAAAATCATCTACATAACTGTTTACTAAAGGATCAGAACTATAGGGCAGTTCGAACAGTGGGTGGCTGATGTTATCGGCTTTGACGGTAAGTATTTTCTGTATCAAGTTCAATTGATCGACACGTAAATCGTCTAAATATCCGGCATTTAGAATGGTACGATGGCACACCCTGTCGTTTTGGTTACGATAGCTCTCCACTAAACGGTAATAACCCGAATAGAGACCTGTTTTGGGATTAGTGCGCATAGATACTTTGAAATACATGAACGCGAAGTAAACACATAATTTGTTGAAAATCAATACCCCCCTGAGGTCTACAAATGAAATTTTAAATATAACTAATACTGATTATGAGCTGTTTACTAAAATTAG
>JBBRRV010000347.1:0-2070 GCA_038246075.1 Bacteroidales bacterium
ACAGGTTAAAGCCATCGGCGCCAGACTGGATAATCCGGGAATGTACTCAAAGATGAATACAGATGCTTGTCAGATTGCAATCATCAAAGCCTGGATTGCTCAGGGATCGCTTAATAATTAAGTTTTGCAACTGCATTTGTCCGCCTCTTGACCATGAGCCTCGACGCAGAGACTGATATATGATCAGGCAGAGAATGTTCTTAAAACAAAATTTAAAGCACTCCTGACAGACAATGCTGATTTATAAGGAAGGCAACTCATTCACTGGGTTGCCTTCCTTCTTTTATTTAACTAATTTATATTTAGCTAATTAACAGCTAATTATATTTTCTATATAAATTCCAAATTCCAAGTTCCACGTCCCAAAATCCAAAATCCAAAATCCAAATTCCAAGTCCCAAATTCCAAGGACCAAGGACCAATAAATTTTGATGCTTGGGCGAAATATTTCTATGTATTTCTATGTATTTCTATATATTTCTAAATATTCCTATGTATTTCAATGTATTTCAATGTATTTCAATGTATTTCTAAGTATTTCTATGTATTACAATTTACTTCAATTTACTTCAATTTACTTCAATTTACTTCAATGTATTCCCATGTATTTCAATGTACTTCAATTTACTTCAATTTACTTCAATGTATTTCAATGTATTTCCATGTATTTCCATGTATTTCCATTTATTTCTATTTTATTACACCCACGCGCTAAGCAAATTTTCAACATCTTCTTGACTTTCCCCGTCCACAGTGCTTATCTTTGTGTATTCAAAATGATTCACAACTAAAAATTATGAAGATGAAAAAATTAGCCCTTTGTATGATGACAGTTTTCATGTTGTCCGCATTTATTCCCACACAGGTAAAAGCAGCAACTAAACCTGCCAAAGTTTCAATAGTTGCATCTAAAACTGTTGAATCAACCCAGGCGCAATTGCTCCTGACACGGTTAGACAAGATCAACGCGATGGATAAGTCGATGCTGACTCCGGTTGAAAAGAAACAATTACGTAAAGAAGTACGCTCAATTCAGGCCCAACTCATGGATATCAGCGGCGGAGTGTATCTTTCTGTGGGCGCCATCCTGATTATCGTGCTGGTATTAATCCTTTTAGTGTAACCATACGCTATGAATCACCAATGTGTAATTGATGCTGCCCCGGTAGGTTCTACCGGAATTTGTTAACAGTATAACATGTGGGGTTCATCTGACGGAAGACGTTGGGTGAACCCTTTTTCTTAGCTGTCCTGCCGCCTGAAGTGACAATAACCTAATCCTTTCTATTAGAAACAATTATACATATTCATAAATAAACACAAAGTACATAGGTAATCTGTGAATTATGTAATTTTTTTTAAGAATTGTGTAACATATTGGGGGGTATCCGTATTTATTTTTGTTAAAATTTAATTTTATTCACCTTAAAATCATTAAAATGAAAAAAATTGCACTATGCATATTGACAGCATTCATGTTGTTGATATTTTTCCCAACACAGGCGAAAGCGGTAACCAAAAGCACTACAATTTCTGTAGCTCCTGCTAAAACTGTTGAATCTGAGCAGGCTGCTGTTTTACTGCTCCGGCTGGATAAAATCAACGCCATGGATAAGTCAGCCCTCAGTCCGGTGGAAAGGAAAGAATTACGTAAGGAAGTTCGCTCGATTCAAAGCCAGTTGAGTGTCGTCGGCGGAGGCGTTTATCTTTCAGTAGGAGCAGTTATTATCATCATATTATTATTACTTCTTTTACTCTAATCGTAACCTTAAAATAAATTGTCATGGGAAATCTACTTTATATCATTGCAGTCATCTTAATCATCGGATGGCTTATAGGAATGGTTGGTTATGGTGCCGGAGGCCTCATTCACATCCTGCTGGTTATTGCAATCATCATTATACTGATACGCGTTATCCAGGGGAGAAGTCCTCTTTAAGGCACTTTGTATTTTCGTTTTTTTGGTAAAGTGGCCTGGCAATTAAACGGCAACGGAAAATGAATTCACTTTTTGGTCAATATTACAATTTAAACAGCATGTTGCGCTCGCTGATACGGATTCGTAACTCG
>JBBRRV010000348.1:0-2063 GCA_038246075.1 Bacteroidales bacterium
CGCCCGCCGTATTGAAGCCGCCGGGGCTGATGCCCTGGAACTCAATATATATATTTTACCTACAAATGCGGAAAAAAGCGCCGCCGAAAATGAACAGGTCTATTTTGATGTGGTTGAAGCCGTGCTGAAACAGGTTAAGATCCCTGTATCCATCAAAGTTGGCTATTACTTTTCGAGCCTGGCTGGTATGCTGGTCAAGTTATCGCAAACTGGCATAAAAGGCCTTGTGATGTTTAACCGGCCTTTTCATCCCGATATCGACATCAATACAATGGAAATAACAGCCAAATACCTGTTGAGTGATCCCTCGGAATACGCCATGACCCTTCGCTGGATGGCTTTGTTGTCTGGGCGCGTTGGATGTGACCTGGTGGGCTCTACAGGCATCCATACAGCTGAGTCAGCCTTAAAGCAATTACTTGCCGGTGCTACCGCCATCCAAATGGCTTCAGTGTTGTATAAGAATGGTTTCGGACAGGTTGGGACTGTGGTAAATGGAATGAATGAATGGATGGATACCAAAGGCTTCAAGACGCTGGCCGAATTCCGGGGAAAATTAAGTCAGGTAAATATCGAAAATCCTGCGGATTATGAACGTGTGCAGTTTATGAAACTTTATTCCAAGATCGTTTAAAAAATTAGAGACGGGGCGACACAAAGTCACCCCGTCTCTATACCTGGAGTCGCTCCGACACAGTGTTAGTATTCGTCAGGCAGATCCTTTAGCTGAGTCCTGGTAAATACCGGCCCGTCTTTGCAGACGAAAACCTTGCCCACATTACACCTGCCGCATTTTCCGATGCCGCATTTCATCCTGTTTTCGAGAGTAGTAAATACCTGGTCGTCTTTGAAACCATATTTTTCAAGCACAGGGAAAGTAAATTTTATCATGATGGGTGGTCCGCAAACGATAGCGATCGTGTTTTCGCTGACAGGCATCATTTTTTCCAGGACAGTAGGTACAAAACCAATATCGCCTTTCCATTCGGGTGTTTCACCCCCCGGATCCACGGTAGTCACAAGATTGATGTCAGGCCTTTGCTTCCATTCTTCCAGTTCGGTTTTGTATACCAGGTCGGCTACCGTTTTAGCACCGTAAAGAATGGAAATATTTTTGAAATTCTCTCGCTGATCAAGGCATGACCAAATGACACTGCGCATAGGAGGCAAAGCAATACCCCCGGCGATAAAAAGCAGGTTTTTGCCTTTCCACTCATCAATAGGGAAAATATTGCCATAGGGTCCGCGGAATCCTATGGTATCACCCACATCGAGACCTGCCAGTTCAGACGTAACACGTCCGGCTTCCCTAAAGGTGCACTCTATGTATCCTTTTCGTGTTGACGGCGATGCGATGCAAAAGGTGGATTCGCCCTCACCAAAAACTGAATACTCGCCGAATTGTCCGGTTCTGAAAGAGAAATTATTGCCTTCTTCTTCGCTTGAAAATTTCAATCTGAAAGTCTTCACGAATGGTGCTTCATCCGTAATACTTTCGATTTTCATCAGGTAAGGCTCGTATATATTTGGTCCGTCCATTTTTATGACTCAGAAATAGTGATTAAATGTTCCTTGATATTCATATCTACAGGGCATGCTCTTGAGCAACGGCCGCAGCCCTCGCAACCTACAACCTTGAGTTGTTCAGGCATATAGGCAAATTTATGCATGATGCGTTGCCGCCAGCGGTGGCTTTGCAGTTCACGGGGATTATGGCCGGAAGTGTGCAGCGTGAAGAGTGAAAAGCCGCAGGAGTCCCATAGCTTCAGCCTTACGCCTTTGTGCCTGTTGTGTTCATCCTGGAAGTCGAAACAGGCACATGTGGGACATACAAATGCGCATGCACCGCAGCCGATGCAACGCAGCGATTGTTCCATCCACAGGGCCGTATTGTTAAATCCGGCAGTGGTTTTGGCTACGACTGTTTCAAGGTCGAAAACAACTTTTACCTCGGCAAGGTATTTCTTTTTGTCGATTTCAGCGGCAGGGGCGGAGAGCAGGCTGGAAAACAGCGCAGCTGCTTTCGCTCCTTTTGGAGTAAGGATTTCTACCAGCATGTCTTC
>JBBRRV010000349.1:0-2062 GCA_038246075.1 Bacteroidales bacterium
AAATTCTGGACGGCAAAGGCATTTTGATTGCCGCCGCCGCCTCGCGCTGGATTGTTATCGATACCATAACGCGCAGCCCTATGCCAATGAATGTATTAGAGGAAGTGCTGCAACTTTGTGATCCCCGTAAGGCAATTGCTTCGGCTTCAACCTTGAGGATGCCTGCCGGCGATTTTGTGCTGCTGAAGCAATATACGGTACAGTACAGCGACCTTGACAAACACAATCATGTGAACAATACCCGTTATGTGGAGTGGGTTGTTAATGCATTCCCCGGGAATTGGCTCAACGGTCACGAAATTGGTGATTTTCGCATCGATTATAACGGGGAAAGCTATCAGGATGATGAAATCGACATTTATGCCGAACACCCCGGGGAAATGAATACCTGGATTAAAGCCGTTCGCATCAGGGATCAGAAAATGATTTTTAAAGCGCAGGTCAATTGGCGGATAAGTTCATAGTCCAGCCGGCTATGCTGTAATTCCATATCCTATTGTCCGGATCAGTTCCCATGCTGCATGAACATGCCGTTCCTGCAGGTAAGTTTGGGCAATTACCATTCTGAGCGTATATGCACCATTGAGTTTAGTGTGGGTGAGGTATATCTTACCACTGGAATTCAACCTGCTCAGCAGGAGTTCGTTTAGGCGATTTAATTCAGTGGCATCATTGATCCCTTTGGGGTGTAGCCGAAAGCAAACGAGGTTCATTGTTACCAGGGCCATTAATTCAAAATGGTCATCTGCTGCTATTTTCTGCTTAAACCAATCAGCAAGCCTGATGTGTTCCCTGACTTTTTGCCGGATACCTTCTATCCCAAAAGTTCTGATAACAAACCATAACTTTAAAGCCCTGAACCTTCGTCCCAGTGGCACGCCCCAGTCGCGATAATCATTAACCTTCCCTTGTGTTCCTGTTTTAAGGTATTCAGGCAGGATCTCGAATGTGCGGATAAGCGCTTCCTTTTCTTTGACAAAATAGGCAGAGCAATCGAAGTTGGTGAACATCCATTTGTGCGGGTTAAAAACGAAACTGTCTGCCAGTTCAATTCCATCTATCATAAAACGGTATTCGGGCAGCACCAGCGCAGTGCCTGCAAGTGCTGCATCTACATGCAACCAGATATTGTACTGGCTTGTAAGTGCGGCTATGGCAGCTATCGGATCGATGGCTGTGCATCCGGTAGTTCCCAGGGTAGCAACAACGCAGGCTGGTTTAAGCCCGGCTTCAAGATCGCGCTCAATGGCAGTTCTTAGCAAGGCTGTATCCATTTGGAAATTTTCATTCACGCCGATCTTGACAAGGTTGGACCGCCCCAGGCCGGCTATTTTAACGGCTTTTTCTACTGAAGAATGCGTTTCAGCGGAGCAATAAACACGCAGGCCCATTAAAGCGGCAGGGCCATCCTGGTTGCCGTTAAAACCTGTAATCCGCTCCCGCGCCGAAAGAATGGCTGCCAGGGTAGCTGTAGAGGCTGTATCCTGAATTACGCCATGCCATCCGGTGGGAAGGCCTGTCATTGCTTTGAGCCAGTTCATCATGAGCTCTTCAAGCTCGGTGGCTGCCGGTGAAGTTTCCCACAACATGCACTGGGCTCCTAACGTAGCGGTGAGCATTTCAGCCAGAACAGAAGGATAGCTGGAATTCGCAGGAAAGTAAGCGAAAAAATTCGGGCTTTGCCAATGCGTGATCCCTGGCATGATGATATCGTTGAAATCCCGCATGATGGCCGACATTTCTTCGCCTTCTGAAGGTGCTTGCCCGGGAAGACTTTGGTAAATTTCCCCTGGTTGAACCTGCGATTTAACAGGGAAATTCTCTACTTCGCCCATGTAATCAGCCATCCAATCTACCATGCGGTGAGCCTGCTCCCGGAAAGATTGATTATCCATAATAATTTTTTCCTAAAGATACTATGACAGGGCAAATACAGGAGCGCTTTGTGAAAATAATCCGGCGCACCCCAGGATCGGATTAAGCACGCTGAAAACAGGAGAATTATAAGCTTTCAAAAGCATATAAACTTATTAAGCAGGATGGCTGTTTGGAAGGGAATGCC
>JBBRRV010000350.1:0-2052 GCA_038246075.1 Bacteroidales bacterium
ACACACTTCTACTGCCGGCGCTGTAAACGCCATTCACAAGGCAAAAGAATCAGGATTAAAGGTTTCGGGAGAGACCTGCATACAATATCTCATGCTCGATGATGCTGTGTATGATGATTCGCTCGAGAACATAAAGGTGCTACCCTATGTGATATCACCGCCCCTGCGCAGCAAAAAGGACCAGGAGGCTTTGTGGAAAGGCCTGTCAAATGGGACTTTCGATACCCTCGCAACAGATCATTGCCCCTTTAACCTGTTCGGGCAAAAAGATCTCGGCATCAATGACTTTACAAAAATCCCCAATGGTGCAGGAGGTATTGAACACCGGCTGAGTTTATTGTATACCTATGGCGTATTGACGGGGAAAATAACGATCCATCAGTTTGTGAACCTCACATCAACAAAACCTGCTGAGATTTTCGGGTTTGGGAACCGTAAAGGTAAGCTGCAGGCTGGCTTTGATGCTGATATTGTTATCTGGAACCCTGATGCGAAAGGAATTATTTCGAAAAAGAATCATTTCCAAAAGTGTGATTCTGATATTTATGAAGGCATTCCTGTTGCAGGAAAGCCCGAAACAGTGATGGTGCATGGCGTCATCGCCTTCCGTGATGCAAAGCTTGTAACAAAAGGACTGAAAGGTCATTTTATTGCCAGGGCTGTAATTTAGGATGTTTGAGGATGGATTTCGGATTTCGGAATTCTAAAATCTAATCATGCTAAGCATTCCCACTTATTTCTGGCTATTTCCATTTATCTCCATGTATTTCCATGTACTTCCATGTACTTCCATGTACTTCCATGTACTTCCATGTACTTCCATGTATTTCAAACTACATCAATCCCATCAATCTCATCAATCTCATCAATCCCATCAATCCCATCAATCCCATCAATCCCATCAATCCCATCAATCTAAATGACCCTGGGCTTCTTCTCCAATGCCAACTTTCTGAGCACTTCGGAAGGATTCTCAAACCGGTTTGTCAGCATCATGGAGGCAATGATATAGGGTTTATATCCGGCCTGCTTGTATAATGGAACCCGGTAGCGCTCGAAAACCGATGCAGCCACTTCACCTGCGGTGCAGGAAACACCTGAAATATCAGCAGGAAGGCAATGCATATACAATGCCTTTCCATCCCTGGTGAGTTTCATCTTCTCTTCGGTGCATTCCCAGTCTTTAAACCGGGCATTATTGACCAGGCACTCTTTTTCAAGACCTTTTAATCCATCGTGGTCATTGGCCCTCAGAAGTTCCGTGCGGCGCTGCATCACATGAAAAGGTGCCCAGCTCTTTGGATATACGATATCGGCATCTTTAAATGCTTCATCCATGGAATTCACGATACGGAAGCTGCCTTTGCTTTCACTTGCCTGGGTGCCTGCAAGTGCAGCCACTTCCGGAATGAGTTCATACCCTTCCGGATAAGCCAGGTCAACGTGCATTCCAAGGCGCGTCATCAGCCCGATGATTCCCTGTGGCACTGATAAGGGTTTTCCATAGCTGGGTGAATAAGCCCATGTCATGGCGATTTTCTTCCCTTTCAGATTTTCGAGCGAGCCGAAAACGGTTTTGAGGTGAAGCAGGTCGGCCATACTTTGGGTGGGATGATCGATATCACATTGCAGATTGATGATTCCGGGGCGCTGGGGCAGCACCCCATCTGCGAATGCCTCATCCAGGGCAGCTCCTACTTCACGCATGTAGGCATTTCCGGCGCCAAGGAACATATCGTCACGGATCCCTATGATATCACTCAGAAAAGAGATCATAGCAGAAGTTTCACGCACAGTTTCGCCATGGGCAATCTGCGATTTCCCTTCATCAAGATCCTGCACCGCCAAACCCAGCAGGTTGCTGGCCGAAGCAAATGAAAACCTGGTACGCGTGGAATTGTCGCGAAACTGCGAAATGGCAAGTCCTGAATCGAAACAACGGGTGGACAAATTATTGTCGCGAAGGTATTTCAGCGTTTCCGCCACACAGAGGATGGTTTCCAGCTCGCCATAGGTCTTTTCCCATGTCAGTAAAAAATCTTTCTGGTAAAG
>JBBRRV010000351.1:0-2011 GCA_038246075.1 Bacteroidales bacterium
CAAAATAAAAAACTTGAAAAAGAAGTAAGAGCGCAGACAAATGAGCTGACAAAAGCAAATACACAACTTATTAATTTACAAAAAGAAAATCTGCAAGCGCAGTTTGATGTATTGAAACAACAGGTGAACCCACATTTCCTGTTTAATAGTTTGAACGTGCTTACTTCACTGATTAAACTCGAACCCGATTTAGCCGAAAAATTCTCCGAACAACTATCGAAAGTGTACCGTTATGTGCTCGAAAATAAGGATAGTGAGCTGGTTGATTTGCATACTGAACTGAATTTTCTGGATGCGTATATTTTTCTGTTGAATATCAGGTTTGTCGATAAACTGAAAGTGAATATCAATATTCCTGAAAACAGGCGTGGCGATTTGATTATTCCGATGGCGATGCAATTGTTGATCGAAAATGCAATAAAGCACAATACCATGTCTAAAAGTGAGCCACTACATATCAATATTTTTATCGATGAAAATAATATGCTCAATATTGTGAATAATCTTCAGGAACGTCCTTCGCAGCTGGTTTCTACAGGTGTGGGGTTAAAGAATATCCGGAACAGGTATTTGTTGCTGAATAATACCCAACCTGTGTTTGAGAAAACCGAAACACATTTTATAGCCAAAGTTCCGATGAAAATTGCCTGACAAAACTGTAAATTGAAAACTTGTTCCGATTTATCGGAATTATAAAATAAATGAGAAAATGAGAATTGTAATTATTGAAGATGAAATGTTTGCCGCCCGCAGGTTGGAAAACATGATAAAAGCGTATGATTCCAATATCGAAATTGTAGCCAAACTTGAATCGGCAAAAGAATCCATCGCCTGGTTTAAAAAGCATCCTCAACCGGATTTGATTTTTCTCGATATTCATTTGGACGACGACCTTAGTTTCGCCATATTTAAAGAAGTACCCCTTTCGTGTGCCATTGTATTCACTACAGCAACCGACGAACTGGCTGTGAGCGCCTTTCATCTGAAAGGAATCGATTACCTGCTCAAACCTATCATCAAGACTGATTTGCAGGTTATTATAGAAAAATATTTTAATCAGCCGAAATCCAAAACCCCTTTTAGTCCTGATATTTTTAATGAAATAATTAATCCTGCTAAACCATGAAGACCATTATCATTGAAGATGAAGACTTTGCTGCGCGCCGCCTCGAAAATATGATTCGTGAATGCGACAGCTCCATCGAAATTCTGGCTAAACTCCAATCCGTAAAAGAATCGGTGGCATGGCTAAATTCGAACCCGCATCCCGACATTATCTTTCTCGACATACAACTGGATGACGACCTGAGTTTCGCCATCTTCGAGCAGGTAAAGGTGCAATCGCAGATCATATTTACAACGGCATTTGATGAGTATGCCATCCGTGCCTTTAAACTCAAAAGTATTGATTACTTGCTGAAACCTATCATCATGGAAGAACTCTGCAATGCCATTACAAAATACAAAGATATGGCAGTTCCTCTTCAGCAGGCCATCGACCTCTCTTCTCTTTTCAACCTGATCAAACGTCAGAATAATGTTTATAAGGAACGTTTTTCCATCACAATAGGGCAAAAAATTAAAACATTTTTGATCTCCGAGGTCGCCTATTTTTATTCTACCGAAGGAATTTCTTTTATGGTGCTTAAAAATAAATCGGAATACCCTGTAGATGATAGTCTGGAGGAACTCACACAAGAACTCAATCCAACGGATTTCTTCCGTATCAACCGCAAATATCTGGTAAAAATTGAATCCATCGCAAATGTGCATATTTATCCGAAAAGTCACCTTAAACTGGAATTATCACCTTTGCCAAAAGAAGAGGTTTTTGTGAGTATTGATAAGGTTACGGCGTTCAAGAAATGGCTGGATAATAAATAGTTAACAGGGATAAATGGTTTAAAAATATTTGAAAATATAATGACTTTGTTGATCGTAAGCTGTAGTATTCTGTTTTTAGTAGTGTTGTATGTTGCTGTGCTCCGCCCAATGCACCTGCGGTGGGGAG
>JBBRRV010000352.1:0-2008 GCA_038246075.1 Bacteroidales bacterium
AATCGGGTCGAGGAGAGTATTTAACTCTCCCCTCCCACACCACCCATCATGCGGGTCCGCAATGGGCGGTTCATGAAGACGCGCAGACAAAACACTAATGACCTAAGCGTAACCCTGAACTTTCATCCAGTGTTTGCGAATTGATAACAATCCCTGTTGTTCCAACCATTCATTCGTCATTCCCGTTTGCGTTGCGAGTGTCTTTGACAACCGCCAATAGCCTTTGCGACTAATGCCGGTCAAAATCGCATGACGCTTACTTGTCCCTAATTTGAGCAGATTGGCAATGCGCGTTCTCGGTCTGCGCCACTGTTTCCAGTAGCACATGCGAATCCGTCGCCTTAACCAACCGTCAAGCGCTTCAATGGGAGTGTAATGCTGGGAAATGCCAAAATAGTTCATCCACCCTCGCACGTATCGGTTTAATCGCTCGAATCGCTCTGGCATCGAGACTCCCCAACTGCGCGACGTGAAGCCCCGCAATCGATGCTTGAAGTCTTGCAGAGCTTGATCAGTAGCGAAGATGCGAATGCCTCGGAAGGTAAAACCGAGATAGTTCAACTCTTCAATCTTGACCACTCGGCTCTTTTCTCGATTGACGTTGAGCTTCAGCACTTGGGTTAAGTAACGGCTGATTTTTGCCATCACTCGCCGCCCTGCTCGTCTGCTTTTGACCAAGATCACTAAGTCATCAATATAGCGAACAAAGCGATGCCCTCTGGCTTCTAGCTCTTTGTCCAAGTCATCTAAGAGAATATTGGACAACAAGGGTGAAAGGGGAGACCCTTGTGGAGTCCCCCATGCAGTCGGTTCAACGGTACTTCCAACCAGCACGCCCGCTCTCAGGTAACGACCGATTAGCCCCAAAAGCACCTTGTCGGAGACTTTTCGAGCCACGCGAGACATCAAGACATCGTGATTGACCGTATCAAAGAATTTCTCCAGATCTAAGTCAACCGCAATGCGATGCCCTGCTTTGACCCTCGTTTTCACCTGTTGGATCGCTCCATGAGCCGAACGGTGCGGTCGGCTGCCATAGCTTGACTCAGAGAATGCTGGGTCAAAACTCGGCGTAAGCACTTGCAAGATGGCTTGTTGGATCACTCGGTCAATGACACAAGGAACCCCCAATTTTCGCTCTCCCTTGCCTCTCGGCTTCGGGATCACCACCCGTCGCACCGGGCGCGGTTGGTAGCTGCCATCGAGTAGGGATTGGCGAATCTCGTGCCAATGGTCGTGGGCATAGGCGGGAAAGTCTTCTAAAGTCATCCCGTCACTGCCGGGAGCACCTTTGTTCGACTTCACCCGTTTCCAGGCTCTTTGAACATTGTTGCGCTCTAAGATTCGCGCCATCAGGTTGTCTAAGGCTGGCTCTCTGTCAGCACGCCAAACCCCATCTCCCCCATCCGGGTTCATCGATGGGTCTGAGTTGTTCATCGCTCCTCCTTAGGTCGTTCATGTTCAGCCCTTCGTCTGTTGGGACTACTATGGCTTCGGCTGACTTCTGTACGGTGAACTCTTGAAATTACTTCCAAGAGCGCTGTCTCCCCAACTTTAGGGTTCTGTGGCTCCCTCGCCGTTTCCCGCGAGACCTCAATCAGACTCCCTTGGTTGACAGACCGCAGCCGTACAGATCTCCCCAGATAAGAGCGTGATCTCTCCCGCCGCAACCGCGTCATTTACTGCGCCCCTTGAACCAAGGGTTTCGTTGTGTTGTGCCAACTCACCCAGGGGTCTCAGCCTTCTATGACGTTTCTGTTCGTCGGCTCGTCGGTTTGCCGCTGGCTTCCTCCAGACCTTCCCTCGCGAGAACGCCCTTGCCTTAAGCTAGTGGTTATCGTCACTCGGAACTTTTAGGTTCATTTGGACGCTGGTTCCACCACAGGGGACTTTCACCCCATCAGATCACGCCCATGCTGGGCGTACACAAATCGCTGCACCCGTCCCTTTCTAGTCCTCGCATCTAGCGGTTGAGTCCACTTCAGGCGGGTGAGCTTAGTCGTTATGC
>JBBRRV010000353.1:0-2008 GCA_038246075.1 Bacteroidales bacterium
ATAAAAAACTGGTAGCCGCCGGTAATTTCAGCGATGAGGAAAATGGCGGTAAGCGGTGCATGCATTACACCAGACATTACACCGGCCATTCCTGCCAGAACAAAATTTGCCTCTGGTATTTGGTTGTCCCATAATACATTCACAATCTTTGCAAGAAAATAGCCAGACACACCACCCATGAAAAGTGTAGGTGCGAAAATACCACCAACACCTCCTCCCCCATTCGTGGCTGTCATGGCAATAACCTTGAAGATCAGCAATAGTAAAAGAAAACCTGCCATCAAGAGGAAACTATTTGGCAACCCATAAAAAAAACTGCCTTCAAAGATGCTGCTGCCGTTCCCTGTAAGCAAAGCATTCAAAGTAGTATAACCTTCGCCAAAAAGAGGTGGAAAGACAAAAATAAGAAAACTGGTGATCAAACCACCTGCGACCATTCTTACCGTACCGCTTTTAATACTTTTAAAACGAGATTCAAGTAAAAAATTTGCTTTTGTAAAGTAAACTGAAACCAGACCGGTAAAGACACCCAGAATCATATATAAGGCAAGGTTAGAAAGCTTAAAACCTTCGGTTACGTTAAATGTGAATAGAAATCCGCGACCCATGAACATATATGCCAGTATGGTACCTGTTGCCGACGAGATAAGCAGTGGTACCAGGCTCGACATCGTCAGGTCAAGCATCAATACTTCCAGGGCAAAAACAACACCTGTAATGGGAGCCTTAAAGATACTTGCAATAGCACCTGCAGCACCGCATCCAACGAGCAGTGTCGTAGCGTGGTAATCAAGCCGCATAATCCTGCCAATATTTGATCCTATCGCTGAACCAGTATAAACAATCGGTGCTTCCAACCCAACTGAACCGCCAAATCCAACCGTTAATGTACTTGCCAACATTGATGTATAGGTATTATGCGGCTTGATAATTGATTTTTTCTTTGAAATAGACCGCAACACCCGGGTAATTCCATGCGAAATCTGGTCTTTAACAACATATTTCACAAACAGATATGTGAATAAAATACCTAAGAAAGGATAAGCAAGGTAAAGCAGGTTAAAGTTTTTCTGGTTAAATCCCATCATCAGAAAATGATGGAGATAAAAAACGGCATTTTTAAGGATGATTGCTGCTATACCTCCTAATGCACCAGTTAATAAGGCTAATAAAAGCACAAACGACCTTGGTTTTATGTGCTCCATCTGCCAGGCGTGAATAGTATGATATAATTTAGATTTGTTCATATACGTAAAAACAGGAATTTAGAGGCATTGACAAGTGCTGATCGTCATCGCTCATTTCATTTCAAAATTTACTTTCATATCATTTTCTTCGAGGAATGACTGCAATCTGACCAGTGAAACATAATCCTTTATAACTACGCCATGCCAGTTGTTTTCAGGATTCAGACCAGCAATGATGATCAGATTAATCTCTGTTGGTATTTCAGACTTTATGCTTTCAAAAGCAAGAAAAGCTCTGCCCGATGGATATGCGATTACAGGTAGGAAGTTCAATGTTTCGACATTAGAGAATATTTCACTTAAACGATGATAGACAATAGCTATTTCCGTTTGTGGTTTCCCTCCTGTTGGCAAAAGATGACCCTGTGCCCAACTCCACTGATTGAATTCCTCTTTTTCGGAAATTTTATTATTCAATTGCAGTTGAGTGCCTTCTTCAAGATAATATTCTTCTTTAACTGGATCCAACTTTATGGCATAAAAGGACTCATCCGGATCACTGAAAAATTTAAGTTTCATGCTGACTTCTGATTTTTTACTGTGTGATTATATTTAAAATCTAAATGCATAATATTAGATCGCACGATTAAACTGAATCTCAAAACGGGTCCCTTCATGCTCAACACTAAAAACCTGCAAAACTGCATGATGAACCTCAAGTATCTTAACCACTAGAGACAGACCAATCCCAAAACCACTCTTAAATTTTGCATTGGATGCCCTTGTAAAAGGCTTATAAATTGTTTCTAGTTCTCCCGAAG
>JBBRRV010000354.1:0-2000 GCA_038246075.1 Bacteroidales bacterium
AATCTGTTGTTTTACTGCCGGATAAAAGAGGTATATCATTACAAACGGGCTGATGTTTACAAAATGAAAGTTTCTATGGACAAAGAATTGGTTGAAAGTGGTGCTATACTGGGCGGGTGCCGGATAATTAATACTGAACAGGAAGCGTTAAAAGCCGTTGGAAAAAGTACAAATGATTTATGGATATTCCGGTGATGCTGGTTCTTCGTCAATTTAGGTGATAATAGGGAGTAAAATAATCAAAGTGAATAAATTCAAAAATAGCACATATATATCAGATATACAGTATAATAACACAATAATAATTAGCAAGTATGACAGATTGTTAATATCGATCATGTAAAGGAAATGCTTAAAGATGGGCATAAAATAAAGGCAATTGCAAAATCATTACAAATGGCAAGGAATACAGTTCGTTGTTACTCAAAGATGGACTTTTTACTCAATAAAGGGATTTATATACGAAATAACTACATTGAATATCAAGATATTATAGAATAGGAATTTTCCGAAGGGAAGTGTCTGACAGTTGTATCTGGCAGTATAAAAAAAGGCTGGTTTTAAAGGGGGGCGAACTTCTTTTTATGAACAGTTTAAAGATCATCCAATGCGTACAAATCCAGTAAAGTCGATAATGTCACCAGTAAAACATAATTAATATCTCCCCGGGAAATCACAAGATACCTGCAAATTAATCCTTGTTTTAATGGATGCTACTCAATGAGTTAAGACGTATTCACCATTCAGTAGACGAAGGTGTGTCTTAATCCTTGTTTTAGTGGATGTTACTCATGAAGAATGCAATCACACTGAAGTACGAGCAGCGGATCGGTCGGTCTTAATCCTTGTTTTAGTGGATGTTACTCAATGAACCTATTGGAATCATAAAATAAAAACCATAAAAAAAATCACTACTAACCGACTAAATTTTAAAAAATAAGGGCTACTGCCCGAAGGTTTCACCCTAAAGTTGTAGTTTTACTTTGCAAACAAAACTCAACTATGGGCAAAGATATTGAAAAAAATTTAGTCGGTCAGCCGATATTCAAGCAACTGTTAAATCTGTTGCCACGTGACAAGTTTGATCTATTGGTCAACCAGCACAAATCGGATCGGTATTACAAAGCGTTTTCATCATGGGATGAATTGGTAACGCTGCTATTCGGGATATTGAGCCGTTGTGATTCAATGGGTGAAGTATGCGATGGGATGCAGACTCTACAAGGGAAGTTAAATTATTTGGGCATGGATCGATCTCCAGCCAAAAGCACAGCCGGAGATGGTTTGCGTGAACGGGACAATTCGTTGTTCAAAGAGTTTTACTTCAAGTTGATCGCTCATTTCGAACCGGTTTTGTCGGTCAGCCGGATTCATGGGGTATCTTTTACCAACTTTTATGCCTTTGATTCCACAACAATCAGCTTGTTATCAGTTGAAAGGGGTTGGGCGCAACCCCAAAAACGATGGCAAGAAAAAAGGTGGGCTGAAAGTCCACATGATGATAGATGCCCATGCCAATACGGCAAAATATGCCACGATAAGCGAGGCAAAAATGCACGACAAGAATTTTTTGAAGCACCTGATACTGCCAAAAGGGAGCATGATAGTGTTCGACAAAGCCTACAACCATTACTTGCAATTTGCCCGCTGGACAAACGAAGAAATAAATTTTGTGTGCCGTCTGAAGGATAACGCCGTTTATGAAGTTCAACCTAAATTGAGCGATTTATAATTTCAGGTGGTCCCTTTTGCCACTTTTATAAAATTTTTGAAACTTTCGAGGGAATTGATCGCTGATTTTCGGGTTTAGTATAGCTTTCGTGCATCCAATAGCAAGAAACCCACTTTATTATGTAAACATATCAAGCTTTGGGACGCATCATTTTCGTCGCAGTTTAAACTGCGACAGTAATCTTTCCAATTTTCTCTCTACGCCAACTGAATCACTGGTGGCGACTGGCATTTTTCCCATAGCTGGTCAATTTTTATTGTTGCATGAA
>JBBRRV010000355.1:0-1995 GCA_038246075.1 Bacteroidales bacterium
CGAAAGAAAAGAGATTAAGGTTCGATTCCTTAAAAATCTGCCTATCCGCGAGGATAAAGTTCATTGACATGCTGGAAGAAACAAAGTTTTAAAAGAAATGCGTAAAGGAGAAATCCGGTATCAGCAGTGATGTTGGTACCATTAGGCGAGAGAAAGTAATAAAGGGCGTACGGAGGATGCCTTGGCTCTTTGAGGCGAAGAAGGACGTGATAAGCTGCGACAAGCTGCGGGGATGTGCAAATAACAGTTAATCCGCAGATATCCGAATGGGGCAACCCACCATGGCGACATGGTATCCGATTATATCGGAGGCAAACCCGGGGAACTGAAACATCTAATTACCCGGAGGAAAAGAAAACAATAGTGATTCCCTTAGTAGTGGCGATCGAACGGGGATCAGCCTAAACCAATATTGTTTCGGCAATGTTGGGGTTGTAGGGCTGCGATATACAAGATCTGCAAGGAAGTAGAAATGTTCTGGAAAGACATATCAGAGAGGGTGAAAATCCCGTACACGTAACAAGCAGTGAGTTAGCAGTACCCTGAGTAGGGCGGGACACGAGAAATCCTGTCTGAAGCAGCCGGGACCATCCGGTAAGGCTAAATACTACAAAGAGACCGATAGTGAACCAGTACTGTGAAGGAAAGGTGAAAAGAACCCCGAACAGGGGAGTGAAATAGTTCCTGAAACCGTACGCTTACAAGCGGTCGGAGCCCTTTAGTGGGGTGACGGCGTGCCTTTTGCATAATGAGCCTACGAGTTACTCCTCACTGGCAAGGTTAAGTGATTCAGTCACGGAGCCGGAGCGAAAGCGAGTCTGAATAGGGCGCCATAGTCAGTGGGGGTAGACGCGAAACCTTGTGATCTACCCATGATCAGGTTGAAGGTCCGGTAACACGGACTGGAGGACCGAACCAGGGAGCGTTGAAAAGCTCTTGGATGAATTGTGGGTAGGGGTGAAAGGCTAATCAAACTGGGAAATAGCTCGTACTCCCCGAAATGCATTTAGGTGCAGCCTCGGTTATGAGTCTTATAGAGGTAGAGCTACTGATTGGATGCGAGGGCTTCACCGCCTATCAACTCCAGACAAACTCCGAATGCTATAAGATGCTCACCGGGAGTGAGGGCGCGGGTGCTAAGGTCCGCGTCCGAGAGGAAAAGAATCCGGACCATCAGCTAAGGTCCCCAAGTGTATGTTAAGTTGAACTAACGAGGTCTGATTGCAGAGACAGCTAGGATGTTGGCTTGGAAGCAGCCATTCATTTAAAGAGTGCGTAACAGCTCACTAGTCGAGCGATCGGGCATGGATAATAATCGGGCATCAAACATACCACCGAAGCTATGGATTATACATTTATTTGTATACTGGTAGGGGAGCATTCCACTCTGCGTCGAAGGTGTGTCGTGAGGCATGCTGGAGCGTGTGGAAAAGCAAATGTAGGCATAAGTAACGATAAAGGGGGAGAGTAACCCCCTCGCCGATAGACTAAGGTTTCCTGATCAATGCTAATCAGATCAGGGTAAGTCGGGACCTAAGGATAAGCCGAAAGGTGATTTCGATGGAAAACCGGTTAATATTCCGGTACTTTTTGGTACTGCGAAGTGGGGACGGAGTGATGAAAGATCCGCGTGCTGACGGAATAGCACGTTGAAGGGCGTAGGTAATGAGAAGAGTAGGTAAATCCGCTTTTTGAGCCGAAACCCGATAGTACCGAGAGCCTTCGGGCAATCGGATAGTGATCCTAAGGGCTTCCAAGAAAATCCGCTAAGCTATAGGTACCAAAGACTCGTACCACAAACCGACACAGGTAGTCAAGGAGAGAATCCTGAGGCGCTCGAGTGAATCATGGCTAAGGAACTAGGCAAAATCGCCCCGTAAATTCGGGAGAAGGGGCTCCCATCAGTGATGGTGGGACGCAGAAAATTGGTCCAGGCGACTGTTTATCAAAAACACAGGGCTATGCTAAATCGGAAGATGATGTATATGGCCGGAC
>JBBRRV010000356.1:0-1974 GCA_038246075.1 Bacteroidales bacterium
AAAATAGACATGCATGCCATGGCAGATGCGGTTTTTCACGAGTTTGTAGCAAATCCCGACAAGGAACATTTAGAGTTCCTGTTATCCCCTATCCCCGGAGCCTTTGGCGACGCATCACTGATGCGGCAGGTTTGGGTTAATCTCATTGGCAATGCGGTAAAATTCACCGCAAAGAAACCGAGTCGCCAGATTGAAATCGGATGCACCATCCAGCATGATGAAAATATTTATTTTGTTAAAGACAACGGGGCCGGCTTTAACATGAAATACGAGAACAAATTGTTTGGCGTATTCCAAAGGTTACATTCCCAGAAAGATTTTATTGGCACAGGCATAGGCCTCTCGATTATCCAACGGATCATTCTCCGCCACAACGGCCGTGTATGGGCAGAAGGTCAGGTCGATGAAGGGGCAGTCTTCTACTTTGCACTGCCTATACAAGCATAATTAGTTATAAATATGGAAAAAGTATTGAAGATCCTGATGGTGGAAGATTTATCCACCGACACCGAGATGATCAGGCGTGAAATTACCAGGAACGGCATTCAATTTATTGATCAGATCGTTGAATCAAAGGAAGAATATACAAATGCCATACGGAATTTCCAGCCCGATCTCATCCTTTCCGATTATAACCTACCCATTTTCAATGGCATGGAGGCCCTGTTGTTAAGAATGGAACTGTCCCCTGAAATTCCGTTTATTATGGTCACCGGCGCAATCAATGAAGAGACTGCAGTAGACGCCATGAAAGCAGGCGCTGATGATTACATCATCAAAGAACACATTACACGCATAGGTGCCGCTATTAAGGCTGCATTGAAGAAAGCTGAAATTATACACCAGAACAAAAATGCCGAAGAAGCACTGCGCGAAAGCGAAAAACGATTCAAGCTATTGTATGAAAATGCACCTTTAAGTTATCAATCTCTTGATAAGGATACCCGGATCACTGATGTAAACCCTTCCTGGCTAAATACCCTGGGATACCAGCGTGAGGAGGTAATCGGCCGGTTCTTCCGCGAATTTATGACCCCTGAATCGGCAGCGCTGATCGGTACAAGATTTCCCTATTTCCTTGCCAACGGGGAAATATACGATTTCCAGTTTGAAATGATACGAAAGAATGGTTCGCATTTCATCGTTTCCTATAACGGCAAAATCGGGTATGACGAAAATGGAGATTTCAAACAGACACACTGTATCTTTCATGACATTACCGAGCAGAAACACGCCGAGGATCAACTCCGGAAACTCTCACGCGCCGTAGAGCAAAACCCCGCATCGATCATGATTACCAGTTTAGATGGCGCCATTGAATATGTCAATCCAAAATTCACTGCATTAACGGGATATGCGCTGAATGAAGTCATGGGCAAAAACCCAAGGATATTAAAATCAGGGGTTACATCGCCATCGGCATACGAAAACCTTTGGGAAACCATTACCTCCGGTCATGAGTGGCATGGCGAATTTCAGAACTGCAAAAAAAACGGGGAGTTTTATTACGAATCTGCATCTATTTCCCCAATTGCCGACGACAAAGGTGTTATAACACATTTCCTTGCAGTGAAAGAGGATATTACCCAACGCAAAAAAACTGAAAAACTGGTAAAAACACTTGGTAAAGCTGTTGAGCAAAGTCCGACTTCAATCATCATTACCAATGCCCTGGGCCAAATTGAATTCGTGAACGCCAAATTCTCATCCTTTATGCAATATTCCATGGATGAAGTAAGCGGTAAAAACCCCAGGATATTTAACCCCGGTCATGCCCCGGAGGAAGAATTTATCAGGATGTGGAAAACACTGCGGTCGGGGAATATCTGGCAGGGAGAAACAGAAAACCGAAAAAACGATGGCAGTAGATTCTGGGAAAACGTAATCATCTCTCCCTTATTAGAAGATGAGGGAACGATAAGTAATTACATTCTGATCATGGAAGACATTACGGAAAAGAAAAAAATGATTGAT
>JBBRRV010000357.1:0-1970 GCA_038246075.1 Bacteroidales bacterium
TAATCAGTTGCTTTCTAAATTTTCAATAAAATACCGTACCGATTTCGTACCGAATTTCTGTCCAGTTTTGGCTGTCCAAAGACTTCACTTTTCTGCTTAACTGTTCGGGTGCAAATCTAAATACTTTCCGGCTAATATACAAATCCTTGATACTCAAATTCATTATCTAGTGCAAGGTGCACGCCTATATATAGATATAGGCGTGCACCTTGCACTGATTATTGCCTGATTCACCTGAAAAGAAAAATAATCAATTTATAAAATAGCTATTGTTCTTTTTTCTTTCAGGCAAATAAGGGATAATGCGCTTTTACACTTCTAAAAAAAATACCGTTCCAAAAAATCATATAAATATCACATTTTCAGAATATTAACCCTATTATCAAAAATTAATCATATACATACTATTATAATACTATTAAGATTCGCCATTTCGCTTTGCAGAACTTTGTCAAAAAATAAAGCGATATGGAAGTAATCACTATGGATAGCCGGGTTTACAAAGACCTGGTTGATAAAATTGATAAAATATCGGCCTTCGTTGTAAAATGCGAAGCTGGCATAAAGCCGCAAAGTAACGATGAAATCTGGCTCGATAGTCAGGAAGTGGCCAACCTGTTGCGCATCAGTACACGTACCCTGCAAAGGTTGCGGGCAGAAAACCTTATCAGTTATGCCATTCTTCGTGGGCGTTGCCTTTACAAGCTTTCTGAAATAGAACGAGGGCTGAACGAGCGTTTAATAACCTGCGATCCTCATACCATGGAAGAGTTCCGTAAAAACTACCTGTTAAGCAATGGCGCTAAGTAAAGAAACCATATTACAAGCCACCAATAAAGGGATGGCCGTATTCCGTCATTACATACCTTTTTCTTTTCAGGTAGGCCGGAATTTCCTGAATCCGCTTTATAAGGACAAACATGCTTCGTGCAATGTATTCTTCGACCGGCGCAATAACTGTTACCGCCTGAAAGATTTCGGGAACGATGACTATTCAGGTGATTGTTTCGATTTCGTTGGCAAACTCTGCGGACTGGACTGTAACCGCCCTGCTGATTTTATTCAGATACTTGAAAAGATTGACAATGATCTGCATTTGGGACTGGCCGACGGGAAAGATTACAAGCCGCTTGCCATTGTTTCATCAAAGCATACTCCCGTTATACCCTCCATTCAAAAAACAACGTCAATGCCCCTAAAGAAAGGAAGGCCGTACAATATTATCCAGAAGAATTTCACTCAACAGGAACTCTCCTGGTGGGCGCAGTATGGAATCACCGAAAAGATGCTCCTCTCCTTTCATGTAGTTTCATTAAGTCGTTTTGAGAGCGAGAACCGTGAAGGGAAACCCTTTTACTTCCTTTCGTCAGAAAAGGAACCGATGTATGGCTATGTTGGTAAACAGCATATCAAGGTATATCGCCCAATGTCGGAAATAAGGTTTGTCCAGGGCGGCAATATCCCGGAACATTTCTGCTTCGGGCTGGAACAACTACCGGCCAAAGGCGACCTGCTTTTTATCACAGGAGGTGAAAAAGACGTGATGGCACTTGCCGCACATGGTTTCCATGCGATATGTTTCAATTCGGAAACTTCACATATTCCGCCTGAAATAATTCACAAACTGTCGTACCGTTTCAAGCACATTGTATTGCTTTTCGATGTGGATAAAACCGGGTTGGAGAGTTCTGAAAAACAGGCATCAAATTTAAGCGCTTACGGGGTCAGCCGTTTGTTATTACCTCTTCCCGGAACAAAAGAAGAAAAAGATGTGGCTGATTATTTCAGGATCGGTTATTCGTCCGAAGATTTAAAACGTTTATTCCTGCACTATCTCGATACTTTATACAGCGAAACCATGTCTGCATTGAGATCCTGCGAGGTGGATTTCGATAATCCCCCACCCATTGCACAATTAGTGGTGTCGGTAAATGACGTGCCGCTTGGCACACAAGGCAACCTGTTGTGCA
>JBBRRV010000358.1:0-1967 GCA_038246075.1 Bacteroidales bacterium
CGTACGGCCTTCTTTTATATGGGCGAACTCATTGAATACGATCTTACTTCAGTTATCTTTACAAGTCCTAAAAAACAACAGACGGAACATTACATAACAGGCAGGTTTGGCTGATATTACCCATTTGGTGATGGCACATGTTGGAACAAAATTAAAAAATTGAAATACATTGAAGAAGATTGATGGGATTGATGAGATTGATGGGATTGATGAGATTGATGAGATTGATGGGATTAATGAGATTGATGAGATTGATGGGATAGATGAGATTGATGAGATTGATGAGGTTGATGAGATTGATGAGATTGAAATACATTGAAATACATTGAAATACATTGAAATATTTAGCCCTTAAATCAAAAAACACCTTGGATTTTGGATTTTGGGACTTGGGACTTGGGACTTGGGACTTGGAATTTGGAATTTGGGACTTGGGACTTGGAATTTGGGACTTGGGACTTGGAACTTGGAAATTAATTAGATTGAAGTTGTAAGCATTTTTTATTCATCACTAATCAACAATTGATATGATAACGCATCTGGAAACCGAATTAATCAAATTAAAGCAGGAGCTTTTTGAAATGTGGGACCTTGTGCTTTCGCAAGTTAAAAGTGCCAAGGAATGTATCCGGGATTTTGATAAAGGAGCTGCAGCAGAAGTGCTTTTTAGAGAGAAAATGGTTGATGTCTTCGAATTGAGTCTCGACCGCGACTGTGAGAATATCATTGCATTATACAACCCGGTGGCTTCCGATTTACGGTTTACACTCGCAACGCTGAAAATCAACACAAATCTTGAACGCATTGCTGATTTTGCCAAAGGAATTGCCAAATACGTCGCTAAATCCCCAAGAGAAAAGATAAACCCGGAATTACTCAAGGTAACCTCTTTGATAGATCTGCTGGAGAATATGTATACCATGCTTGCTGATGCCCGAAAGGCACTCGAGATGGAGAATTCACGCAAGGCGGTGAGTGTTTTTGCCAAAGATGATTTTCTGGATGATATGCACAAGCAGTCCAATGCTATCATTACCGCTTATATACGTTCACATCCCGACGAAATTGATGAAAGCCTGAATGTGCACAGCATGATCAGGAAGATAGAACGGATGGGCGACCATACCAGTAATATCGCCGAAGAAATTGTTTTCTATCTGGATGCTAAAGTGCTTAAGCACAGTGCAGAAAAAAAATCCTCCAAAGGAACTACACCAAAAACACTTTAATAAAAAGTTATACTAAACAGTGACTGTTTTTGGCAGGAAATGATTTGAAAGATTGGCGGAAATGTCAGCTTTTTTTCTTCAGAATGATAACACATCCGGCAGCGGTAGCAATGGCATAATCACCTTCGGCCTCTGCGGCTTTGAACACTTTACCATTCAGCAGGATCCTGACCCTGATTTTGGATTTTGGCGTATTCGACTGTGCCGAAAAATAGACGAACTCTCCCGCTTTAACCGTAAATGTTTTTCTCCAGGCCTTGCTTACTTTGGGCTCCTGGAGCGTAATGGCATCATTGCCTGTGTAAGTGATGTTGAAATCGCCGGGCGTTCCACTCAGCAGGTAGGTAACGGTTGCTTCCCCGGCAGCCGGATGAAGCAGCTTGCTCAAAATTTGTAGCGGCTGGACCATGATGTTTGTTTTCTCAAATATAGTGAATCCGGGAGCAAAAAGCAAGCATTATTTGTTAGCTCAAAGGTTTCATTATTAAGGATTAACCTGGAGCAAACCTCCGGAATCTCTGACCCCTCATTTCGCAAGAAAACGAAGCCTGCTAACTTACTAAGCGGATAATCCGCAATTGTGATTCATCACCTGTTGTTTGTTGCAAAAAAAAAGTCCTGGCTGAAGCCGGGACTCTGTTCCTTGTCTGCTGTTATTTCAAATGGAAATTAAGCTGTCAGGCAGCGTTTTTCTTTGAACAGACAACTCAGGATGATTCGTTCAATTGAAGCATTACC
>JBBRRV010000359.1:0-1958 GCA_038246075.1 Bacteroidales bacterium
TACGAATCCTTACATTCGTCAACAATTTTAACGCAGGTAATTATCTGAACTAAAATAATATATTTTCTGCAAGCCCAATTTATCAATCCGGATTCGGCAATAAGCATATTTTGAAATCACTCCTGACTTCGACACTTTCCCCAAGTAATTTTTGTAACTATTTAAAAAAGAGTGCTATATGAATTTTGCGCCACCATTATGGGTGGCGCAAGCACAAAAACGACCTACATTTGCGTATGTTCATACGTAAAAAGAAAAATCGTTCAGGCACTACCAGTATTGTTGTTGTTGAAAAGCGCGATTCTACATACCGTGAGATAATCACCATTGGTACCAGTAATGATATTAAGGATATAGAATCGTTATACCTCAAAGGCAAAAATTGGATACATAGTTATTTAGGAGAGCAGGATATCTTCGAGATACATGATCAAGCCGTTGAAGAAAGGCAGGTTACAGAATATCTGCTCTCGAATGTTGAAAATATCCTGCTCAACGGAGTTCAGTTGATATTGAACCAGGTGTTTAAATTGACCGGATTTGATTCAATCCAAGACGATATTTTCCGGCAGCTGGTCATCGCCCGGTTGAGCCAGCCTTTGAGCAAGGCAGCAACCGTTGAATACCTTAAGTCACACTTTGATGAAGATGCACAGCTGCACCGGATCTACCGTTACCTTGATAAGCTTTACAATACGCAACAGGAAAAGATACAGCAGATCAGTGTTGAACATACACGGCGTATATTGGGAGGAAATATTGGGCTGTTATTTTACGATGTAACCACCCTCTATTTTGAGTCAGATTATGGCGATGAATTAAGGGAAACAGGTTTTTCAAAAGACGGGAAACACAGCCAGCCACAAGTTGTACTCGGTCTATTGGTCAGCAAAGATGGTTATCCGCTTTCGTATTCCATATTCAATGGTTCTCAATACGAAGGTCGTACGATGCTCCCTGTGGTCGAGGACTTCGTCCAAAGGTTCAATTTGGAAGATTTTATTGTTGTAGCCGATTCGGGGTTGATGAACCAAAGCAACATTGATTTGCTCGAATCGAGCAATTACAAATACATTATCGGTGCAAGGATAAAAAATGAAAGCAATGAAATAAAAGCATGGGTATTATCATTGGTGAAGCAGGATGGAGAATTTAACGAAACCAGTAAAGGCCATGCAAGACTAATTGTGGGATATTCCGACAACAGGGCTAAGAAGGACAGGTACAACAGAGAAAAAGGCGTAAAAAGGCTTGAGAAAGCATATCGTAGCGGTAATATCACCAAAGAAAATATCAATAAACGCGGGTATAATAAGTTCCTTGAAATATCGGACAATGTCAAAGTAGCCATTAGTGAAGACAAAATCAAACAAGACGAACAATGGGATGGATTGAAAGGATATCTGACCAACACCAACCTGGGCGCAAAAGAAGTATATGAACAATACAATGGTTTGTGGGCAATCGAACGGGCATTTAGGATTACCAAGGGAACGCTTGAAATGAGACCGATGTTCCATTTTACCCCAAATCGGATAGAAGCTCACGTATGTATCTGTTTTGTGGCATATAAGATTTATAAAGAACTTGAAAGGGTAATGAAAATAAGCCACATCAATATGAGCGTCGATAAAGTTTTAGCTATTGCTAAAACTATTACGACATTAAAAATCAAACTGCCTAAAAGTGGAAAAACAATGACCAAGACTATGATCCTGACACAAAGGCACAAGTCAATTACCCAATTGTTCGATGAAAACTTCTGGAAAAACTTTTAGGGTGGCGCATTGTCGAAGTCAGGAAATAATATATTTTCTGCAAGCCCAATTTATCAATCCGGATTCGGCAATAAGCATATTTTGAAATCACTGTTGTCCGGTTAAAAATATAATAATACGATGAAACCTTTAATTTTATTACGTCCCTGACGGGACTTATTGTAATGGGGTTGTTTTTAA
>JBBRRV010000360.1:0-1953 GCA_038246075.1 Bacteroidales bacterium
AGATGTTATAGTATTGATAGGCAGGCGTATAAATATTTGCCACAATTTTCATTAAATTATTGATTATTAACTAAATAAAGTATGTAAAAAGTTGCATATTTCGAGTTAAATTGTTAATTTTAAATCGGTTAACAAATAAAATCGCAAAAACAAGAAATATGCAACGGAATAAAAATACAAAAAAAATCACAGAGTTGGAATCTATCGCTTGCGATCGTGAAACTCTGACCAGTTCTTTGACAGACGTGATGGATAAGTTCAGCATCGGCAGGCACCTTCGCCTGTTCGATACCCTAAAAAGCAAAGGGCTTGCCGTTTCGAGCCTGCTGAGTGTCCTATTGATATTGCCTTTCTATGGGGTTGCAAACGTCTACTCCCTGCTCACATGTGGACTGCATGGCCCTGATTTCAAGGGTAAAAAGGATGTGTATTACGACATTAAGAACAACGAACACGTGAGTTGGCGCGACCTTCTGATGATGCACGCCAAGCGGTTCATATATCTGGTAAATAAGAGTGTAAGCCTTAGGTCCAGTGGGATAACCGCCTTCATTTTTGATGACACCCTGTTGAAAAAGACCGGGAAAAAAATAGAGAAGGTCAGCATCGTTAACGATCACGTGAGCGGCAGTTTCGTCATCGGGTTCAAATTGTTGGTTTGTGGATTCTGGGATGGGGCAAGTTTCATACCCATAGATTTTAGCATTCACAGGGAAAAAGGCAAGCAGCAAGAGAGCTTCCTAAGCGCGTATCACAAGGCGGCCAATGCCGTACACAAACAAGGCGAAGTGGTGGCCAAGCAACAACAACAGGTTGAACGCAAAAGAGAGCTACTTGCCCTTTGCCAGCAGAACCTTGGCCGGAGCCTTTGCAAGACAACAACAAAAAAACATGCCAATGCATTGGAGAACTCTATTACGGCTGAGGCAAAACTGGCAAACTCACGAAAGGAGCTATCCACCTCTCAAGAGGAGCTATCCTCGGCCAAGCGAGAACTCAAGAACTATTACGACAAGGGACACTTGTTTGGACTGAGCGCAAAGGAAAGGCAGGAGCAATACAAGAAGTCCGTGTCGGCTCAAAGTCATGGGTTCAAGCGCCGCAAAGAAGCCGATAGGGACAAGATATCCTCCTTGCTGCAAATGCTTGGCAGAGCTGTAAAGTGCGGCATAGTGCCCGATTACTTGCTGATAGACAGCTGGTTCTTTTGTTTCAGGGTGTTGAATGGACTGTGCGAATTGAAAAAGGGTGCGATAAAGCTGGTAGCCATGGTAAAGGTGAACAACCAGATTTTCACAGTTTGCCCAACGGGTAATCCAATGTCCGTGAAAGGAATAATAAACCGATACGAAAGGCAACAACAAAAGTGCAAGAAGTTCAAATCGCAATACGTAAGGGTAAACTGCATGTACAAAGGTATCCGCGTCAATCTGTTCTTCGTGCGCATGGGCAAATGCAAGGTTTGGCATCTGCTGCTGACCAGCGATTTGGAGATGAACTTCATAAAGCTAATGGAGGTATACCAGATTCGTTGGAGCATCGAGGTTTTTTTCAAGGAGAGCAAGCAGTACCTCCACTTGGGTTCATGCCAGAGTGCCAACTTCGATGCCCAGATAGCCGACACGACTATATCGATGATGCAACACATCATGTTGAGCTATTTCAAAAGGGTGAACTATCAGCAAAGCATCGGCGGGTTATTCAGGGAGATAGCGCATGAAATCATTGAGCTTGACCTGATAACCAGGCTACTTGCAATGCTTTGGGAATTGATGGACATATTGTGCATGAGTGCCGGGATAGATTTCATCGAATTCCAGCAAGATGCAATTAGGAATGACCTGTTTCTGGAAAAGCTATCCAACTTGATGCCAGAAAAGGTGTTGAAAAAAGCGGCGTAATCCTCGAAAAAAAGAATCATCGCCGTAAGTGTTTGTTTAATTGATATTTAAA
>JBBRRV010000361.1:0-1947 GCA_038246075.1 Bacteroidales bacterium
AACCTTGCCGGTAAAGGTGAATTTTCCACCCTTTATCATAGTCGAATCTGTCCTGATCCATTTGCCCAGATCACGTTTTTGCAGGTAGATCATGCCGGTATCCATACCGGTAATTGTACCGTTAATGGTGTATTTATCGCCCTTTTTGCCTGCACATGATGCCAGCAAACCTGCGATAATCATAATAAAAAGTGTATTGCGCATGCTATAGTTTTCGATTTAGAGATGAATACTTTGAGTTGACAATATTTAGTTGTTACAGACAAAAGTAATTTATTTGAGTGATAAAAAGAAAAGCGTCTATGAAACGGTTTATTTATCCTAAAGTGAACTTTTTAATTATGAATATGCTCCGAAAACTGAAGAATAAAGAATTGCCACGAAGACACAAAGACACAAAGGTTCACAAAGGTTTGCAAAAGGGGCCGGCGTCTTTGTGCAACTTGGTGTCTTGGTGCCTTAGTGGCAGGAAAAATATTTATCGGAGTAGCCTAAATTATTAAATCACAAAATGAAAGAAGCTTTATCCACGCAAGCTTAACAGTTTCTTAAAAAGATCAATAAAAACAATTTCGTATCTTCGTAACGGATTTCACATTTCTCATTCATCTTTATTTCTGTACATAACGTGCAATTATTTTAACACTGTCCGAAGCTAAAATGGCAGTCCCTTTAGATCCATAAACCTAAAATATAAAAGCACATGAAAACGATTGACCAGTACAATTTCACCAACAAGCGGGTGCTCGTAAGAGTTGATTTCAATGTCCCGCTCGACGACAACCTAAAAATAACCGATACCAACCGCATTGATGCTACACTGCCAACCATTCGCAAGATACTTGATGGTGGCGGATCAGCCATACTGATGTCGCACCTGGGCAGGCCAAAAGGCGGGCCTGAAAATAAATTATCACTTAAAAATATTGTACCTTACTTAGCTGAAAAGCTAGGCATTCCCGTGCTTTTTGCCGACGACTGCATAGGCGAACAGGCGCGCAAACTGTCGGCCGGCCTTAAGCCAGGTCAGGTGCTCTTGCTCGAAAACCTGCGTTTTTACAAAGAAGAAGAAAAAGGCGACCCAGGATTCACGGCCAAACTGGCTGCCCTTGGTGATGCCTATGTAAATGATGCTTTTGGCACTGCACACCGTGCACATGCTTCCACTACACTCATCGCTGCACATTTCCCTAAAGATAAGATGTTCGGCCTGCTGATGGAGAAGGAAGTGAGCAGCATTACCAAAGTTCTGAAGGATGCACAAAAACCATTCACTGCCATTCTGGGAGGCGCTAAAGTATCCGGTAAGATCGAGATCATCAACCACCTGATGGACAAGGTGGACAACCTGATCATCGGCGGCGGCATGATGTTTACTTTCATTAAAGCCATGGGCGGCAAGATTGGTGGATCACTTGTTGAAAATGACCTGCTTGAACTGGCTACCCAAACCATCGAAGATGCACGCAAGCGCGGGGTCAACCTGGTATTGCCTGTTGACGCCATCGCAGCCAGCGCCTTCGCCGACGATGCCCAAACAAAGCATTGTAAGGCCGGAGAAATTCCTGATGGCTGGATGGGCCTCGATATCGGACCTGAATCCGTAAAATTGTTTTCGGGTATTATCGAAAACTCCAAAACAATTTTATGGAATGGCCCTATGGGTGTCTTTGAGATGAACTCCTTCCAGACCGGAACAAAAAGCATTGCCCTGTCCATTGCTTCCGCAACGGGTAAAGGTGCATTTTCGCTCATTGGTGGTGGTGATTCGGTTGCAGCTATCAATAAATTTAACCTTGCCAGCAAGGTGAGCTATGTTTCCACTGGTGGTGGTGCCATGCTTGAATTTATTGAAGGAAAGGAACTTCCTGGTGTGAAGGCTATACTGGAGGATTAATTGGTATAGCTGGAAATCGTTTGAATCGTTTGATAAGTTTGATTCGTTCG
>JBBRRV010000362.1:0-1947 GCA_038246075.1 Bacteroidales bacterium
CTTGTTACGCCGGAGAAAGATTAAAAGCTAAAAAGTCAAAAGGCAAAGTGCAAATATCAAAATGCAAAATTAATATTTTCATATAAACTGGACTTTTAACCTTGTAATTTGGAATTTGGAATATGGACCTTGGAGTTTGGATCTTGGATCTTGGATCTTGGATCTTGGATCTTGGATCTTGGAATTTGGAATTTGGAATTTGGTCCTTGGAACTTCCCCCTAATCCCCATCTTTTGACCTCAAAAAATATGCTTCGAGAATATGATGCGCAGCGGCGTAAGGGCTGATTTTATCCGACAGCAGATCGGGCTCAATGGCCTTTATGCGCGCGATGGTAGCAGGATCCGCGAAGAAGTTTTCGGTGAGATAACTGTTGATCGTATCGATCATGATCTGCCGCGACTGTTCACGACGTTTCAGCATGAAAAATCCGTTTTTTTGGGCAAAGGCAACATAATCCTGTACAATTTTCCAGACATCCGCAATCCCTTCTGAAGTCAGTGCCGAACAGGTTGTTGCCAAAGGAATCCATCCTGAATCAGGGACCGGGAAATAGTGGAGCGAATTTCTTACCTGCGAAGCAGCCATATCCGCTTTGGCGCGGTTATCGCCGTCGGCTTTGTTGATAATGATGGCATCAGCCATTTCCATGATCCCGCGTTTGATCCCCTGCAGCTCATCGCCGGCGCCTGCCAGCATGAGCAAAAGGAAGAAATCGACCATGGCATATACAGCAACTTCCGATTGCCCCACCCCTACCGTTTCGACAAAGATGGTATCAAATCCTGCGGCTTCACACAGCACAATGGTTTCGCGTGTTTTGCGCGCCACCCCGCCCAGGGAACCCGAGGATGGGGACGGACGGATGAATGCAAACGGATCAACAGAAAGCGCTTCCATGCGCGTCTTGTCGCCCAGGATGCTTCCTTTGCTGCGTGTGCTGCTGGGGTCGATGGCCAGCACGGCAAGTTTATGTCCACTATGCGTAATCTGCAATCCAAGGGCTTCAATAAATGTACTCTTGCCTACTCCCGGCACGCCGGTGATCCCTATCCTTAAGGATTTACCTGCATGAGGCAGGCATAAGGCAATAACTTCCTGGGCCAGCTGGTAGTGCATGGGAAGCGCACTCTCGATCAGCGTAATGGCTTTACTCAGAACCATGCGGTTGCCGGCTATAATGCCCTCAGCATAAGCCTGGGGGCTCAACAGCCCTTTCATGGAGTGCGAAAACCGCTTTACAGCCTGTTTATTCACCGATTCGGGTGGTTCTATGCCTGCCTGTACCTTTAGCGCCGTGTGCCTTGGATTTTGTTGATCCGTCATGATTGCATGTAATAGTCAGAAAAATAGCCAAAAAACAAATATAAGCAATTTGGCGAAAGCCGGGCGCCAGAGGGGGCAGGTAAAATAAATACCATAAAAACCTGATTTATATGCAGGATTTGTTACTTTTGCAGCCCTCAAACTCTCCGTAGCTCAGCTGGTAGAGCAGCTGACTCTTAATCAGCGGGCCACAGGTTCGAATCCTGTCGGGGAGACAAAAGGAAACATAATGATAGCAAGCCTTCCAGAAACGGAGGGCTTTCTTTTTTAAAGCAAATATTTACCTTTTCAAGCCATTTAGCCCTGTTTTTTTGCATAATTACATCTTCATATTTAAGCATATTATGGACAAGCCAGCGCCGCATTGTAAGTTATTCATCCAGTAAGCGCAGGTGCTTTTAATTTTTCTATGTCAACATCAACCGCTATCTTTGCATCCCTAAATTATGCATAAACATCGGGATGTAGCGCAGCTTGGTAGCGTACTTCGTTCGGGACGAAGAGGTCGCAGGTTCAAATCCTGTCATCCCGACCAGGTTAAATTGTTGCCACTTTAGCTCAGTTGGTAGAGCAGCGCATTCGTAATGCGCAGGTCGGGGGTTCGAGTCCCCTTAGTGGCTC
>JBBRRV010000363.1:0-1942 GCA_038246075.1 Bacteroidales bacterium
ATCTGGTGCGCCACGAAGCGTGCGCAAATATAAATCAAATACCTAAAGGATGAAAGAGCCTTACAACCCAATTTGCCGTTCAGGTTGAAGACCGCCTGACGCACTGTTAGGAAACGAGCTTTGCGAAGCTCGGGCGGTACGGTGCTGTAAGCTGCATCAGTCAGGCTTCGTTACGCAAATGGTATCGGTCAAACTTCCAGATATGGTGAAACCTGTAATGCTGGTGGAAGAAATGGCATAATGCAAACCAGCAGATACCCGGAGTAAAATGATGTTGCGTGCAGGGCGAAGGTAGCGTATGAACGTGGGAGACCCTAACGCGAGAGTTAACGTCCAACTTTTGGCGAGGGAGTCGGATATGCCCGTAGTAGTGATGATATCCGGAAAGGTAAAAGCGGAAGGAGCGAAGGGGCATTACTATAAATGAAGTTTCAAAGAATGTAAACTAAACCGAATTGATTTTAATGAATCAGCAAAAAGTTGGAGCAGAGGTACAAGGCGAGCTGTTTAAAAGACGGCGGAGTGAAATACCGGATGCAGAAAGAGTATCAACATTACAGGAGAAACTATATCAAAAAGCCAAACAAGAGCGAGGATACAAGTTTTATGTACTATACGACAAGATGTTCATTCCGTATATGCTACGGCAGGCATGGCAATCAGTCAAAACCAACGATGGATCTGCGGGAGTTGACAAAGTGACCATATCCGATGTAGAACAATATGGAGTTGAAAAGTATCTCAAAGAACTTGGGGAAGATCTGCGCAAACAGACGTATGAACCCCAGGCGGTCAAGCGTGTTATGGTACTTAAATCAAACGGTGGGGAACGCCCTCTAGGCATACCAACCGTAAGAGATAGGATAGCACAAACAGTATGTAAGCTGATACTTGAGCCAATCTTTGAGGCAGACTTCGAGGAAAGTTCCTATGGATTTCGCCCCAACCGCAGTTCAAAAGATGCGATAACGGCGATAAAGGAGCATTTAAAACAAGGCAACACTGAGGTGTATGATGCCGACCTGAGTAAGTATTTCGATATGATACCCCACGACAAACTTTTAATAGCATTAAAAGAACGTATAACCGATCCAAGGATATTAAAGCTGATAACTAAATGGCTGAAAGTATCTGTATATGAGAACGGTCAATACAAGAGTGGGCATAAAAATCGTACAGGAACACCACAAGGGGGCGTTATATCACCATTGTTAGCTAATGTTTATATGCACCTGATCGATAGGATAGTAAATAATACGAGAAGTTTGTTTCACAAGTATGGAGTAAGGATAGTACGGTATGCGGATGATTTTGTGTTAATGGGCAAAACCTTACCTGTAGAAATAGTTGAGAAGTTAAAAGACTTGTTAAATCGAATGGGACTGATGCTCAATGAGACAAAAACCCGACAGATAGAAGCAAGAGAAGAAAGTTTCAACTTTCTTGGATTTACCATTAGGTACGACCGGGATTTGAAAGGCAGAAATACCAAATATTGGAATATTATGCCAAGTAAGAAATCGGAAGAAAAAATCCGGGACAAGGTAGGTGAGTTTCTGAAAACACACGGACATTACAAAGCAGAAGATGTTGTAAAAGGGTTGAACACGATTATGCGCGGATGGTTGAATTACTTCGATATAAAAGGAGTTAGCTATCCAGCGATGAGCAAGCGTCGTCTAAGGTTCTACCTGAGCAACAATCTATACCGATACTATAATCGCAAGAGCCAAAGGAGATGCAGGCTATATGGACAAAATGCCTTTGAGGTTTTGACCACCAAATATGGTTTAATAGACCCCACAAAATTCGCAACTCAAAAAGCTTAACTGTGAATGCAAATGATGAAGTTTATAGGAAAGCCGTATGCGGGAAAACCGCACGTACGGATTGACGAGGGGGCAGGGAAGGTGTTTGTAGCCTTCCCGCTCTACTCTACTGG
>JBBRRV010000364.1:0-1932 GCA_038246075.1 Bacteroidales bacterium
ATCGCACTCAGGAGGTCGTCAGTTCGATCCTGATCAGCTCCACCACTTTACGAGCCCTCCCCCTCCTCACGTACAGCGAAACGGCATGCACGGAGGACACCGATGAAGCCCTCTAAAACGAAGGCCAGAAAGCACTCGACACGTGGGTCGCGTGACCTTGCGATGACAGCGCGGACGCGCTTCTCGCGGGACCTGGCGATGCAGCTGAAGAAGGCCGAGGCCGCTCTCAAGAAGGCCGCCACGATGGCTCCGAAGGCCCGCGGCTCTCGAGACCTGGCGCTGCAGATCGATCGCGCGAAGAAGGCCGTCAAGAAGGCCACGGCGATCGCGCGGACGACACGCGGCTCCCGCGACCTAAAGGCCTGACTCGACTCCCCCTCTCATTCGGCCCGCTGGTCACGGCGCATGCGAGAGCAAGCGTGCGGTGAGCGCACCCTCGCGCACGCGCCGCGCCCGCTACCGGCTCGACAGGAGGCTTCGCCGACCCAGAGGACGCGCCCGAAGAGCACGACCGGAGACAACGCCCCCGGCGGCTCCGGCGAGAGGGGCTGGTGGCGCCGGGCGTGGCGGCAGCGCGCGCGCCGGGTCCCTCTTCCCCGGCCCTTCTCCCGGCACGCGCGCTGCACGGGCCACTGGCCGATAAACGCGTTTATCGTCCCCGGTGCTTTTCATTTCCCGGCCGCGCGTGCGCGGCCGGGGGCACCCCTCTCGCCTCCGGGCGCTCGCTGCGCTCGGCCGTTTACATAACGTGGCGCTATGTAAACCCGCCGGGGGCACTAAGGCGCGCGCGAGTAGCGCGAGCTGCTTGAAGGCCTGTCATTGCGCGTGCGCGCTTCGCGCGCGTGCGTTTGCGGTCCTCGGCGGGGCTGCGGTCCTCAACCCACACGCGCGGCACGCTCGTGCCAGGCCGGGAGAGCGCGCGGGGCACCGCGCGCGGCCTCCGGCCGCGCGAATCTCCAATGCTCTTCCCCGCTCTCGGGGCGCGGCGCGAACCGTGCCGCGCGCGGGATCGAGGACACGCACGAAGGAGAACCGCAGATGCCGCGCGCGAAGCGACGCACGGGGCGTGACGCGCCTACAGCGCCCGCGCCGAAGGCGCGCGCGAAAATTCTTCGCGCCGCTACTCGAAGCCACCGACCTCGAGTGAGCACCGGCGCCAAGCCCCCGCGCGCGCGAGTTGGTGCGCGCTACGGCGCGCACCCTCAGCACATAGCGCTCGCGTTATGTGAAGGGCGCGAAGCGCCCCGGAGGCGTGCGGGGTGCCCCCGCGAAACGAAGTGAAGCGGGAAATGAAAGACCCGGGGACGGTAATAGGCCATTACCGGCCAGCGGCCGCGCGCGAAGCGTGCGGATGCAGCGCGCGTGACGGGAAGGGGAACGTGGGGCCCCGCCCGGCGCGCGCGCTGCAGAGCGCCCGGCACCACCACCCCGCACGCCGGAGCTCGCGCGCGCGGGGGCGGGTGGTGCGTCGGGTACGCCGAGAAGAAAGCCGGTCAGGGCGCCGCAGCCGAGAGCCGGGAGCGCGGCGCGCCGCTTGCGCGAGAGCGCGACGACCGAGCACGTGTACTCGCGCGCGCAGGTGGTCGCGCACGAGCGAGAGCAAGCGGCGTGACGTCGCGGGCCGTCAGCGAGGGAGGTGCAGTCCCAGCCGAGGCATCAAAGTCAGCAACTACTAAAACCGTCTGCATCGGTGCCCAAAGTGGACCGGTCCTCGCAGTGCCCCAGCGGCCACTTTTTCCGCTTGACAGCCCCCACGTGAACCACGGTCCACGCTTATCCGGGCCCGTACAGCGATACGGCATGCACGAATGCCCCAGGCAGGACTCATCCTCGCCGCCTAACTCTTAGAATCTTTAGGGAAAATGACGGAGGCGGCCTTTATCGCACTCAGGAGGTCGTCAGTTCGATCCTGATCAGCTCCACCACTTTACG
>JBBRRV010000365.1:0-1902 GCA_038246075.1 Bacteroidales bacterium
CATCGCTTTGTTTGCCTCGTTGTTCTTCAGGTAACAAAGCCCAAGGTACCATTCGGCATGCTCGATATATAAACTGTTGTTGTCGGCAATGATATGCTGGAATGATTGGACCGCATTATCATACTGTGCCGTTTCAATACAGGCAATTCCGTTGTAAAACCAGGCAGCTGTATTGCCGGTCTCGGATTTAAGAATGATGGAGAAGAGCCGCGAAGCTGACTTGTAATCCTTCTCCTGGAACTTGATCACGGCTTCAACAATATTGGCATCTCCTGAACGTGATACATTCAAAACATTTTCCGTGGAATAATATTTCCTGAAAAGGTCGTCGTTTGAATTGGAACCGGGCATGGTAAAGAGCAACAGACCACCCATGACCATTAAAAACACAACGGAAGCGGCAGCCATGTACCATTTTCTGTTGCCTAGTGAAACAATGGTTATGGCCTTTTTTCTGCTATCGCCCGAGCGAGAGGTTCTCAGGAGTTTTTTTCTGAAATCGATGATCTTATCCTGCCGCAGAATGACGTCCAGATCCTGCTCTAACATAAACTCCCTGGTCAGGACCTTATTGGTCAATAACTCGGTGTTAAAGCGCTTCACTTCATCAGCACTCATTTCATTGGACTGGTACCTGTCGATCAACGCAGAGTACTTTAACTTCTTAATCATAATTTAAAAATTTTTGGCATTTGGGATCGTTTAAAATGCGCTTTTTCAGGTCTTCCTTACATAAGAACTTCCGCAATTTTGCATATTTCTCAGTTTTATAGCCCATGATCTGGGCAACCTGTTTAAGCGAAGTGTCTTGCATAAATAGCTTCAAAACTTTCTGACAGTCCTCTCCAAGCGCGAGAAAATGATTCTGGAACAGTCCGTATTTTTCATTTTCCTCATTCTGCGTTTCACTCAGAATATCCGGAGGAAGCTCCATGTACTGTTCAATGTCGCTGAATTTGTGATTAAAGGCAGTTTTTTTGTTAAGCTTCTGCAGCCACAGGTTCCGACAAATTGAATACAAGAACGTTTTAAAAGAACAACTTAATATTAACTCGTTATCTTTCAGTTTCTTATAAATAATTATAAGACCGTCCTGGAAGATATCTTCGGCATCTTCATCATATCCACCATTACTATTCACCAGGAACTTAACAATTAAGAAGTATTCCTGGTAAATGTATTTGATGATATAATCGCTCCGTAACCGCAGCCCTTCTATTATAGCTTCGTCAGAATAATGAATCATTGTTCGTATATTATCCGGAAAACGCAAAAAGGTTATACGGATTTTGTGAATATTTCTGTTATATTTTATTTTGTCATCCCGACAAACATCTATTTTGATGTATATCAAATGATTACAAAATCATGTTGATCCCTGAATGATGAGCAGTTTTCGAACAATTCCGGCTCAACAGGACCAAAATTTAGGCTCAACAAGGCCAAATATTAGCAAAATCAAAAAATAATTTTATGAATTGCATTAATAATGTATAACCTTTTGCCAGAATCCGGATTATATATGTATTTCGGATTTTATGAACATCATTTTGTTGGCAAGTTTTTATAAACTTATCAATTACAATTTTTAACTGGTTATTTTTGAATTTATCTCATTTAAGCAAGATATAAATGAGGTGCTCCTAAAAACGACGAAAAGTACTCCTTTTCCCGTTACAACGGAATGTAAAATTTTTGCTTTTAAAACATTTTTTCTGCAAATCAATCATAAACCACAACCCAAATAATCACTTTAACTAATAAAAAAAACATTATGAAAACATTCTTTACAAAGTTCTTTGCTATTCTCGCATGTCTAAGTCTGATGATCCAAACGGGCAATGCCCAGACTACCTTTTCAGGCACAGTAATTTACCAGGATAATGCTAATCTGCCGATTGG
>JBBRRV010000366.1:0-1900 GCA_038246075.1 Bacteroidales bacterium
AAAGGAAAGAGAATTGCCACGAAGACACGAAGACACAAAGATGCACGAAGAAGTATGACAAAGCGAATTATCTTTGTGAACCTTTGAGCCTTTGCGCCTTTGTGGCAGGAGTAGTATTTTTCAGCGTAGATTCAACAATTAGACAATTCTCCGGCAAAAAGCTACTTCTGCGGATTAAAAATACAAAAAAATCGCGCAGATGGCACAAGGTGGGTCAGAATGAGAAAAGCAGCCGGGAAAATACAGCTCAACCGCGATGATGAAAAATGTTTATCTTAGACGACCGGAAGAACCTTGATGACCAACTTGCGGGTTTCCGGCGCCTCAATTCAACCTGACTGCAAACAAATCTAATTACTGTAAGACGATGGCAAATCCTTTGTTCGCTACCAAATCGATGACCAAACTGATGGATGAAGCCACGGATAACACCCATGGGCTCAAACGTTCATTGACCAGGTTAAACCTGACTACGCTGGGCATCGGGGCCATCATCGGAGCTGGTATTTTTGTGCTTACGGGCCAGGCAGCGGCTACCTATGCAGGACCTGCCATCGTAATTTCATTTATCATCTCCGGTGTTGCCTGCGCACTTGCGGGACTTTGTTATGCCGAATTCGCCTCCATGATCCCTATAGCCGGCAGCGCTTACACATACGGCTATGCCACATTGGGTGAATTCATCGCCTGGATCATCGGATGGGACCTTATCCTGGAATACCTCTTTGCCGCCTCCACGGTTTCGGTGGGCTGGTCGGGCTATGTGCTGAGTTTCCTGAAAGATTTCGGGATCTATATTCCGCCACAATTTACCGCGGCTTCATTCACGGAACTTTATAACATTCCGGGAATGGGATGGAAAGCACTCTCCGTGCTTCCCAAGGATACACTGGCCACCATGGATATTGCCAGCATGCAACACATCACGGCCATCATGAATTTACCTGCCATGTTTATCATTGTGGTAATGGTCACCCTACTCGTGATCGGCATCCAGGAATCAGCCAACCTGAACAACGTAATGGTCATTGTCAAAGTATCGGTCATTATCATGTTCATCGCCATTGGTTTTGCTTTTGTGAAAGCCGGTAACTGGCATCCTTTTATTCCGAAGAACACCGGCCAATGGGGGCATTTTGGCTGGAGTGGCATCCTGAGGGGAGCCGGGGTGATCTTCTTTGCTTACATTGGTTTCGATGCCGTAAGCACAGCAGCGCAGGAGGCTAAAAATCCGCAAAAGGACATGCCCTGGGGTATCCTGGGTTCCTTGAGTATCTCAACGGTCCTTTATATACTTGTTGCCATTGTGCTGACAGGCATTGTAAGCTTCACGCAACTGAATGTGGCTGATCCTGTGGCCGTTGGTGTTGATGCGATGGGAAGCAGTATGTTCTGGCTCAGGCCGATCATCAAGATAGCTGCTATTGCCGGTCTAACTTCTGTCATCCTGGTGATGCTTTTGGGCCAGCCGCGCATCTTTTATTCGATGTCCAAAGATGGTTTGCTGCCACCCGTTTTCTCGAAAGTGCATCCGAAGTTTAAGACCCCGTATGTAAGCACGATCATCACAGGCTCTGTGGCTGTTGTGCTGGCAGGGATGCTGCCCATCGGGATACTGGGTGAACTGGTATCCATTGGCACCTTGCTGGCGTTTGTGATCGTGTGTGTTGGCGTTATATTCCTGCGTTATAAGAAGCCCGATCTACATCGGCCATTCCGGACGCCATGGGTGCCTTTCGTTCCTGCCCTTGGCGCCTTGATATGCCTGGCCCAGATGCTTTCGCTCCCGTTTGATACCTGGGCACGGCTCATCATATGGCTGCTGATCGGTTTCTCGATCTATTTCACTTACGGCATCAAGCACAGCAGACTCAGACGTGACAACCTGATTAAATAGGGC
>JBBRRV010000367.1:0-1894 GCA_038246075.1 Bacteroidales bacterium
CCGCTTTTTAAGGTGTACCCGAAATCTATCCGGCCCTGCACAGTAAATTTTAAGGCATTGTTCATCAGGTTGGATATGATTTGAATGAGTTTGGTTTCATCAGTTATGATGTTAGCCAGGTCGTCAGCAAGTGATGTGGTGAGTATAATTTCGATATTTCGCCCGCTTGCTTTTAACTGATATTGTGTATAAATTTCCCTAAGCATCTTATTGAGCTTGATTTGCCGGGGCATAAATACTTCCTTCCCGGCTTCTAGCTCGGAAATGTTAATGATATCTTCGAGTATGGAAAGCAGATGTCGGCCTGAATTAGCAATAATATCTGTATAGGTCTTGCGTTCATCGGGCTGCAGGTCCTGATCATTCAAGAGATCGGAAAATCCGAGAATGGCATTCATAGGCGTACGTATCTCATGGGAGATATTGTGGAGAAATTCCGTCTTTAAAAGATCACTTTCTTTGGCCTTGGAAAGAGCAGTTGTCAGATCCTGGAAAGTTTTTTTGCGTTGTACCGAAAGGCTGATCTGATGCGATATAAATTCAAGCAATTCCATATCTTTTATATCATATGCATTGGCATTGTCATAACTCTGGACAACAAACGCGCCTGTGATCGTTTCATCAACTATCAGTGGAACGCCAAGCCATTGTTCGGAAGGGGTTCCGACAAGGTCTATTTCTCCGCGTTTGATTAATTCGAGCATATCTTCTTTACTGACCAATAAATTCTTTCCGCTCTTGATCACCATACCTGTTAACGATCTGGCGGAAGGCCAGGTGTGCATATCATCTTTTTCATCTTGGGCATAAGGTGTCCAAAGCATATCGGAAACCTCATCATAGAAGGCAAGGTAAAAGTTCCTGGTATCAAGCAGTTTCCCGAGTTCGGAACGGATTATGGCGACCAATTCTTCGACATCTCTGGTAACAAGCGCGGCATTGGATATGCTAAACAACACCTGTTGTATGAGTTCCGAACGTTTGCGCTCACCAATTTCTGCTACCAGTTTCTGATTTGTGACCTCCAGGTTATTTTTTGCCTCTACCGCATCCTCCATCATATTGAGGGTTGCCATGCGGGAAGAAATCATATCCCTGTTGTCACGAATCAGTTTTTCGGTGCGCTCTGCAAGACCAGACTCACTAATTGCTTGTGCTTGCCGCAATTTATTTTCCATTCTGATGAATTCGGATATATCGCTGGCAATATAGAATTCCTTTTCACAGGCGCTTGCACCCGGAAGGTAGTTGACTGACAGGCGCAATGTTACCGTAGTATTACCGTCCACTGTCAGACAAGAAATGTCAATGGTGGTTTTGGGCAAACGGGCAGTACGAACAAAGTCCTCTAATTTTGCAAGATCACCAGGCATAATGTAGCAATTGAGCCTTGAGCCTATCACCTTTTCAACTGTGCTGTTGAGCAATCGGGCAAAATGAGTGTTACAATAAAGAATTGTTTTTTCCTGTGAAAGTGTGAATGCACCTTCATTCAGACCTTCGATAAAAACATTACTGGAATATTCAGCAACCCGGCTTGAACTTCGTTTTGCAGCAGCACTTAAGGCTGTCCAATGCCCGGATGATTCATCGGAGCGTATCTCGCCAACCAGTTCCCCGATTTCAGCTATCTGAAGCGTCAGGGCTATATTTTCGAGGAACAGCTTCTCCTCTGCTTTCGTCATTATATGCTTATTCATAGTTTTTTACAATAAACAATTACACAATAGGTGTTTTGCTCAACCTATCAACCAAAAATTTCAGATGCTCAACAAAAGTGTTAAGATCATCCCTGATATTGAAAACCATGTCGGCTCCCGAATTTTTAAATTGCCTTATATACCTGGGTTCTGCAGTTTCTGTAAGCACAATTATCTGGGGATGCCTTGTCTCG
>JBBRRV010000368.1:0-1892 GCA_038246075.1 Bacteroidales bacterium
CAAATCGGCATCCTGCCTGCTCATTTTCCCCTCTTCCACAAGGCTTATCATGATGGCCGAACCATAAGCCAATCCGATGGCATTGGCAACGATCCAGGAAAAGGTTGTTTTTTCCGGCAGTCCCATTAGTTTTAGCAATGGTGAGAGCGGACGTTCAAGCCATCTGATCATCCCGAATTCTTCCATTATTTTCTGCAGGATCAGCAACAGGTTTACCAGGATAATGATCTTGAGTGTGGTAGCAGATATACTGCGAACCCAATGCACAAGGACCACCCCCAGTTCTTCATGTGTGCGGTTTGGTGACACAAAGTTCAGCGCGGGGGACCCGGGAAGGATAAGGTTCAGCAAATAAGCGATAACAAAACTGCTCACCAGCCTGAGGGTGAGCATGCGCCAGACAGCAGATCCGGTTTTTCTGAGCACGGCTGTTTCGATTAAAAAGCCATGCGAAACCAGGCACATGGTGGCGATGATCATACCTTCGCGCATGGGTAACTTCAGTGTGGTAAGCACAGCAACCACTGTATAAACATTGGTAAAAACACTCGTAATGAGCACTATGGCTGACACACCCGGAAGGCCAACCATTTTAAAAACAGGTCCTGTGTACCCGGCCATCCAGTTGAGCACACCATAAAAATCGAGAAATAATACGCCCAGTGAAACGGGAATGGTAATTTTTAAAAGCCACCAGGCTGTTTTCATGCCTTTAGGCAGAGCCATCCGGATGCACATGGCCAGGCGGGGCAGGATTTTCAGCGGCTTCGGATTATTCAGGGCCATTTAGTTTTTCGTTGCGATCAGGACGGCGCAAAAGTAGTGAAAAATAAGTGCCTAGAGTGCCTAGAGTGCCTAAAGTGCCTAGAGTTGGGGTATTAATGGAAACAGTTGCCAATTCTCTATGACCAACTCACAACTCCCAACTCCCAACTCCCAACTCCCAACTCACTAAAGCCTATATTCATCATGCCGTTAGTATTATAGCCACTCATTTGTTACTTTTGCCTGACAGCGTTAAACAGAGGTTAATCATGACAGAGCCCACACTTCCAACACCATATTACTTACAATCACTGGCAACAGAGACTATTTTTGAAGATTCCGGCTGGCTGCTTGATGCCCCCTTCGAAACAAAGCCTACACTCTTACGGGCGCTATACCTTGACAAGCAGCTTCATGTGGGAGATGATTCGCTGGGAATTTACAAATTTGCGGACTGGCTTCCTGTCAGGCGCATGCTGAAGGGTTCTTCGGCCCCGGTTACCTACCGCAGCCAGGGTCTGGCAAAAGCGCTGGGGCTTTCAAACCTCTACATCACCTTCAGTGGATACTGGCCCGAAAAAGGCGCCGGAATGAGCACATGCTCTTTTAAGGAAACGGAAGCCTATTCAGTGTGTGCCCGCCTCGATCCCGCGCAGGGTAAGATACTGGTGGTTGCATCTGCAGGCAATACTGCACGCGCCTTCGCCCGTGTTTGTTCTGATAATCACATCCCTTTGCTGCTCTGTGTTCCTGAAGACAATATCAATGCGCTCTGGTTTGATCAACCCCTGGATGAATGTGTAAAACTGATCACTACCCGCAAGGGCAGCGATTATTTTGATGCCATTCACCTCTCGAACCTGGTGTGCCAGTGCAACGGATTTATTACGGAAGGAGGTGCCAAAAATGTAGCCCGCCGCGACGGGATGGGAACAACGGTCCTCTCGGCCGCCACAACCATCGGACGTATCCCCGATTACTATTTCCAGGCAGTGGGAAGTGGCACAGGTGCCATCGCAGCCTGGGAAGCCAATATCCGCCTGGCGGCAGACGGGCGTTATGGTAACAACAAAATGAAACTCATCGTATCACAAAATGATCCCTTCATCCCCATCTATCAAGCATGG
>JBBRRV010000369.1:0-1881 GCA_038246075.1 Bacteroidales bacterium
TCCCAAGGGTATGGCTGTTCGCCATTTAAAGAGGTACGTGAGCTGGGTTTAAAACGTCGTGAGACAGTTTGGTCCCTATCTTCCGTGGGCGCTGCAAGATTGAGAGAGCCTGCTCCTAGTACGAGAGGACCGGAGTGGACGCACCTCTGGTGTATCGGTTGTCACGCCAGTGGCATCGCCGAGTAGCTAAGTGCGGAAGAGATAACCGCTGAAAGCATCTAAGCGGGAAACTCGTCTCAAGATGAGTCTTGCCGGGGCCTAGAGCCCCCTGAAGGGTCGTTCGAGACCAGGACGTTGATAGGCTGGGTGTGGAAGCGCAGTAATGCGTTAAGCTAACCAGTACTAATTGCCCGTGAGGCTTGACCCTATAACTTTGACAGTTCAGCAGAGTGAAAACTCAACGAACTTGATCAAGGATTATTGAGGACAACACAAGTTATACCGTTCTTCAAAAGTCTGTTCAGTCATATGAACACTTGAACGCAATCAAAATCAAAGCTGATTCGACGCGCAGTACACATCAAACATGTATACTGCGCAGCTCTACAAATTGGGTGTGCTGAGAAACTGAAAAGTACTCAACAGACCAACCAGTTAAGCCTGATGACCATAGCGAGTTGGTCCCACTCCTTCCCATCCCGAACAGGACAGTGAAATGACTCAGCGCCGATGATAGTGCGGATTCCCGTGTGAAAGTAGGTCATCGTCAGGCTAATATTTGAAGATGCCCAGTCTTTGGACTGGGCATTTCTATCTTTGCCGATAAATGCAAGCATTGTTCCCAGTGTTTTCATTTGTTAGAGGGTCTGGTAACAGGGCCTTTGCAAAGAGGGAGAGAGTGCTTGACGAGTTTGATAAAAACAAGTCATAATCGCTCTCCTGCACTGACAGTGGTTAGTGCGAATAAACAAAGACTGAGGCGAGAAGCTGAGGTTGTTTATTCAAGTTCTTTAAAAATTAACAGCCGATAAGCGTGGGCGTTTGAGGATGAGTTTTGATGCTTGGTGACAAGTATCAAGTCTCTTGACTTTAAACGCTCACGGAAAATTTGATTAAAGACGCTGCAGAGCAATTTGTAGTGGTTTTAGTTAATTCCGTTGAGTAAAACATGATCGAACTGTAGAGTTTGATCCTGGCTCAGATTGAACGCTGGCGGCATGCCTTACACATGCAAGTCGAACGGTAACAGGTTAAGCTGACGAGTGGCGAACGGGTGAGTAATATATCGGAACGTGCCCAGTTGTGGGGGATAACTACTCGAAAGAGTGGCTAATACCGCATGAGACCTGAGGGTGAAAGCGGGGGATCGCAAGACCTCGCGCAGTTGGAGCGGCCGATATCAGATTAGCTAGTTGGCGGGGTAAAAGCCCACCAAGGCGACGATCTGTAGCTGGTCTGAGAGGACGACCAGCCACACTGGGACTGAGACACGGCCCAGACTCCTACGGGAGGCAGCAGTGGGGAATTTTGGACAATGGGCGCAAGCCTGATCCAGCCATGCCGCGTGCGGGAAGAAGGCCTTCGGGTTGTAAACCGCTTTTGTCAGGGAAGAAATCCTTTGAGTTAATACCTCGGAGGGATGACGGTACCTGAAGAATAAGCACCGGCTAACTACGTGCCAGCAGCCGCGGTAATACGTAGGGTGCAAGCGTTAATCGGAATTACTGGGCGTAAAGCGTGCGCAGGCGGTGATGTAAGACAGATGTGAAATCCCCGGGCTCAACCTGGGAACTGCATTTGTGACTGCATCGCTAGAGTACGGCAGAGGGGGATGGAATTCCGCGTGTAGCAGTGAAATGCGTAGATATGCGGAGGAACACCGATGGCGAAGGCAATCCCCTGGGCCTGTACTGACGCTCATGCACGAAAGCGTGGGGAGCA
>JBBRRV010000370.1:0-1875 GCA_038246075.1 Bacteroidales bacterium
GAAGGCGGGCAACTCACTGAAAAAGTAAGGCGCAAACCTTACGCGGTGGTATTGCTTGATGAGATTGAAAAAGCCCATCCGGATGTTTTCAACATCCTGCTACAAGTACTCGACGACGGGCGCCTCACCGATAATAAAGGCCGAACAGCTGATTTCAGGAACACGATTATCATCATGACTTCAAATATCGGCTCCCAGCTGATACAGGAACACTTCGACGGCCTTACCGACAAGAACCGTGAGCGTGTGATTGAAGAAACGAAAGCAGAAGTATTCGACCTGCTCAAGCATACGATCCGCCCCGAATTCCTCAACCGCATTGATGAGGTTATCATGTTCAAACCCCTTACACGCCCTGAAATCGTACAAATCGTGCGCCTGCAGCTGGAACTGCTGCGCGAAACACTGGCCAAAAATGATTTCAGCCTTGTGGTTACTGACGCAGCCATTGAAGAAATTGCCACCCTGGGCTTCGACCCACATTTTGGGGCACGTCCGCTGAAGCGCATGATTCAGCGGAATATCCTGAATGAACTTTCTAAACTCATCCTCAGCGGCGAAGTTAAGAAGGATTCATCCATAACCGTGGATGCAAAAGACGGGGCGTTTGTTTTTAAAAATAATTGATGGGGCGACCTGGAGCCGCCCCGTCAGTGTTTAAGGACATACAATATCTATCAGGTTTGTGTCCCAGCAATGAAAATTAGTATCCGTATAGTGATGAGGATCTTTCACATGCCCGTTTTTTAGGGTAGAACTCCATTCTATCTCAGTCAGGTTGGCCAGGCTGGAGCTGTATATATGATAGAACCTGTCGAAATTTGTAACCTCCGTGCCGGCAAAAATATAAGAACCACGGTCAGACGAGCCTGGTTTGATATTGGTATAACGGATGTCTGCGGTGGCAATGGCATTGGTTTTCTTGTTCCAGTCAATCCTGATCAGATTATTTGAATTTGATGGGTTCTCCTTCAAAATCCAGTATCCTCCGGTTTGCGCAATATCCGAACTTCCATAGTACCACAGAAATTTGGCATACTCAGTGCCTTTGGTTATCCGCATCTGCCACAACACGCTATCCGCAACGATTGCTCCGGTTAGCTCAGCTTCATAAGGGATATTATTAGCGTTGAAGTTGTACGACCATGTCCAGTTGGCAGCATCAGGATGATATACTGCTGCGTGATTAAAAGCTTCCGCGAATGAAGCAACAGGCACAGCCATCTGAACCGTGAGCATTACATTCCAGGCAGCTACGTTTAAATAGGAATATCCCCAATTCTGAAAGGCAGCCACAGATGTAGATTTGACCCGACCGCCCGAATTGGAAAAGTCGTTGAAACTCATTACAAACCCCGACTGTGGAGGAATTGCAGGAGCTTTGTTCTCGTCCTTATTTTTTTTACATCCTGATATCAATATGGATGATGATGCAAAGCCGACAATGGCTGCGGTGCACAAAAAATGCCTGAGTGTTTTCATTTAACTTGCTTTAATTTGGATCATTCATATTAAACTGTAAAGGTAAGCCCTTCAATTCTTAAACTTAAAATATATAAGTCATATATCTTTTCAAAACGATGCGATCCGCTTTAAAGTATTGAGAATGCTTATTTAATTTAATTTAATTAACATCGGGAAAAAATAATGATCATTTTTACACTCCGATTCTGTATATATATCCTTTCAGCCTGAATAACCGTGCTCAAACTGCCATTGATGAATTGCGCTGAAGTGCCATTTTACAGTTCCCTACACGACATGGCCACTTCCTGATCCCCAGGATCGCTGGCCGGAGGTTCGGTAAATTAGCGCTAACTTTGTCTGCCGGTCATTTCGACTTTTGGACCTTACCAGGACCAGATCACCCAATAC
>JBBRRV010000371.1:0-1874 GCA_038246075.1 Bacteroidales bacterium
CGAACACATGGCAGCCATTCGTAGCCGTGCCGGTTCAATCCCTTTTTGCTTCATTAATTCATGTGTGCGGCTTACCACATTGCCGGTTTTCTCGGTACAAGATTCACCAAAAATGCAATCGCTGCCATCGGCAGCAATAAAGACGCCATCGAATCCTTTTTCATAAGCATGCAGGATCCATCTGGATTTTATGCCGCTCGAACAAGGTATAGTGATAGTATATACAGTAGGGGGATAGTGTAATTTAAGCAATCCCGCCATATCAATAGCGGGATCACTTATTTTTTCAGTTGAAAAGACTAATATTTTAGCGCTTTTCTTGATTTTTTCAACCATAAGGTATGTTTATTGCTTCTTCATATAAACCTTGAAGTATCCATTCTCTTCAACGGCGCCTAAAAATTCATGACCCTGTTTGTTGCACCATTTGGGAATATCACTCTTTGTTCCTTCATCGGCTGACAGTATTTCCATTACATCACCTACTTTTATGGTACCTATGGCTTTTTTAGCTTCCAAAAGCGGACCTGGGCAAGCTGTGCCACGTGCATCAACTGATTTTGCTACGACTACATTTTTCAATTCTTCGGTTGTCATCATTTTGTGTTTTAATTAAATTGTTTTTAGTACTTTTTTTGATCAGATAAATAGCTGCATGCTGCTTTCGTTGGCGTCGCATACAAAAGTTGCGGCACCGGCATAACTCAGGTGGGGATAGTCTATCATTTCTTCTTTTTTGAAACCCATAAGGCCCATTGACATTTCGCAAATCACAATCTCAATCCCCAATTCACCGGCCTGTTCGAACATTTGGTCTAAACTTAGCACTCCCTGACTTTTCATCAAATGTTTAATCATCAGGGGTCCCATGCCAGCCATATTCATTTGCGATAACTTCAGGCTGTCTTTTCCTTTGGGTAACATCATGCCAAACATTTTAGAAATAAAATTTTTCCCTTTGCCGTTTTTGTTTTTTGCCCTGAGGGCCGAAAGCGACCAAAAAGAAAAGAATAATTTCACTTTGGTATCCATGGCAGCTGCTGCCAATGAAATAACCATGGCAGCCAGAATTTTATCAAAATCACCGGATACGACAGCTATCGAAAGCTGGTCCATTTTTGATTTCTCGATGCGGGTTACCTTTTTTCTTAATGATTCAACCTCTTTCTGAAGCTGACCAATTTGTTCCTCAACGTTTAATTCCAATTCAATTTCCATTTCTGTTTTCTATTATATGTTAGCCTTAAAATCTTATTATCACCTTGCTTCACTATGCCATTAGTTGAAAAATGTTGCTTTAAATAATATTATTAGTAAGTAACTACTGAAGTTGCTGACAATATTTCTTCGACAACTGTTCCTGCGGCTACAAGTTTAGATCCTGCGACAAGTTCCTCTTCCTTGATAAACCTTTCTTTGATACAAGGTGAGCAAACCATTAATTCTCCTCCTAATTCAATAAAGGTATCCAGCAGTTTTTCAAGCGGCATCAGACCCGGGGCATTTACATGTTTGGCATTTCCTTTTTTTGCCAGTAAAACAGCTGTTGACTGTAAAATGACCACTACTTTCACATCAACAGTTTGTGCGGCCGTTGCTATTACGAAAGGAAGGGTTGCTTTTTCCTGGTTTTCGGGCCCGGTAGTACTTATAATTACTAATTTTTCATTTTCAGCCATGACTATATATTTAGGTGGAATAATGTGGCAAAGTTATATTCATTAAATTAACTATATAGAAAAGTAAGTGTGAAGAATGGCGTATCTTAATGTGACATCATTCACATTTATTATCTTTGCAAAATGAAACGAACATGACATAATCCGCCAATTTTGATTGCGAGGAGGATGATATTATTTTGACATGGAGTTCCA
>JBBRRV010000372.1:0-1870 GCA_038246075.1 Bacteroidales bacterium
TGACTCCACTGCAAAAAGGATACGAGAAAAGGTATCCAGATTCAACCCTGAGCAAGCGGGGAAAAATTTAATATAATAGGAGCAGCCCAGCACCGAACGAGGAAAGCATGTTCAAAAAGAACACCCGCCATCAGCAAATCCCACTGGCCAGTCATGTCGACGAATTGCCAGAAAAGCTGCGCAAGCGGTTGGAGAATTCGTGGAGCGGAGTATTTTACCGAGATATCTACAGCCGGATCGATGAAACAGCATTTGCGGTACTGTATGCAGATATTCCATCGCGGCCGAACGTGGCGGTCAATACGTTGGTGGGACTGGAATTTCTAAAAGCGGGCAACGGCTGGACAGACGAAGAACTGTACGACAACTTCTGTTACGATATCCAGGTGCGGTATGCCTTGGGCTACCGACAATTGGGGGAAGGGGATTTTGATCTGCGCACATTGTATTATTTTCGGGAACGTCTCAGCCGGTATATGCAGACCGAAGGGGTCAACCTGCTGGATCAAGCGTTCGAGAAAGTAACGGACCAGCAACTGGCGGCCTATCAAGTGAAAACGGGCAAGCAGCGCATGGACAGCGTGCAGGTATCGAGCAACATCCGGCAGATGGGGCGGGTGCAGTTGTTGGTGGAAGTGCTGCAACGGGTGGAGCGGATGCTGAATGAAGCAGACCAAAAGCGTTACGCAGAGGCGTTTGGTCCCTACCTGAAAGGACACGCCGGGCATTACGTGTATCGGATGAAAGGGGAAGAAGTGGGCAGCCATTTGCAGCGCATCGGCGCGTTCATGCAGCAATTGGTGCGTGAACTGAAGCCGGGCTACGCCAACCAGGCGGTATACCAGGTTCTGGAACGGGTGTTTTGGGAACATTTTCGAACGGAGCAGAGCGAGGTCAGTGCCATCCCCAATGCGGAATTGAGTGCTGCCTGTCTGCAATCGCCGGATGATCTGGAAGCCACCTATCGGGAGAAGCGCGGGGTAGGCTACCAGGGCTATGTAGCCAATGTGACAGAAACCTGTGACCCAGAGAATCCACTGCAACTGATTACCAAGGTGCAGCTTGCATCCAACAACACCGATGACGATCAATTTCTGGCGGAAGCACTCCCGAACTTGAAGGAACGCGGTGCGTTGACAGAAATGTACACCGATGGTGGCTATGGCGGAAAACAGTCTGACCCGGTGCTGGCTGAACAAGCGGTGGCCCTCACGCAAAGCGCCATTCGTGGACGCAACCCGGATCCCGACAAACCGCATCTGGCTGATTTCGAGATCCAATTTGGGGAGAGCGGCAAACCCAGTCAAGTTACCTGCCCAGACGGACAGAAGGTCCCGGTGCATACCACGCACCAACAAAAGAGCTATGTGGCCTGCTTTGAACTGACGGTCTGCCAGGGCTGTCCACTGTTGAAGGAAGGCAAGTGTCTGGCTCAGGCTGGCAAACGCGATCCACGCCTCCGTTTGCGTTTCACCCAGACAGAGGCGCAGTCTTCCCAACGCCGCAGACGCAGCGAGGAAAACAAATCCGAGGCGGGCAACTTGCGGGCCGCGGTAGAAGCGACGGTGCGCAGTGTCAAATTGCCCTTCCCGGAGGCACAATTACCGGTGCGAGGAAAATTCCGCGTCGCCTGTATGCTGATCGGTTCGGCCGCAATAGCCAACGTACGGCGTATTCAACGCTACCTGCAAGCCAGGTTGCAAGTGGAAAAGCAGCAAAATAATGTCCAAGATCCCCAAAATGATACATCGAATATGCTTACGTCGTCTTTTTGGGAGTTGTGCGGGGCTTTTTCGAACGCCTGCTAAGCCCCACTTTCGTTTTTATGCCAGTTTTGGCTCGCTAAAATCGACTTTTTGCAGAAGAGTCA
>JBBRRV010000373.1:0-1869 GCA_038246075.1 Bacteroidales bacterium
CAACGGTGCAGCTTCAGCAGGAAGAGAATTTGCAGGCGCATTTTATGGCTATAGAATTCAATCAGGTGCAATAACAGCACAACAAGTGGCAGCGGAAAACACGTATTTGAGAACGATTTATAAATAAGGATTTGGGGTAAGGGCGCGGGGGAATTCTTAGGAAGAAGGGCATTCAAATTACTCGCTGCGCTCGCAATGAAGGTAACCACAGAGACACGGAGAACACGGAGGTGCACGGAGAATGATTGAAGGTTACGCGCTGCGCGCGGGAGATCGATGGGTAATTTCGAAGAAGAAGGGCACGCAGATGGTCGCGGATTATAGATCAAATTACTCAATACGATCGAAAAATCGCTTCGCTCAGTTTATACAATATTTCCAGTCGGGTTCCATTTGATTAGTGTAGATCCGCTAACTGTTTCATATTTCGCTTTGTAATTATACTCGCTCCGCTCGTCAGATCGCCGGGTAATTTCGAAGGAGAAATTGCGAAGTCTTACGGTCGTGAAATCGAACAGTCATAAATATCATCATGCTTTGTGAACCTTGGCGTCTTTGTGCCTTTGTGGCAGGAATTTTAAAACTTCTCAAATTCAGCATCGCTCAATCGCCCAGTCGCTCCCTCGCCCCCTCACTCCCTCGCCCCCTCACTCCATCGCTCCCTTCGCCCCCTCGCCTGACTCGCCCCCTCGCTCCATCCCTCCCTCATCATTTCCACACATTTATTTCAGAATTTTTGAACTAATTTTGCGGCCTAAACCGCATACGAAAATTGGCATGCTCAAAAAAACACTATTCTATTTATATCTGCTCATCATAACCCTGCTAAGCCTCTGGCCGTCGAAGTCCCTGCCACATATTATGCTTTTTCCGTATGCCGATAAATTCATTCATGCGGGCATGTATGCCGGGTTTACCTTTTTGATGCTGTGGGCGTGGCAGACAAAGCTTATAGGAATTAAGCAACTCTGGCCTTTTATCATCGTGGTGGCATGGGGACTGCTCATGGAATATATGCAATCGGCCACACACCTGGGGCGGTCATTCGATATGACGGATGAACTGGCGAATAGTGTGGGGTTTGTGCCGGGGTGGATTGGGTTCAGGTGGTTTGGGAGGAAGAGAACCACGGAGAAAAAAGAGAACCATGGAGACACGGAGAGCACGGAGGTTCACGGAGAATGATTAAGGATTACTCGCTGCGCTCGGGGGATTGCGAGGTAATTTCGAAGAAAAATTTCACGCTGATCTTCGCGGATTATAGATCAAATTGCTCAATGTGATCGTGAAATCGCTTCGCTCAATTCGTCTAAAATTTCAGAATAAGCTCCCTATGATTAGCGCAGATCCGTTAACTGATTCATATTTTGCTTTTATCTTGCACTCGCTCCGCTCGGTAGAATTGTGTTACTATTTTCCGAGAATGGCAAACATGGAAATACTTAAACATGGTGCCAGAATTTTTTTCAGCCAGCACTTGAATTAAAAGAACTCTGGAAAAATCATACTTTACCCGGGGGATCGACCTCATGGAATTTTTGTAGTTTTTAAGGGGAGGATCTTAGGACTGGGTCTGGTAAGTGAAAAGTGATCCCGATAGCTATCGGGAGTGAAGAGTGAAAAAAGTCCACACTTGATTCATCACTCCCCTGGAACTATCATGTTCGCCCGGGGGATCGACCTCACGGAATTTTCGTAGTTTTTAAGGGGAGGATCTTAGGGCTGGGCCTGGTAAGTCTAATATCGGTTCAGCATAAGTAGTTCGATTCTTTAGTCCACACTTGATTCATCAATCCACTGGAACTATCATGTTCTCCCGGGGGATCGACCACATGGAATTTTCGTAGTTTTTAAGGGGAGGATCTTAGG
>JBBRRV010000374.1:0-1868 GCA_038246075.1 Bacteroidales bacterium
AAACCTGATATCATGAAGCGTGTGTGCCGCTGGGAAATTATTAAGCCAACACCGGTGAAAATTAAGCAGGAGGACTATGAACCTAGCAGTCCGGGCGAAAAGATTTGGCAAGGCTACATTGACAAGTGTGAATGTGATAAAGAAAAGGATAAGTTGGATGCTAACACTCCAAAAGAGGATTGGGAAAGGTTCTTTATACCGTACACGGACATGGACCCTGATCAAGTGACCTATACTATTGTTGGACACAAGCCTAGCTCGTCCAAGAAAGATGCCATGATGATGTTCTACGTGCATATTGACGATGTTGTACTTGTTATCCCTATGAATTTGGTGGAAGATTTTCAGATCTATGAAGGGGTGAAGGAGTATTTGGTCGAGAACAAAGCTACGGACTTACTCGACAAGTACAACTTATTTAAACCCACGGTTACCCCTTATCGTCGTGCAAAACTAAATATGAAACGTCAAAAGTCGTTTGACAGATTCTTCAGGAGAGAAGGCGATGTCATGAACGAAATACTTGACAGTGAGAATGATCAAGATCCATTACCAACGGCATTGATCAAGCAAAAAGACTTTTGTCACTTTTGTTTGGCTCGTATACGTGTTTTGGATCTACTATGGGACAATGGTGAATGGTATGTCCAATACCGTATTTGGACTCGTGCAGAAATGACGCTTCTCTTTGATGCAGCTATTCTACTTATACCTCAAGAAATTGCGAAATATATTGAAGAAAATTGGCACTATTTGGATGCAATTGAATCAGAAGAAGAATCCGAAAGATACAATCCTAATGTCAAGGATGACATATTGATTAAACGCATCAAGGAAGAGAACCCTCCAGCTATATGGCCATACCTTCGCTACTGGTATAAGACAGCTTATCCAGAGGTAAAAACTCTTCATGACCAGAACGAGTCTACCAGCTATTGCATGAATCCCTTCCATCACAGCGCTTGGACAAGATGGACAGACCCAGAATTGATCCGTATGGCTATTGCTGATGAATCAAGACATACGGAATTGGAATGGCGACGTATGATGGCAACACGAGTGGTTCCATCACCTACAAATCAACGCATAGTTGACCGAAAACGCATATGGCGAGTTAAAACAAATGATGCTGACCCCTATGAACTTGCATTTTTGGACAGTGCAAGTGACACTTGTGGCTTAGGTGGTCATGCGTGGCACATTTGTGACGTTTCCGAAAGAATTGTCGAACTAGTTGGGTACGACAATCGAGAAACTATAAGCAAGAATGTCCCTATTGGATCGGGAATAACAGCGGTTGACCTACCCCATGACGGATTAAGTGACAACCCAGATCAACCGGCAACAGTCTTACTACGTGTAAACGAAGCGACCCTCCTCGGAAAGCATGCAAATACGCTATTTTCGACAGTACAGCTAAGGGAATATGGCGTTAAGATCGACGATGTCGCTCGGCGTCATGGAGGGGGAGCATGTATGGAAATTGAAAAATTTGTGATCCCGTTCACAATGGTCGAAGGCATGATGACTTTTAAAATTCGAAAACCAACGCAGCAAGAGCTTGAAATGTGTGAGCTGATTGATGTTACGTCCGACATGCCTTGGAATCCAGACCTACTCAATGACACCGAGCTAACTGTCTCAGACTATAAAGAGTTAGCAGATGAAAGGCAGGAACGGCATTTAATGATAACAAGTCGTCGAATGCCCTATCGTGCACATGCAAAGCAGCCGGATAAGAAAGACTTTGAAAGATTTTTCTTTTACCCGGATAGCCAAGTGATGGACTATACATTGGCTAACACTACAAGATATGGAACTATTAATGCCCGCATACCAATGCGACAGCATTACAAGTCAAGAAACCC
>JBBRRV010000375.1:0-1860 GCA_038246075.1 Bacteroidales bacterium
GTCGGGGTGAGAAGACTCGAACTTCCGACCACTTGCACCCCATGCAAGTACGCTAGCCAACTGCGCCACACCCCGGTCAAACAGGGGGCAAAAGTACAATAATTATGATGTCTATCCGAATTTAATTTGTCCGACAGTTTGGCAGACGCAAACAGCCCATCATCTCCTTGTGCTGACAGGTTGATATGAAAAATTCCGCTGGCATGGTTTATGACAATCACAGAAGAAAGCATAATTTTGTACCCGCATGAAACGATCACAAAAAGCCATACAGATCACCCAAATAAAACTTAAGATGACAGAAGCCCCTACAACAAAAAAGTCCGGAGACCCCGAAAAAATTGATTGCCTCATCATCGGATCCGGTCCTGCCGGATATACCGCCGCTATCTATGCTGCCCGTGCCGACCTGAAACCCGTTGTTTACCTCGGACTGCAACCCGGCGGACAATTAACCTCCACCACCGAGGTGGATAATTTCCCCGGCTATCCCGATGGTACCATGGGCCCGGAGATGATGGAGGACCTTAAAAAACAGGCCGAACGTTTTGGCACCGAAATGCGCTGGGGAATCGTGTCAAAAGTTGATTTCGCGAAACGGCCCTTTAAAGTCACCGACGACGACGGAAAAACAGTGGTGGCCGAATCGGTCATCGTTGCCACCGGCGCCACAGCCAAATGGCTGGGCCTCGAATCAGAGAAAAAATATAACGGCTATGGCGTAAGCGCCTGCGCCACCTGCGACGGATTCTTCTTCCGCGGCATGGATGTGGCCGTAGTGGGAGGGGGCGATACCGCCGCCGAAGAAGCCACCTACCTGGCTAAAATGTGTAAGAAAGTTTACCTCATCGTTCGCCGCGACGAACTGCGCGCTTCAAAGGCCATGCAAAACAAGGTCATCAACACACCGAATATCGAAGTCTTATGGAACCATCAGACTGTTGAAATTACAGGTGACGGCAAAGTAGTCACCGGAGCCACACTGAAACATTCAAAAACAGATAAAACAAAACAAATAAAGATTCAGGGATTTTTTGTGGCCATCGGGCATTCACCAAATACCGATGTCTTTAAAGGCCATCTCAACCTTGATGAAATGGGTTATATCAAAACCGTCCCCGGAAGCACCCGCACCAGCGTGGAAGGCGTCTTTGCCGCCGGCGATGTGCAGGATCATATTTTCAGACAGGCTATCACTGCCGCCGGCACAGGGTGTATGGCGGCGATTGAAGCGGAACGGTTTCTCGCTTCGGGAACGAAATAAATACCGTAATCCCCCAACTCTAGGCACTCTAGTGCACGCTAGCGCACTTTAGGCACTTCAAAATTAGACACTACCCAGATACTATTTAATAAAAAAGCCGTCTGGGAACTATCCCAAACGGCTTTTATATTTTAATCGTATTGTTTATTGTCCGCGCTTCTTTGGGGGAAACTTCTTCCGTTCCGAAGGACGTTCTGAAGGAGAATCCGAATGAGGTTTGCGGTCCGTATAACTCTCGCGGTCGCCATAGGGTTTTCTTTCTCCGTAAGATTTGGATTTGTCGCCATACGACTTGGATTTATCACCATAGGATTTGGATTTTTCTCCGTATGATGGTTTTGCCCTGTAGCTTCCCAGTTCCGGTCGGGCACCTGCGCCTTCGCGGCCAGCCGATATGGCAGCCGTTACCTTGCGTCCGTTGTAAACGGCATCGGCAAAGGCTTCGATGACCTGGTTGGCTGAATGCGCGTCAACTTCTACAAAAGAGGAATTGAACATGATGTCGATGCGTCCCATCTTGATGTTGCGCGTATTGGTCAGTTCATTGATCAGTCCCATGAGGTGGCTGGTTTTGACACCATCCCGGCGTCCTAAAC
>JBBRRV010000376.1:0-1860 GCA_038246075.1 Bacteroidales bacterium
AGGGCTTCTGCCTGCAAAAGCCTGATGGTATAGTCGATAAAACTAACGGTTCCACTTTCTGCTTCTCTAAGTGCCTGGTCAAGACTGGCACCCATGCCACTCATTCTAAACTGAAGACAAAGGGATTGTATAATTTGTTTCTTTTCCATGATCAATTGCCTCTCTGCATTAGGTGTTCATAATCGTAAATTGAGCTTTTCATTGGCTGGCAAGTCGCTACATCGGTGATTATTCCGCTAAGTGGATTGGTTAATGTTGGCTTCAATTTGTTGGCTTCAGTCTGCGATTGTTCCTTTAAGAAGCTTTCTGCAACAGATTTAAAATCGTTTGCACTATATACTTTCATCTCAACACAGTATTCCAATGCTTTATTAATCATCTGCTTATTGAACTTCGCCAGGGTTTGTCTCAACAAAATAAGTTGATCACGTATGTATCTGGGTTTCTCTTTATGGATGCTTGCCATATATTGCGTTGACAAGTCCTGATTATCAAACAGCAATGAGATATCGTCAATCAGTTGTTGTATTTTGCCGGATTTATCCCTTTTGTGATCAGTATTAACTATCGTCTTGCCTTTCTCGGTGGATACGGTAGCAGAGCAAACATGAACACCTTTTAATGAACAGATATTGAGCAAACCGTCAGTTTGTGATACACTTACCTGTGTCCCCCGCCCTTTATAAGTACCGGATGGAAGTGTATAAAAGTTTCCTTTCCACGATATAATATTGTCTTTGCGCACAGTATATAATATTGTTGCAGGCTTTACTGCAACGGCAATAAACGGGGTTAAAGAGAGCTGTTCGATACACCATTCGTTAAAAGGGCTCTTCTGGGTACCAGCATGAGGCTTTGCATTTGCTGTTCGTAAAAGCCATGCCAGGGCTTCAGTGTTAAGCAGAGAAATATCACTGAAAGGTCTGTTGTATAAGAAGTTCTGCTTGACATATTTAACAACATTTTCAATCTTGCCCTTACTTTCAGGATCAGCCTTTCTGCAAAAGTGCAAATGAAACTTACGTTCTCTGCAGTAATCCTTAAATGCACTTGTCAGCAATAGATCACCCCTGTTTTCGTCCGTCAGGAACAGTTTATCCTGGTCGTAAACTATCTGATCCGGTATTCCATTAAAAAATGAAAATGCCTTCTCATGTGCTTCAATAGCCGTATGGCTGGTAAAAGGGATATCTGAAAAGAAAATATATTTATACCGTGAACGAGATAGTGACATGGCAAAGAACCAGACCTTAACCCGCTTAGCCAGCCCGTCACGCATGTTGTACTGTCCAAAGTCAACTTGCGCCTGCAACCCGTAAGGAAGTTCTTCAACGGCATTGTATTCACGTATTGGCCTTGTTTGTGGCAAATTATGTTTCTGCCTAACCCACATCACAAAGTTGTAAACTGTTTTGGATGTTACGCCAGGAAAATCCGGAAAATGTTCCAATAACCAGTCGTGCATTTGAGCGGAAGAGGTTTCCTGGTATAGTTCCAGTTTGCCTTTTACCCAATCCTCGTAGAAGGATAACTCCTTACTTCGTTGGGATAGCGACTCAAGAAACGCTTCAAACTGCAATTCATCCATCGATAAAATGCGGTTAACCGTGCGTCGGTTTACAACCAGATATTGACTGATTTTTGATTTTGAGAACCCTTCTCGGTTCATTTTGTGAATCTCATGGTACATGATCAACTTATTAAGATATTGGTTCATAATTCCGGGTTTTAGTACCCCGGCAAAGTTGACTTTCTTTTCATTTGGGCATGCCCAAATGAAAAGAAAACTGTGCACCATTGTTACCAAATTCTGTGTATTCTTATTTACCGAAAACTGTGCATTGTTATTTACCGATTACA
>JBBRRV010000377.1:0-1854 GCA_038246075.1 Bacteroidales bacterium
ACCCGCATTCTACGTGTCAATTAATCAAAAAACACACGAAAAAAACTTTTCAGCCAGGCTATTTGCATTATGGCTTTTTCCTCCCACCAACGCTCCAAAAGCCGTATAAAAACAGGGCTTTTAGCCAAACATTGACAAAAACAAGTTCACAAGCCCCACTTTTCCTGTAAAAATATAACCTCATGCAATCGCCCTGCCGCTTCAGCCTGAAAACAAAAGGGTTTTGTCAAGTTTGGTTTTCACCCATTGGGTGAAAGAAAAAGCGGTTGAATCATCCAACTTTCACCTCCTGCATGTTAAAATTGGAGTAGATAAGATAAACAGTAATGGTGCAGAAGGACTTAAATGTGATCAATAAAATTGATTTTTCAGCCAAGAATCTAACCTCAAATGCGGGCTTATTTCTTCTGTTCGAAAGTGCGAAGGCCAATGGGATTTTTGAACTTATTGACAACGATCTTGTATTTGATAATGAATCAACCAACAAAATTAAGATGAACCACATTAAAACGATGCTCTGCGGTCACTTTATTGGAATTGACAAATTGGAACGGCTCAAACTGCTGCAAGGCGATCCATTGATTACCGAGTTTGATATTTTAGTAAAGGAACCTGAAACGGTATCCAGATTTTTATCAAACTTTAGCTATAAAACAACTCATATGTTCAGAGATATCAATTTCAAAGTCTTCAAAAAACTGCTTTTTAAAAACAAGCTGACATCCATCACAGTCGACATTGACAGCAGCGTTATCAATGTCGAAGGCCATCAAGAAGGAACAACGAAAGGATATAATCCCAAAATGCTTGGCAACTTTTGTTACAATATCCAGTTTGCTTTCTGTGATGAATTGAAGGCCTATATCACTGGATTTGTGAGAAGCGGCAACACGTATACCGCAAATGGCGCGGCTGAAATGATCAAAGAGATCATTGCCCATATCAAAACGGATGATTTAGAAATCATGTTTCGCATGGACAGTGGATATTTTGATGAAGATATTATTGCAACCATCGAATCCGCCGGTTGCAAATATTTGATAAAGGGAAAAGAGTATCCAACCCTTGCCTCTCACGTTACAGACCCATCTATTTTATTCATAAAAGGTAAAGAAGGCAGGGAAACTGCTGAGCTTTTTACGAAACTAAACACATGGGACAAAGACAGAAGATTTGTCGTATCTCGCGTGTTGAAACCAGAAAAAGACAGGGCACAATTATCCCTCCTGGAAGGCGATGAATATGAATACTTTTTCTTTGTGACCAATACCGAACTACCTTCGGAAAAAGTTGTCATTTCTTACGAAAAACGTGGCAACGCTGAAAATTACATCAAGGAAGCTAAATACGATATGGCGGTTGGCCATCTTTTGCTAAAATCATTTTGGGCAAATGAGGCTGTGTTTCAGATGATGATGCTTTCATACAATCTGTTTTTACTGTTCAAATTTGATTCATTAAGCATTTCAGAATACCGACAGCAAATCAAGACATTCCGATTGAAGTATCTTTTTCTTGCGGCGAAAATTATCAGAACTGCAAGGTATGTAGTGATGAAGCTCTCAGCAAAGTATCCGTACAAAGATGTGTATGAAAATTGCCTGCTCTAACAAGATAGTGTCGAATATTTCGATATTGGCTTCGGTATGTTTTACGAGGTCTGTTTACCATGCCAAATATTCTGCTTTACAATGTCTTTTAACTTGTAAATTTCAAAATCAGAAAACTTCTCAAAAAATATTCGTAAATTTGTGGCAAGGGGTGATGAAAAATGATACAATAGAGAAAATTCCCAAAAATTCATCGCCAATTGGACGTAAATAAAGGGATTTTTATTTTGACGTGGAATCCCGG
>JBBRRV010000378.1:0-1854 GCA_038246075.1 Bacteroidales bacterium
ATCGATGTTGGAAGGATTCAGACCAAGCTTTGCAAAAGCGAAATCCGTGGGGGCAAAAATGGTGAGCTTTTCGGTGGCTACGGTCCATGTAAGACCTGTTACCTGCAAGGCCCTGAAAAGTGTAAAAAATGTGACCCTCCGAATATCGAACCGGTAGGATCTTTCAGACGATTTTAAGTCCTGCTGGTCAAAGTATGAGATCTGCTGGTCATAGGTTTCAAGGGTTTTGGCGATATCATTTACCTGAGACTGCTGCGGCTGCAAAGCAGGGCCGCTATCTTCCTTTTTACAAGCGGAAAATATTAATACTGCTGCGAAGGTTCCCATGATCCCCATGGAAATCCTGTTTTTTAAGGAGTTGTTTTTCATATGCATGGTTTTTAAGATTTAGTTTGAAATAATGACCATAAACAACGAAAAAATCATTTTGTTTAATTTTTTATTTTTTTTGTTAAACATTTTCGTGTTGAAATGTAGATGCTGCCGGTCCACTGCCATGCAGGATCACTAACGCCAGCAAGTTAACCGCTGCCGTTAAAAATATGTAAACCGCTTATGGTGTGAATTATGTAAATCTTATTTTTAATTATGTAACAGTATCCGGTATGAATGGCATCAACTTTGCACTGTAATTTCTAAATAAAAACTAAAACAAAAAAATCATGGACACTACACAACTTAAAACAGGAATAGCTTCAGTAATAAAGAATATTTTATATGTATCATGCATCGGTGTATTCGCCTTCATGACGCCTTCATGCAGCAAAAGCTCAGACAAGTCACATCTTTCGATCCAAATGACCGATGCACCGGCAAACTATGATGCTGTTATGATCGATATTCAGAGTGTAGAAGTAACAGGTAATGGCGGAGCAACTGTTATGCTCAACACAAGCGCCGGTGTTTATAACCTGCTTAATTTCTCAAACGGCTTAGATACACTCATCGCATCAGGCGATCTGGATGCAGGAACTGTTTCGCAAATCCGACTGATATTAGGGCCCAATAACGCAGTGATTATCGATGGCGTTTCATATCCTCTGGATACTCCGAGTGCGCAACAATCGGGATTAAAACTCCAGGTACACAAAACCTTTGAGCCGGGTGTTTCATACAGCATGCTGCTTGACTTTGATGCCAACCAGTCTATTGTTGCAAAAGGAAACGGTGGATATTCACTGAAACCTGTCATCAGAACCACTGAAGTTGCTTTAACCGGATCCATAAAAGGTAGCATTACGCCGGTTGGCACCATTGCCACGGTAACAGCTACAGCCGGTGGCATTAGTTATTCTTCTGTTACCAACGTATATGGTCAGTTCCTTATTTCGGGACTTCCTGCTGGAACCTATAGCATTACCGTAACGCCTGACCTTCCCCTTCTGCCTGTTACTGTTATCAGCAAGGTAGTTGTCATAGGATCGTCAACCAATCTTGGCATTATCGTACTTTAATTTAATATTGGTATAATACAAAGAGCCCCTTTTCGAAGGGGCTTTTTGTTTAATATAAATCCCTGCAAAGGGCGGTCCGGGCCAATAGCCGCCCTGCCTGCAAACTGCTACTTTAGCTGCCGGAGGTAATTTACCATACTCCAGATATCTGCTGCATCGGGTATTCTTTTTGTGTAGCCCGGCATCTCATTTTTTCCCTGCCTTATCTTGTAAAAAATGGCGCCATCTGTCTGGTTTTGAAAAACCGGAAGCCTGAAACTGCCCGATGGTGTTTTGAGCATGGCTGCCTTGGCCCCGTCGCCCGTTCCGCTTTTTCCATGGCAGGAAGTACAATGCTTCAGATACAGTTCTTTTCCAGTGCTAAGTGATTCGCCATTGGGTTTGACCGGATTTGCCTTGA
>JBBRRV010000379.1:0-1847 GCA_038246075.1 Bacteroidales bacterium
ATGGAACCCGCAGCATGACCATGCAGATGATGGGAACCACCTCCACTAAAAAATTTAACCTCTGGAAGGCAGCCATCATCCGAAATGCAGGATTTTTCGCAACATACAATACATTGCTGAAATCATTTTCTGTTGATGCTGCTCTGCGCATTGATTTCAATACCGCAAACTCCGGCGACACCTTAAAACTGATTAAAAACGGCGTTGAATATTATAATAATCTCCATTCAGCATTTGTTAACCTTAGCGCAAACCTTGGCGTAACGCGCCAGCTCACTGATGATCTTTCCGCATCTTTAGCCATTAGCCGCGGCACCCGGAGTCCAAACATGCTCGAACGCTATATCAAATTGCTCAGTGTTGGCTACGACAATTATGATTACCTTGGCAATCCGCAACTCAGGCCTGAGACCAATCAGGAAGCCGACCTCACGGTTAAATATACGGATCTGAAGTTTGGCAACTTATATATCAATGGTTTTTATGCCAATGTGCATAATTATATCTCGGCAATAATGCTCCCTACCTCTGTGATTACTCCGGGAACTCTTGGTGCGCCAGGCGTAAAACAATTTGTCAATGTTGACTATGTTACCTTTACAGGCTTCGAAATGGGCTATACTTCCCCGCTCTCTTACAAATTTGGAGGCAGTTTTGTTGCCGCGCTTACCTATGGCCGCATACCTGCTGTATCTAAATACCTGCTAAACGGAAACCAGGTTACCGGCGAAACCGTCATCCAGCATGACGCAGTTCCTGAAATACCACCTTTTGAGTCAACACTGACTGTGTATTACCACTTTCTGAAGGGCAAACTGATACCAAAGGTATCCTATAAATTAGTTGCACAACAGCAACATGTATCACAGGCGTTTTATGAGCCTGCAACACCGGGCTTTTCCCTGTTAAACATGGTATGTACATATGAAATGAGTAATCCGGTTAACTTAACCGCTGGTGTTAATAATATCTTTGATAAATCATATTACGAGCACCTCAACAGAAAATTAACAGGCAGCACCGAAAAACTTTATGAGCCGGGCCGCGTGTTTTTCATACAGGTGAATGTTGAAATCTGATCGTTATGAAACCTACCCTGGCTGTAATATTACTTAGTGTATTTATGGTGACTTTAAGCTCCTGCCATAAAGACAAGCCTCACCCTTTAGTTCCTTCAGGTCATATAACTTTTCATTTTACGCACCTTTTGGATGGAGAACCACTGCAGAAGGATAAGCTTAAATATGTGAATGCTGCCGGAAATCCATATGAGATAAATCAACTCATGTACTTTATTTCGGATGTTAAACTTCACAAATCAGATGGCACCATCAAACTTATCAGCCTCTGGACCGACATTCATTATGTTGATATTGACATTCCTTCAACACTCATTTGGGAAGTATTCGATAGCATTCCTGTCGGGTCATACGACTCCATTTCCTTTATTTTTGGAATAACCAAAGAAAAAAATCAATCCTTCAGGTTCGTAAATCCGCCGGAGGTTAATATGATGTGGCCCGACATACTGGGTGGAGGATACCATTATATGATGATTAACGGTAAATGGAATAATACACATAATGTTACCGATAACTTTGCATTTCATTTGGGGACAGGCCAGTTGTATAAAAGCAATGTGATTGCTTTTGATTCTATCTATGCCTTTGTTCAGAATTATATCAGTGTGAAGTTACCCAACGCTACGTTCACGATTGAGCAGGACAAAACGCGCCAGGTTGAAATAGTGATGAATATCAACAGTTGGTTTGATACACCACATATTTATGACCTAAATTATTGGGGAGGGTCCATCATGCAAAATCAGGGAGCTATGCAGATGATTA
>JBBRRV010000380.1:0-1845 GCA_038246075.1 Bacteroidales bacterium
CCCGGTTATAAAATCGAGGTTACGCCTTGGCCTGGAAATCGCCATTTCGAGTGCTGTGAATCGGATGTTGGTCATAGGTTCGATGTTTTGTGGTAATAGGCTTGAGTAATAAGTGCCTAGAGTTGGGAGTGCCTAGAGTGCATAAAGTTAACCATTTAATGAAATTTATTTTTAAGTTATGTGATTATAGTTTTTAAGTGCCTGTTGTTAAAGTGCCTGAAGTTGGGAGTGCCTGGAGTTAAACATTTAATGTAAGATATTTTTAATTTATACGATTATAGTTTTTAAAGTTACGGAAGTTTGGAGTTCAGGCTGACTAAAGTACGGATAAGTGTCCGAAGTAAAGGCTGCCTGGTCATATTTCTGTCCTGGAATTGAATAATCACGCTGATCCACAACTCTAGTGCACTCTAGGCACTCTAAGCACTTCTAAGCACTCTAGGCACTCTAGGCACTCTAGGCCCTTTTTTTTCTGATCATCCATAGTGCAGCAAACGTCAAAGCCCCGTTCATAATAAGCAGTTCAAAGCCAAACTTGTAACCATCAAATAAGAATATAGAATAATCGGAGATAATATAACACACTACAGGTGAAGCCACGGCAATCCATGGTACGAATCTGTCTTTTACGCTGTAGTTGGTGAACAATCCGAATGAAAAGAGCCCGAGTAAGGGGCCGTAGGTGTAACCAGCGACCGTGAATAACTTGTCAATCACGGCCCTGTCATTGATGGAGCGGAATAGTACTATTACGAACATCAGTAATATGGCAAATCCAACATGCACCCTGTAACGGACATGGCGTTTTTGTGTTTCATTCAGCTTCTTGTTTTTAGCCAATCCCATAAAATCGATGCTAAATGAAGTGGTAAGAGAGGTAAGTGCACCGTCGGCACTGGGATATGCGGCAGAAATAAGTCCGATCATGAAAACCAGTCCGGCGACTGGTCCAAGGTAACGAAGGGATAAAATCGGGAAGAGGTCGTCGGAGCGCAGCGGCATTTCGATCCCGCGCTGCTTTGCAAAAATCAGGAGCACAGCGCCCAGGAAGAGAAATATCAGGTTAACGAAAACAAGCACAATACTGAAACTGAACATGTTTTTCTGGGCATCCTTCAGGTTGCGGCAACTCAGGTTTTTTTGCATCATTTCCTGGTCGAGCCCCGTCATGGCAATGGCAATGAAAATCCCGCTCAGAAACTGCTTGATGAAAAAGCGTTTGTCGTGCCAGTCGGTCACAACAATTCTGGAGTAATCGCTGTGTGCTACTTTAGTGATTAATTGTGCTATGGACAGATGAAGCTGATCCGAAATCATCCAGATAGAGATGAAGACTGCTGCAAGCATAAATGTGGTTTGAAGGGTATCGGTCCATATAATTGTTTTAATGCCACCTTTGAAGGTATAAAGGATAATGAGCAGGATAAAAACTCCTACAGTAAGTATAAATGGAATATGCCAGGCATCAAAAATGAAGATCTGGAGGACATTCACAACCAGGAACATCCGGAATGAAGCACCGATAACGCGCGAGAGGATGAAAAAGAAAGCCCCTGTTTTGTAGGTCCAGAAGCCAAAGCGTTGCTCAAGATAACTGTATATGGAGGTAAGATTAAGCCGGTAATAAAGTGGCAGCAGAATCAATGCGATGATGGTATAACCTACGAGATAGCCAAAAACAACCATCATCATCGTGAATTGTGTATCGCCTACCCAGCCCGGGACGGACATAAAAGTAACACCTGAAAGGGAAGCCCCGATCATGCCATAAGCAACAACAAACCATGGACTTGATTTATTCCCGATAAAAAAGGACTCATTATTGGCCTTTTTAGCTGTTACCCA
>JBBRRV010000381.1:0-1841 GCA_038246075.1 Bacteroidales bacterium
CCAGAGGATGATTTTCCTTACTGAACCTTTTAAAAAGAAAGCCGATAAGGCTTTTTTTTATGGTCGTACATTTTCAAAATGCCACAATGACCAATGAAAACTTACACTTCAAAATCAGCCCAACAAGTTCAGGACAATACCACTATTTATTAAGCTTTCGTAGAGTATCTGAATTCAATTTATTTCGAAGGAGCTACTGAAACACTCGATCGGGAACCGGTCAGGTTAGAATACGAGACCTATTTGAGTTGTTACAGGAACTAACCGGAACAACTCAACCAAATTTAAAGAGGCGAAAAGCCTCTTTTTTTATGCCAAATTCATCAACCTAAGAGGGTTTACTCTCACTCAATTTTGCCCCGAAGTTATTTACGCATCCCGGAAAAGTCAAGGGTTACTTCGATTATTATACTGGAGGCTTAGCAGATCGAAGCAACACTTCGTGCTCGGTCAAAAACCTACCGTTCCCTGAGTAGCCGAAAGGCATATTAAAAGGAGGTAGGTTTTCTGACATTCGCCCATTGACAAGAATCCGGTCTGCTCAATGGATAGTTGGCTCAAAATTAACTGGCGAGCCAGATGCCAATATAAGTCTCCGGGGCAGGAGCAAAATCAAATGAAATTTTTCGAACAGGTTAAAACGCTGGATGAACTCCGCAGGGAGTACCGACGACTTGCTTTTATCTATCATCCAGATAAAGGAGGTGACACAGTTCTGATGCAGATTTTGAACGATCAGTACGAAAGGCTTTCCAAAAAGCTGATCAACGGGAATGCAGAATTTTCAGAAGGCCGGAAGGAATACGAGCAGCAGGTTTCCGAAGAAATCAAAGAAATGCTCGACAGGATCATTTTTCTGCAAGGTGTCGAAATCGAAATCATTGGCTCCTGGATCTGGATCACTGGAAACACGTTTCCAACCCGTACAACACTCAAAAGCCTTGGCTTCATGTTCAGCCATCCGAAGACCGCCTGGTACTGGCACAAAGGCGAATACCGCAAACGAAGCGGCAAGGTTCAGTCGATGGACGACATGAGGGCATTCTGGGGCTCTCAGAAAATTGAAACCGAAACAACAACCAGCAAAAACTTAAACTAAAGGAGGATAATGAAATGAATTTAGAAATAGATATCACCACAGCAGACCGGATTCTTAATGCCATGATGTTTTGCATTAGTCCTTATCTTGACGACCATAGCATTCGGGAACATCCCTGGATCGAAGAACTGGCCGAGTCATATAACGAACTGGTTGTCCTGCTTCCACGAACATGGAAATTGGAACACCATCAAATCATCAGTTTTTAACATTTAACTTTTAAACTCAAATCACTATCAAAAGCTATTCAAACGATCCACGGAAAATCACTGCAAAGTTTAATTCATGCTGTTCAAAATGCAGCTGTAGCATTAAAAAAGGCACAAGCATCTATTATTGGCCATCTGACCAAAAGGTTTATTGCCTGAGCTGTGGTGAAGTTCCGTACCGTGAATTCCGTTCTTCAGCTGCAGATGAAGAAGTTTATGCCGGAACAGGGAATCCGTATTTCGGATAAACTTCAGAGGCTTCGTCCTCTTTTTTTGTCGTTATCTAACTCCCCAATAATTTAAAATCTCATTTCTCCTGATTATTCTTGCTTAACCTAGCACATAGAAATTCTTGGTACCAGTCCCTTCATTCAAGGATTCTCCCGGCATATCCTCAATGTGATCCGGTATTCCCGTTCCTCTTTGACTACCCTTCCATGCTTCACTTTTCACCTCGCATAACATTTAATTTTAAAAAATAAAGTCATGAAAACTTACGTAAAAAACTTCATTGGAAAAAGTAAATCAGTACA
>JBBRRV010000382.1:0-1832 GCA_038246075.1 Bacteroidales bacterium
TGACCAACGGCTTGTTGCAATAATCGGTCGATGACGGTGGGAACGCCTAAAAGGCGTTTCTTTCCGTTGCTTTTGGGTATCTCTACCCCTCGGATGGGTTGTGGAAAGTACTTTCCCAAACGGATGTCGGATTCAATTTGTTCCCTGTTTTTAAGCAGGTATGCATACAGTTCCTTCACGCACATACCGTCCACGCCAGCCGAACCTTTGTTCGACACCACTTGGCGATATGCCCGCATCACGTTTCTAGGGTTTAGTACCTGTTCAATCATCCGCTATTGTTTACTTTGTTTGCCCTGTTCCGCTTATAGCAGGGCTGGATAAACCTCCCTGTTGCATTTGGAACATCTTAATGTTCAGCCCTTCACTGGCTCATTGAGACCTCCGTCTCTCTATGACGGCTCGTTTTGCCAGCTACTATGGCCTCTGCTGACTTCTCACCATTGCCAACACGTGGTCGATGAGACCTCCCCTGGTAATAGCTTTTTCCTTCCTCCAATGCCTGCGGGATCTACATAACTGTCCTTTTGGTGTTCGTTGGGCTTCACAAAGATGTGCTTGCTTACCCAGACATTCATGCCTCATATCCCGTTCCTGTCCGTCAGTACCGGATTTTGCCGTTTGGCTTCCTTCAGTGCATGGGTTACCCCAAACCACCTTGCCACTTGCTAACTCTTCGGGCACGACCCCGTGAGTAAGGGATTTTCACCCTCTGGAAAAATGCACACTTAATGTTTGGCTCTTACGGAAAAATTAGTATTTTTGGAATTTTTCCAGAGCTTACACTAAGTGTGCGCTGCTCATGCAGGGCGCACACAAGCGGTCATACGTCATTTGGGGTTTAGTGGTTAGGCAAGTTCATCGCTCGCTGGCAAGTTCGGTAATGAGGAATAGTTTCGTAGTCACGCAGTCCCCAAAGTCGCATACCGCAGCCTTTGGAAGTAAGGCAAAAAGACTACTACTCAGAGATTTCGATTTGATTATTAATCTTTGTATCTTTGTAAAAAATGAATAATGAAACAAAGAATTTACATATATACGTCTGTTGTAGGAGGATACTTCGACGAAGAGTTTAATGAGGTAACGCAAGGATTATTCAAACGTCTTGAAAATGGCGAGGTAGTTTTTGTAGTGTCTGATTTGTTAGATTTAGAGTTAATTGGTGCGCCACAAAACGTTCGAGAATTATTGAGTAATTCAGTCCTGATAAGTTTGAGCGGATTCAATTGACTGAAGAGGCGATTAAATTAGCTGATACATATATTTCTGAAAAAGTTGTAGGAAAGACAAGTCTTGAAGATTGCAGACACATTGCGCTTGCGACGATTAACAGGGTTGACATTTTCGCAAGTTGGAACTTTAAACATATTGTAAATCTGGATAGGATTAAAGGGTATAATTCTGTCAATTACAGACTAGGATACCCTATGATTGAGATACGTAGTCCTAAAGATTTATTGCATTATGAAGACTAAAAAAGAAAAATCGTTTGACGCAGTAAAAATGATGCGTGAAATACGTGATAAAATTAGTATTGAGACTCAAAATATGTCATTTGAGGAGTTGAAAAATTATATGGAATCACGTATTAAGACAAGTGGATTAAAACCGATAGGACAATAATGCCCTACTGCCAATCGAGTAGACTGCCCCGTCAGTAACTGACGGGGGGAGCCTCTCACAGTCCCCAAAAATGATTCCTTTTTTATAAATATAAGAGAACTTGTATACCTTTGCACCGATAGCAGTTAGCAAGTGACAGGTCGGTGGTTGGTGCTTTTTGCCCGTCTCCCAGTCTTGTTTCAAAGAAGTGTGTTTTATGAATTGGTGAA
>JBBRRV010000383.1:0-1820 GCA_038246075.1 Bacteroidales bacterium
ACACCCAGTGGAGGCCCGAACCGGTGTGGGTTGAAAACCGCTCGGATGACTTGTGGGTAGGGGTGAAAGGCCAATCAAGCCTGGAGATAGCTGGTTCTCCCCGAAATCTATTGAGGTAGGGCCTCGAGGCGGCGCAAGCCGAATGTCAGCAGGGGGTAGAGCGACTGGATGGGCGCGGGGGCCAAAGCGGCCTACCAACCCCAACCAAACTCCGAATACCTGACTGATGGACCTCGGGAGGCAGTCGTTGAGCGATAATGTCCAACGGCGAGAGGGAAAGAACCCAGAGCGACAGCTAAGGCCCCAAAGTGGCCGCTGAGTATAGCGAAGGATGTGTTCGTGCCGTGACAACCAGGAGGTTGGCTTAGAAGCAGCCATTCCTTTAAAGAGTGCGTAATAGCTCACTGGTCCAGCGTGAATGCGCCGAGAATGGTCGGGATTAAGCGGCCCGCCGAAGCTTCGCCTTCATGCTGTGCATGAGGGGTAGGGGAGCGTTCCTGTAGCAGAGAAGGGCCCGTGGAAACGTTGGCCTGGAGCGGCCGGAAGTGAGGATGCCGGAATGAGTACGCGCAAATCCAAGTGAAAACCTTGGACACCGTAAACCCAAGGGTTCCTGCGCCATGGCAATCAGCGCAGGGTGAGGCGGACCCTAAGGCGAGGCCCCAAAGGCGTAGCCGATGGACAGCCGGTTGACATTCCGGCCCCGTCTCGTAGTGACGAAACCACCAGGGACACCGAAACGAAGCGTATGCGGTCGTGTGGATTGACCGTCTAAGCCGGTAGGCGCAAGCTGAGAGGTGATGGCAAGATGCGGCTTCGGCCAAATCGAGATACGTAGAGTCTGCGGGCAAGAAAAGCTGGGGGTGGAGCTGCGAGATGTCCGTACCGTAAACCGACACAGGTGGGTGAGGCGAGTAGCCTCAGGTGAACGAGTGAAACGTGGTCAAGGAACTCGGCATAATGATCCCGTAACTTCGGAAGAAGGGATGCCTTGTTTGGTAACCGGACTTGCTCCGGGAGCAGAACGAGGCCGCAGAGAATCGGCCCAAGCGACTGTTTAGCAAAAACACAGGTGCGTGCCAAGCCGCATAAGGCGCCGTATACGCACTGACGCCTGCCCGGTGCCGGAAGGTTAAGGGGAGAGGTTAGCCGCAAGGCGAAGCTTTGAGCCGAAGCCCCGGTAAACGGCGGCCGTAACTATAACGGTCCTAAGGTAGCGAAATTCCTTGTCGGGTAAGTTCCGACCTGCACGAATGGCGTAACGACTTGGGCACTGTCTCGACCACGTGCTCGGCGAAATTGCAGTCTCGGTGAGGATTCCGAGTCCCCGCGACAGGACAAAAAGACCCTATGCACCTTTACTGTAGCTTGTCATTGGACGGTGCACTTCACTGTGTAGCATAGGTGGGAGCCGATGAGCCCGGGGCGCTAGCTCTGGGGGAGGCACCAGTGAAATACCACCCTGGGTGGTGTGCTGTCCTCACTACGCAAGGCAAACCCTTGCTAGGACCGTGGCAGGTGGGCAGTTTGACTGGGGCGGTCGCCTCCGAAAAGGTAACGGAGGCGCGCGCATGGTTGGCTCAGCGCGGTCGGTACTCGCGCTTATAGAGTGTAACAGCAGAAGCCAGCCTGACGGTGAGACCGACGGGTCGAACCGGGACGAAAGTCGGCTGTAGTGATCCGGTAGCCCGGTGTGGATCGGCTATCGCGCAACGGATAAAAGGTACGCTAGGGATAACAGGCTTATCGCGCCCGAGAGTTCACATCGACGGCGCGGTTTGGCACCTCGATGTCGGCTTATCACATCCTGGGGCTGGAGA
>JBBRRV010000384.1:0-1805 GCA_038246075.1 Bacteroidales bacterium
ACTTGTCGTGCTGGATGAAAAGGGAGACATTGCCAAAGTCTACGCAGCACACGATGCAGGTAAAATAATGAACCCGATGTTGTTCGAAGGGCAAATACAGGGCGCTGTGCTCATGGGCCTTGGTTATGCCCTTACAGAAGATCTGCCCATGGTAAACAGCCGGCTGGTAAGTGACAAGCTACGCAATTGTGGCATGATGACCGCAATGCAGACGCCTGACATAGAAGTGATTGGCATAGAAGAAACCGATCCCGTAGGTCCTTATGGCGCCAAGGGGATTGGTGAAATCGGACTTGTACCCACTGCCGCTGCAGTGGCCAATGCATTATATACTTTTGATGGAATAAGGCGAAAGAAATTGCCGATGAAACGGGGGAATTTATAAATTCCCTGTTTCTGAATACAATCGAAAGCTAACCCTGGTAACAAAATAAATCACCTATGGAAACCCTTCAGAAAATCGAACAATTCGTTGCTCAGAGGCATATTGCCGTGGCAGGGATCTCAAGAAATCCGGGGAAATTTGGCAACGACATCTTCAGGGAGCTGAAAAAAAAAGGCTATACGCTGTATCCAATCAGCCAGCATGTTACCGAATTTGAGGGCGAAAACTGTTATCCTGACATAGCTTCTCTTCCCGAAACGGTAAGTGGAATCATCATCAACACCAAACCCGAACAAACAGAAATTCTGTTGCAGCAATCAAAAGAGAAAGGAATCAGCAATATCTGGTTACAGCAAGGTGCTTCAAATGCAAGCATCAAGGCAGATGCAGCCAGCATGGATCGTAATGTTATAACCGACCAGTGTATCCTGATGTTTGCACATCCGACGCATTTCATTCACCGTGCGCATAGATTCGTCAATAAGTTAATCGGTAAATACCCTAAATAGCCCATGCTAAGCCTTGTATTGATCAATAAAGATCAGAGCACGCAAACCGGACTGCTGCTTAAAACCCTGAAGCTGCGCAGAAAATTCTACCAGCGTCCTTTCCTGTTGGTTGCAGCACCAATTGAAATCAGGCTCCGTGCATTTTTCTATTCCGTAGCCATTTGCCATCAAACCTACGCGTTAAAAAACACTGAACTCGGCCTGTATGGATGGGATTACCTCGAGCATGTCTTTACGCAACTGATGAAGCAGGAAGATAAACTCCTGGTTCCCGGAGCGATGTTACCAGCAAACATGGCTGCGCTGAGTCTTCGGCTGGCACATTTATTTTCGCCCGATGGCCTGCCCAATAATACCACCCTGGACCGGATTGAGGAACGGGTCCTCTTCCTGATCAACCTTGATGCATTCCTGGATACGCATTTTGACGGCAGCCTGGTAAACCTGATAAAAACGGCCAATGGTAAACTGCTCAATGCAGGCAGCGGATTTTACGAAATCCTTCCTGCAGCTTTGGCTTTCACCGATCCGATGAAAAAGAAGATAACATTCCTGCTTAAGCTGCTGGAAGAAGCGGGACTTGTCTCCATTTCAGATAAAGAGAACTTTCTGCCCATCATGGATTACCATATGCAACGGGTATTGATGCGCCTGGGCTGCGTAGAAATAACCGATCCCTATCTCCACGAAAAACTGGTGCATCATGATCAGATGGAAAGTGATGAAGAGATCCGCAGCGCATGTATGGAGGCATTCCGCATCATAGCAGAAGTCTCGGGTCATCCGGTTACCAAACTCAACGACTTTTTCTGGTCGCTGGGAAGGAGCTGTTGCAACGAAAAACCACTTTGTGAGTTTCATCATTGCGAAAAGGACCCCTGTACTTTCTTCCAGATCGTTGATCTAAAAGA
>JBBRRV010000385.1:0-1801 GCA_038246075.1 Bacteroidales bacterium
ATATATATGAAACGTATACTTTTCTTTTGCAGCTTTCTTTTTCTGACTTTATCCATATACGGCCAAAAGAAAACAACCCCTACAACTTCCATTCTAACGAAACAGGTCCTTGCGGGACTTAAAGCAGACAGTGCAAAAACTAATCCAAAAGCCCAATCCTCGCCGAAGCGCAGAAAACTGGTTCAAATCGCAGATACGCTTACCCAGACTGATTATATGATGAGTATCGCACGGGTAAATGATGCGTTGAATTCAATCAGGGACAGTTCAGAACTGGGTTTTGAATCGGTACGTCTCGAAAGAGAAATTAAAGATATCGCAGGGGACATCAGACTCATTCGTCAGAATATCAGAGACAAACATTCGGCTGTTAATATTAAGAACATTTACCTTTATCAGAGCTTTGCAGCAGCCCTGGACAAGGACAACTCCCGTTTCCGAAACCGTGTTAATCAATTGTATTACCGGACTTATCATGCCAAGCTCCACCTCAAAAAGGCCCTGACCGATTCCGTTTTTCTTGCTTTAAATGCTGAGAAAGATATTCCTGTCATGCTCGACAAGAAACTGTTCAGGCTGGAAAGGAAATGGAAAAGAACCGATAGTATTGTAAAAGCCAATATCGACAGCATAAATGTGCTGAAAGTAATTACCGCAGATAATGCGATGAATCTGTCGAACATGCTATACAGGATGGATCAGAAACTTGACAGGGCAAAACCGCAACTTTTCGGACAGGAAGCCAACTTTCTTTGGCAATTGCGAAAAGATGCCAAGTCAGCCAGTGACACGACCATGACGTTAAACATTTTAAGCAGTGAGCGTAAGGCGATCGGTTATTACCTGAATGAATCAACCGGGAAGAAAGAATTCATGCTTTTCCTCGGCCTGCTGGTATTTATTTGGCTCTACTCCAAACGTAAGTTGTTAAAAATCCTCAGTGAAGAAAATACCACTTACCGCTTTATGCACTTACACTACCTGAATAGTTTTCCCTATTTATCGCTGTTGGTGTTAATATTGTGCCTCATGCCATTTTTCGATCCTTTTGCACCGACCTCAGTCATCGCCATTGAGTATTTCATTCTGCTTGCAGCCGTCTCAATTATCTTATTCAAAAAAACCGCACAATCATTCCAGTCTTATTGGTTTGCTTTTGCGCTGTTATATTTAGCTGATACCTTGACCTATTTACTGATCGGACCCACATGGATAGAGCGGGTGTGGATGCTGGCCATTCACGTCACGATCTTTGTTTATGCCTTAAGTTTCTACAGAAAACTCACCAAACAAACCCCTTATTATAAACTGATCAAACCGGCTATATTCATCGGCATGATACTTGCCGCCCTGGCGGTTATCAGCAATGTGATAGGACGCTTCTCCCTGTCGGGTATATTGGGTTTGTCGGGTATTTTTGCCATCACACAGATCTTGTTCCTACCCGTTTTTGTCGATACTTTCGTGGAACTCATATTATTGCAACTACTCAGTAGCCGCTTGAAAAAAGGAGATGACCGGCCTTTTGATTGCGAAATTGTGATGAATAAAATCAGAATGCCCCTGGTATTAGTCTCAATAATTTTATGGCTCATCATGCTCACTTCCAATTTAAATATTTTCTACAATATCAGCAATGCTATAATAGCTGCATTGACTGCTATCCGCACCATCGGAAGTATCTCCTTTCAACTGATCAGTGTAATATTGTTTTTTGTTATCATCTGGTTTGCCCATATTCTGCAACGTTTTGTCAGCTTCCTGTTTGGTGAGACAGGTAGCGAAATTGAAGATGAGACAA
>JBBRRV010000386.1:0-1799 GCA_038246075.1 Bacteroidales bacterium
AATATGTTTTCTCTGCTTAATATAATTTAGTGCAGTTTTATTATGAAGAATATCGCTGAAGTACATAATTTTCACATCCCCGTAATGGGAATTGGATTCACCATAGATTCACCGGTTAAGGTGGCCCCGTATGGAATATCTTCCGTCATTTCCCTTGTGGATGACGCACTCATGGAAAAAATGAGGAAATTTTATTGTGCTAAATTTGATTTTCCTTTCGAGGCCATCTCTGCCAGGATCGATGACTGCAGGGCAAAACGAATTACAGCCTACCTGAATGTGCTGGACAAGATAGTGAAGGAAAAGTTCGAGGAACTGAAGAACTCATTCGACCCTAAGGAAGGTGAAATGGCTAAGTATATCGAAATGCTGCCTGACACTTCAGTTCTCAAAGAAAAATTCCGGTACTTCCTCCAAAACAACAACGTAGCCGAATTAAAGAAGTGGATTCAGGAAAATATTCGCCCTGGCAGTATTGACGTGAACATCATGACTAAGCTGGACAAGGAAAATTATAAGGGTGGCGTGAAACTTCCTTCTGAATACAACGACGCTCATGCTGCCTTACGCGGTTTTGCACAAAGCACATTACATTCTTCCATTATCCTGTCGGCAGGAATGAATCCGAGGTTGTACAGTTATTTCGAAGGGTTTGATGACTTTTATCCCGATGAAACCGGTACTTTACGCAAAAAAATTATTCTAAAGGTCAGCGATTACCGTTCGGCGCTCATTCAGGGTAAATTCCTGGCTAAGAAAGGTCTGTGGGTCTCTGAATACAGGGTCGAGTCGGGGCTTAATTGCGGTGGACATGCCTTTGCAACCCAAGGCCATCTGCTGGGGCCCATCCTGGAAGAATTTAAGAATACGCGTGATTCGCTTATCGAAACTACACACTTGCTTTATATTCAGGCACTCAGAGATAAAAAACGCTTCTACCCCGAATTGCCGCTTGATGTTCGTATCACTGCCCAGGGAGGCGTTGGTACTGCTAACGAACACCAATTTCTTCTGGAATATTACAATCTTGATTCCATTGGCTGGGGAACACCCTTTTTGCTGGTTCCTGAAGTTACCAATGTTGATGAGCAAACATTAAACCTGCTCAAGGAAGCAAAGGAAGATGACCTTTATTTAAGTAATATTTCACCTCTTGGCGTTCCGTTTAATAGTCTGCGCGGAAATACAAAAGATATCGAGAAGCAAATAAAGATCGATCAGGGAGAGCCCGGCAGTTCGTGTTTCAAGAAATATGCTTCATTGAATTCCGAATTTACCGACAAAGCTATTTGTGTTGCTTCCCGCCAATACCAGGCAATAAAGATTGAAGAACTTAACAGCAGGAACCTGAATAAGAACGAATATAACAAAGAACTTTCGCGCATCGTTGATAAAACCTGTATCTGCGTCGGACTGGGAACATCAGCATTGCTGGTCAACGGATTAGACACAAAAACAGAAGGCCCTGGTGTCTCGATTTGCCCTGGACCTAATATGGCTTATTTTTCAGAGACTATGTCATTAAAGACCATGGTTGATCATATTTATGGCAGGACCAATGTGATTAAACGCACCGACCGTCCCCATATGTTCATCAATGAGCTGAAGATGTATATTGATTATCTGAAGGACAAGATAGGGGATACACCGGTTCCGCTTTCCGAGAAACAGGAAGAATATTTTCTGACCTTCAAAAATAACATCAACGAAGGAATTGAATACTACAAGCAGTTGTTCACAACCGCAAAAGCCAAATTCGAGGATTTCAAAACCAATATTCTCAGTGACCTTGAAATACT
>JBBRRV010000387.1:0-1798 GCA_038246075.1 Bacteroidales bacterium
AAAGGTTTATCTCCCGAAAGGCACCTGGTTTGACTTTTTCACGGGTAAAAAATATGACGGACTGCAGGAAATTCTTGTAGAATGCCCGATCGATAAATTGCCAGTGTTTGCAAAAGGCGGAAGTTTCATCCCCATGCAGCCGTTGGTTCAAAACACCTCGGAGAAATCACCCGACACCTTATACCTCCATGTCTTTTGCGGTAACGAAGCTTCAACATATGTATATTACGAAGACGATGGAACTACCTACAACTATGAAAAAGGGCATTCACTTACACGCACCTTTCGCTTCGATCCTGCCGGAAAACAAATCGTTATGGAAATACCGGAAGGTTCATATACAAGCAGGTTCTTCAAAATCGCGCTGATGCTGCATGGATTTGCAGACATGAAGGATCAACTGAAAATAAATGGACAGCAGGCCGGGGTAACAACCATAACAACTGATCTGTTAACCTCGCTGAGTGACAGTGACCCGCTCAATACCGGTGGACGGAAATTCCCTCAAAAAGTGAACCGGATCATGATAGAGAATATAAAAAACAAAACAATAATCTCATGGTAATGTCAATTGCCTGATTCAACTTCTAAAAACAACACTAAATTAAAACTGATGAAGAAAATAATCGTACTCGGTGCCGGTATGGTGGGAAGTGCCATTGCCATTGATCTTTCGAAGGATTTTGATGTAACATCCCTTGATATGAACCTTGAATCCCTCGATCGTTTGTCAAGGAAACACAATATCAAAACCAGGCAATTCGATGTCACACAAAGTGAAGAACTGAAAGAAACCGTAAAGGACTTTGACCTCGTTGTATGCGCTGTTCCGGGTTTTCTGGGCTATAAAACACTGGAAGCAGTCATTGAGGCAGGAAAAAATACCGTCGACATCTCATTCATGCCTGAGGATACCATGCAACTGGATGCGCTGGCCAGGATGCACAATGTTACGGTAATCTGCGATTGCGGCGTTGCCCCTGGCATGCCCAATATGATTCTCGGCTATTATAATGAGATCATGGAGATCACGCATTTTGAATACTGCGTGGGTGGTTTACCAAAAGAACGGAAGTTCCCGTTCGAATACAAGGCGCCTTTTTCGCCTGTTGATGTCATTGAAGAATATACGCGCCCGGCCCGGTATGTCGAAAACGGTCACCTGGTAACCAAACCGCCTATGAGCGATGCGGAAAAAATTTATTTTGAAGGCATCGGCGATCTCGAAGCTTTCAATACCGATGGTTTACGCTCACTCATGACAACGTTGAAGCACATTCCCAATATGAAGGAGAAAACCCTGCGGTACCCGAATCACATTGCCCTGATACAGGCACTGCAAGCCGCAGGGTTCTTCGACAGCGAACCCATTGATGTGAAAGGCATGCAGGTTGTACCTATGGATTTCTCGAGCAAATTGCTGTTTAAAAGCTGGAAATTAAATCCCGCCGACAAGGAATTCACGGTGATGCGCATTGCCATAACAGGCACTGAAAAAGGAGAACCGAAACACATCGTCTACGACCTCATGGATGAATATGATGTGGCGTCTGAAACATCGTCGATGGCAAGAACAACCGGCTATACTGCAACTGCTGCCGTAAACCTTATTATCAATGAATTATTTGAAGACAAAGGCGTTTTCCCACCTGAACTAGTTGGCAAATATCAAAAGTGTTTCGATTTCATGCTCGCATACCTGAAGGATCGTAATGTTATCTATACCTGTAAGGAGGACTAATTTAGAAAGGACGTTGGATTTATAAATCAGGAAATTGCGAAAATAGAAAATCGGGAT
>JBBRRV010000388.1:0-1795 GCA_038246075.1 Bacteroidales bacterium
AGGGGCATATTGCTGAACATCAATATTATACATAACTTGTGATTGGTAGAAGCCTGCCCTGAGCCTGTCGAAGGGGAGTCGAGGGGCCTTATTAGTCAAAATCGCTATATTTATCGCACCTAACCATACCACGGTCTAATAGTCCAATCTTATTGATCAGTTTCCAAATTATGGCTATATTTATGAGATGCCCATTGATCTAAAAAATTATTATGTATACATCCTGAAATGTGCTGACAGCAGCTATTATACCGGTATTAGGAATAATTTGGAAAGAAGGCTGGCTGAACATGAATCTGGTATAAATCCTGATTGTTATACTTATAAAAGAAGGCCTGTTGAATTAGTATATAGTGAATACTTTACTGATCCAAACCTGGCCATTGCTTTTGAAAAAAAAGTGAAAAACTGGTCAAAGGCAAAGAAAACAGCATTGATAGAAAAAAATTGGGAGAAATTAAAGTCATTATCTATATGCCATAACGCAAGTCATTTTAAAAACATTGCTAACAAAGAAGTGAAAGGAAAATTGAAATTTGAGAACTAATTGATCAGAGGTAGCCCCTCGACTCCCCTTCGTCTTCGCTCAGGGCAGGCTTCTCGGGGTGACCGTGAATTTTAATGTGGTAATTAATAAATAATTATTGAATGGGCAATTAATTTCATGGTTTTATTATTGTCCTTACATTCAAAGATAATAGCTTACTATAACTAACCCCTTTTGGTGATCGTGAAGACTTAGGCGACAGAAATTAAAAAACATGAAAACACTATTTAATGCTGAAAATAACATGAATAATTACAGGGTACTTGGTCTGATGTCCGGAACATCGCTTGATGGTGTGGATATCGCATGCTGCGACTTCCATGAAGAAAACGGGCACTGGCAATACGCCATTGTGCAGGCCGATACCCTTCCTTATCCTGCAGCATGGAAGACAAGATTAGCACAACTCCCGGATGCAGGCGCCATGGAACTGGCTGCAGCGCATGCCGCTTATGGCCACTACCTGGGCAAACTGGTAAATGATTTTTTGATCCGGAATAATCTCAAAGTCAGCCTGGTGGCTTCGCATGGCCACACCATATTCCACCAGCCTGCGCATGGATTCACCTGCCAGATCGGCGACGGAGCAGCCATCGCTGCCAAATGCCGCATCCCCGTTGTCGCCGATTTCCGGTCGCTCGACATAGCCCTTGGTGGACAAGGCGCGCCATTGGTCCCGCTGGGCGACCAGCTGCTGTTCGGTAAATATGACAACTGCCTGAATATCGGCGGATTTGCAAATATCTCCTTTGAAGACGCAGGACGACGCCTGGCGTATGATATCTGCCCGGCAAACATTATCCTGAACGGACTCGCGGAGAAACTGGGCCATGCCTACGACCATGACGGACTACTGGCCGCTTCGGGCCATACCAATGAAAGCCTGCTGCAACAACTTAACCGGATAGACTATTATCAATTACCACCTCCCAAATCCCTTGGCCGCGAATGGGTGGAGCAAACCATCCTGCCTTTGCTGGACAAAGCAGACATTTCCGTTTGTGATGCACTTCGCACGGCAACAGAACATATTGCCATGCAGCTGGCTAAAGCCATCGGCGATAATCCCGACAATCACGTGCTGATGACCGGTGGCGGAACCTTCAACACCTTCATGCTGCAGCGCCTTGCACTGCATACCGGGACATCCCTGGTGATACCAGAAGCCCTGCTGGTGAATTTCAAGGAAGCACTCGTCTTTGCGCTGCTCGGAGTTTTACGCCTGCGGGGTGAAGTGAACTGCCTGGC
>JBBRRV010000389.1:0-1791 GCA_038246075.1 Bacteroidales bacterium
GCCTCGTATGTTCTCATGTTCCGGGATAGAGAAAAGGTCAGGCGAAGTTTCTGGTAGTTTATCCAGATTGTTTACCAGGATGTTTTTTATCAACCCATAGGTTATTCTGCTTGCTTTTAAAGCCCTTCGACAGGCAGCCTCAAAGCGTGTTGACTCATAAATTTCTGATAGTCTTTTTAATCCTAAACAGGCATTGTAAGTTTGTTCGATAAAATCTTTTGATGCAAGTACTTGCTTAAAAACCTCAGAGGAACTTTCTCCGATCCTGGATGCAAACGATAAAAAGTATTCGGCATCCCATCCCTGGGTTTCGTTGTACTTTAGGTGTTTCTCCGGCATATGTTCGGCAAGGGTCGTGTAAGCATGCCGCCGGTAATCACGTTTATGAGCGGCTATCCTTTTAAAACCAATATAGATCTCCACATTTTGCTCATCGTACGTAATAGTGGTGGACTGTCCTATGTATTGATAGGGAACGCTGTATAGATGTATATCTTCCCCAAGGACAACATGGTAGTTCATCTGTACCTTCGCCTTAGTGGTATGCATTATGGTGAAGGGCTCCAGCGGAAGAGGTTTTAATAAAGGCTGTTCGTCCCGCACGAATCGCTCATGACGGCTTCCGGGCAGTTTCTGGAACGGATTCCTGTTGTACACCTCCAGAAGTTCCCGTATCCTTTTGTTGATTTCGAATAAACTATGGAACTCTTCATTGCGCAGTTTGGCATAGATGCGCAGATAGGACTGATAAACGCTATTCTCTACCGTTGGCTTGTCTTTTGGTTTACGTGGACGCGTGGCTTCCAGATTGGTGTTATAATGAACCGCCCATTGGTCGGCCAGTTCCTGAAACTTATATTCGTACCGCATGTTCTTGCCCACAAACTGCTTCATATTGTCACTTAAAACATTACGCGGGACTCCACCAAGATATTCCAGACAACGGTTTAAAGCACAGAACAAATTTTCCTGTACTGCCGATGGCATCGCTTCAACATATGCATAATTGCTGAAAGGAAGGGCGCAAACCAATACCGGACAGGCAATCAACTCACCCGTTAGCAAATCTATATAATGCAATGGTTTCCCGGTAAAATCGATCTGAAGATACTCACCTGCACGATGGGTCAGGTGCATGGTTGCGTGGGAGCGCTTGATATAATTGGCAAAATGTTCGCAAAATTGGGTGTAACTGTAACTTTCAGGATTTGCCTCATGGTATTCTTCCCATAGGGTTTTACGCGTTACTCCGGGCCTGGACAACTCTCCCTTGAAGTAATCCATATGTATATTAAGTTCCAGTAGTCGTTTGTCGGCCTTAGGAACTGATGATTCCTCAAAAACTAATGTGCTTAATTGATTATCATTACATTGCAAAAGTGCCGAAAAACTTTTACCCGTTGATCCCAATTTGAAAAGGTACTTATCAAGGGTAGCCCTATGAATATGAAGCGACTCAGAGATCTTTAACTTACTCTGTCCTTCTGCTAATAATTGAATAATGCGTCGTACTTGTATCATACTGATCGATTTGTTTGCCATAGAGCTTTTTAATTTAAGCCCAAAGATCACAAATCAATCCCTCTTTATCTTCTAAATGTTGTACACTATTGACCGTAATCAATTGTACACATTGTGCCGGAATGTCAGTCCTAATAACCAGAATGAAAACCAAACAAAATCCATTTTAAAGCAAAAAATACACCTAAAAAAGTTGTACACTTTGCTCCGGAATCTGTTGTACATATTGCTCCGGAATCTGTTGTACACTATAGACCGGAATATTCAGTA
>JBBRRV010000390.1:0-1771 GCA_038246075.1 Bacteroidales bacterium
ACGTATCAGGACTTCGCCACCCATTACGGGACGGCGATCCTCCCTGCGCGCGCGTATCATCCGCGCGATAAGGCCAAGGTCGAGACGGCGGTGCAGATCGTCGAGCGGGAGATCCTGGCGCCGCTGCGCCATGAGATCTTTCACTCGCTCGCGGAATTGAATCACGCCCTCGCCTTTGGACGGGAGCGGGTGAACGACCGGCCGTTTCAGAAACTCGCCGGGAGCCGGCGCACCGTGTTCGAGGCGACGGAGCGCGCCACGCTGCGCCCGCTGCCGACGGGGCGATACGAACTCGCGGAGTGGAGGACGGCGAAGGTGAATATCGACTACCACATCTCGGTCGAGGGTCACCTCTACAGCGTGCCGTACCGGCTGGTCGGCGCCGAGGTCACCGTCCGGCTCACCACGACCATGCTGGAGGTGCTGCACCAGGGCACGCGCGTGGCCGCGCATGCGCGCAGTCCCGAGAAAGGCCGCTATACCACCGAGCCGACGCATCGCCCCAAGGCGCATCAGCGGCACCTCGACTGGAGTCCGTCGCGCCTGATCGCGTGGGGCGCGAGCGTCGGCGAGGCGACGGGCCGCGTGGTCGAGGCGATTCTCGCGCGGCAGCCGCATCCCGAGCAAGGCTATCGCGCCTGTCTCGGGCTCCTGTCCCTCGCGCGCCGCTACGACCGGCCGCGGCTCGAGGCCGCGTGTGTCCGCGCGCGCCTCTCGGGCGCGGTGAGCTATCGCGCCGTCAAGTCGATCCTCGCCACGGGGCTCGATGCCCTGCCACTCGAGGCGATCCCACCCACGCTCCATCTCCCGGCCACGCACGAGCATGTGCGCGGCCCCGCCTACTACCAGGCGTGCGTCGCAGACGACGCGTCCGCTGTCCTCCCCCTCTTTGGAGCGCCCGTATGTTGATCGAACAAACCCTCACGCTGCTGCGTACCCTCAAACTCACCGGCATGGCCACCGCACTCGAAGAACAGCGCGGCCTCCCCGATCTCGCGGCCCTCACCTTCGAGGAGCGGCTCGCGCTCCTCCTCGAGCGCGAGCACGGCACGCGCCACGACCGCCGCCTCACGCGCCTGCTCCAACTCGCCCGCTTTCGGCACGCCGCGTGTGTGGAGGACGTGAACTTCCGCACCAAGCGTGGGCTCGAACGCGGACCCTTTCTGCAGCTCGCCGGCGGCGAGTGGATCCGCCAGCACCAGACGCTCTTCATCATCGGCCCCACCGGGACCGGCAAGACCTGGCTCGCCTGCGCCTTAGGCCAAAATGCGTGTCGTCAGGGCCACTCGGCGCGCTATGTGCGACTGCCGCGCCTCTTGAGTGAAGAACTCGTCCACGCGCGCGCCGACGGCTCCTACGGGAAGCTGATGCAGACGCTCGCCAAAACCGACCTCCTCATCCTCGACGACTGGGGGCTCGCCCCCCTCGGGGACCGGGAGCGGCGCGATCTCCTCGAGCTCGTCGAGGATCGCGCGGGACGGCGCGCCACGCTCGTGACCAGCCAATTGCCCATCGAGCACTGGCACGAGATGATCGGCGACGCCACCTTCGGGGACGCCATCCTCGACCGGCTGGTGCATCACGCGCACCGGATCACCCTCACGGGCGGCTCACTCCGCCGACTCACGCCCACCACGACACAGGCCAATTAACCGATCCCGTGGTCCAGCGCATCCGATGATCGCCTTGGAGCGAAACGCGTGATCGCCTTGGACCGAAACGCCTGATCGCTTTGGTCCGAAACGAGTGATCGACTTCGCCGAAATACGCA
>JBBRRV010000391.1:0-1768 GCA_038246075.1 Bacteroidales bacterium
AACAGCCCGGTAATTCATGAAGATAAAAAGCACAAGATCATGGGAATGGTCTTTGGGCCCACTTTCACAAAACTTTCCATCACTTTTCTCGACATCATCACACGAAAACGCCGCGAAAGTTACCTTCCTGATATCGCAAAGCAATTTATCCTGCTTTATAAGGAGCACAAGGGAATCACGATGGTTCATATACAATCGGCATTTGCGATGGACAGCGACAGCCGCAGCAAAATAACCGGCTTGCTCGAAAAGATGACCAAACGTGAAATAGAATTAACAGAGGAAGTGAAAGCTGAGCTTCTGGGCGGGTTTGTGATCACGGTAAACGATGTCCAGTATGACATTAGCATTGCCAACCGCATCCAGCAACTCAGAAAAGAATTTGAGAAAAATTTGTTTATAAAAGGCTTTTAAATACATCAAAATATATGGCTGAAATAAAACCTGCGGAAGTATCTGCAATATTGCGGCAACAGTTGGCCGGCTTTCAAACAGAAGCCGAATTGGAAGAAATAGGTTCCGTATTGCAGGTTGGCGATGGTATTGCCCGTATCTACGGACTCATGAATGCTCAATCGGGTGAATTAGTGGAATTTGTGGAAACCGGCGTTAAAGGAATCGTTCTCAACCTGGAAGAAGATAATGTTGGCGTGGTGCTGCTTGGGGAATCCAAAGGGATCAACGAAGGCGATACCGTTAAACGTACCCGGCAGATTGCCAGTGTTAAAGTCGGAGAAGGTTTGCTTGGACGTGTTGTCAATACTATTGGCGAGCCGCTCGACGGCAAGGGTGAAATCAAGGGAGATCTTTTCGAGATGCCGCTTGAACGCAAGGCTCCGGGAGTAATCTACCGGCAGCCGGTAAACGAACCCCTGCAGACAGGCATCAAGGCTATCGATGCCATGATCCCTATCGGACGGGGTCAACGCGAACTCATCATCGGCGACCGCCAGACGGGAAAGTCAGCCATTGCGATTGATACGATTATCAACCAACGCGAATTTCACGAACAAGGAAAGCCTGTTTATTGTATTTATGTTGCCATTGGGCAAAAAGGATCTACCGTTGCCAACATCCTCAAGACACTTGAAGATGCCGGTGCGATGGCTTATACGGTTATTGTGATGGCCACAGCTTCCGATCCTGCTGCTATGCAGTTTTATGCCCCTTTTACCGGTGCTGCCATAGGCGAATTCTTCCGCGATTCGGGTCGTCCTGCACTGGTCATCTACGACGATTTATCCAAGCAGGCTGTTGCTTACCGCGAGGTTTCACTGCTGCTCCGCCGCCCACCCGGACGTGAAGCTTATCCGGGCGATGTATTCTACCTGCACTCAAGGCTGCTGGAGCGTGCCGCAAGAATTATAACTTCCGACGCCATAGCCAGCCAGATGAACGATCTGCCCGAATCCATCAGGCCTATGGTCAAAGGTGGTGGTTCACTTACTGCATTGCCTATCATCGAAACACAGGCAGGTGATGTATCAGCCTATATCCCTACCAATGTGATCTCGATCACCGATGGCCAGATATTCCTGGAGACAAACCTGTTTAATTCCGGTATTCGTCCCGCCATCAACGTGGGTATTTCGGTATCGCGGGTCGGCGGAAATGCCCAGATCAAATCCATGAAGAAGGTCGCAGGAACCCTCAAACTGGACCAGGCACAATACCGTGAACTTGAAGCATTTTCCAAATTCGGTTCCGACCTGGATGCCGCTACAAAAGCTGTACTCGACAAAGGCTCTCGCAATGTTGAAATCCTGAA
>JBBRRV010000392.1:0-1754 GCA_038246075.1 Bacteroidales bacterium
ATCTCAATAAATCGGGGTAAGGCTAAGGTAATTGGAAAGACCATCCCAGATTGAGTTCAATAGCCCGTAACGAAAGCAAGTCAGCTAAAGATTGGATTTGGTTAGTACCGGAAATACGGTCATTAAGATAGTGGTAGAAACTTATGCCTAGCTTTTTAGAAGTCTCTGCGAGGGTTGCGAAAGTATCCCAAGACCTCACCCCATCCTCAGTACGTGGTCCGAAACTGACATCCCGTTTTCGTACTCGCTGTCGTACTCCCAACTCAGACGCATTGTTATGTAAGGGAAGTTCGGGATATTTCAATGCCAATAACAAACTGTCCTTCTTGGCTTTGGTTTTCGCAATTCTTTGATCCAGTGCGTCATATCCGGTGTGGCTTGAGAATAAGTCATCAAATGCAATCTCTAATCGCAGACGCTCTTCCACTGTAGGTTGTTGGCAGTAGTTCAACAACTGGTGGTAATACTCCCAGAATTGCTTCAGAAATTCATCCAGTAATTCGCGATGCAATACAATCACAGGCGTTAATTTCTTGTAATGTCTGCCTTCATGCACCCAGCATAACATCATCTCCTGACCCAGCCAGTTGAACTGCGGCGCATCATCACAAACCAATGCCTGCACAACCGGATAATCCTTTTGTGCATGATACGCTGCAACGGCTGCGGCATCGATCAATAATTTGCGTTGCTGATTGCCCGCTCTGGGTAAATCTTCATCCAGTCTCCCCAGAAATTCCGCCTCTTCCCAATCCTGGTCACTTTTCCAACTCTGGATTGTCCGCCAGGCTGCTTTTGACCAGGGGATGCTGCTCAAGTATCCGATCGTTTCCTCATTCAACCGAAACAGACGTTTGCGTCCATTGCAGAGTACATCCAGCACACTCAGCCGTTCTTTACTTGCTCGAGTATGGTAGCTGGTATAGACTGGATTGCACACCACGTGGCAATGTTGATTTTGTCCATCGACTCGGGTCAAAGTATCATCGGTTTGTTGCCAAGGGCTGCTCTGCAATCCCGCTTCATACACTGCATCCTTTTCCGCATGGAAGCTCTCTTGTTTTTTGATCAGCAAGTTCGATATCTCCCCCGCTGAGATCTGTATGCCCACATTCTCAAAGAATTCCAGTATCTTCGGCTCACTAGTTCCTATGCCATAGTAAAATACCAGCGTCAGGGCTTTGATCCCTGGACCAAATTGACCCTCATATCCCCTCGGTAATTTGGCCAAATAGGTCTTTCGGGTCGCGGCGGAATAATACTTCTGCTTGTAGAACCGAATATTGTCTCTCCGCAGTAATATGTCCTGCACAACTACGTCTTCATACCCCCTGAACTTCGCATCTTTGGGTAAAATAGAAGGATCCACTTCAACAACTTGTTCCCGATCAATCTGAGTTTCGGCTTTCTTACCTTTCTTATGCCGTGGGCGCGATTTGTGACGTTCATTTTCCGATGAGTGATTGATCGGTGGCATTTTTGGCGTATTCCCTTTGATCTTAGGTTTCCCTTGTTCCCCTTTTAGACGATTGACTTCATCGCGTAAACGCTGAATCTCGACCTGCGCATCACGCAAGTCCGCAGACAATTTCTCTACCAGGTTCAATAGCTGCCTGATCAATTCCCGGGCATTTTCGTCTTGTATTGCGCTCAAATCAATCTTGTCTAACATCATTTAAAAATTTTAACAGCTTATGAAAAAAATTAAAAGGCTTTTGCTCCTTTTAGTTTTTCCCGTTTTATTGAGATGATAC
>JBBRRV010000393.1:0-1752 GCA_038246075.1 Bacteroidales bacterium
CCGGTCGTGTGCGAGAACCTCAAGCCGGGCAGCCCGGCGTCGGAGTGGGACCTGCCGGCGGGGGCCGGTGCAGGCGATGCGTCGATCCAGGGTTTCGCGACGAGTATGAGCGTGGTCCCGGGTGGGATGGTGCAGCTCAAGGTGAAGACGGCGGCGGCTTACACGGTGAACGTGTACCGGCTGGGGTACTACCAGGGTCTGGGTGCCCGGAAGGTCGGCGGCCCGATCAGCGTGGCGACGCCGGTTGCCCAGCCGGCGTGTGTCAGCGACGCGGCGACGCAGAACTATGACTGTGGCACGTGGTCGGTCGGGGCGCAGTGGGCGGTGCCGGCGGACGCGGTCTCGGGGGTTTACGTCGCACATCTGGTGGCGGGCAACGGTGACCAGAGCCAGGTGACGTTCGTGGTGCGGGACGATGCGAGCCGTTCGGATGTGGTGTTCAAGACCTCGGACGCGACGTGGCAGGCGTACAACGCCTTCGGGGGCGCGACCTTCTACACGGCGCCGCGCTCGGTGACGGGGACGCAGGCGCGGGCGTTCAAGGTCAGCTACAACCGGCCGGTCGCGACACGTGGGGGCTCGGGGGGCCGGGACTTCCTGTTCTCCAACGAGTACCCGACGTTGCGGTTCCTGGAGCGCAACGGGGTGGAGGTGTCCTACACCACCGATGTGGACGTCTCGTCGGGGGTGAGCGTGCTGGGTCAGCACCGGGTGTTCCTGTCGGTGGGCCACGACGAGTACTGGACCCGGGGTGAGCGGGACAAGGTGGAGGCGGCCCGCGACGGCGGGGTGAGCTTGATGTTCCTGTCCGGGAACGAGGTGTACTGGCACACCCGGCTGGAGCCGGCCATCGACGGGTCGGGGACCGCGGACCGGACCCTGGTCTGTTACAAGGACTCGTGGGAGCCGGCGAAGATCGACCCGTCGGGGGAGTCGACGGGCACCTGGCGCGACCCGCGGTCCGTGGGTGTCCCGAACGGGAACCGGCCGGAGAACGCGCTGAGCGGCACCGCGTACATGGCGAACAACACCGACCTGGCGTTGACGGTCTCCGCGGCGGAGGGCAGGGCCCGGCTGTGGCGGGGCACGCCGTTGGCGTCGCTGCCGACCGGGGGGTCCGCGACGCTGGCGCCGCACACGGTCGGGTACGAGTCGGACGAGGACCTCGACAACGGCTCCCGCCCGGCCGGGCTGATGCACCTGTCCACCACCACAGGCACTGCCCCGGCCCAGGTCCAGGACATCTCGGGCACCCAGGTCGCCCCGGGCACCACCACCCACCACCTGACCTTGTACCGGGCCGGCAGCGGGGCGCTGGTCTTCGGCGCGGGCACCATCCAGTGGGGCTGGGGCCTGGACCAGACCCATGACGGGAGCGCCGCGCCGGCGGACCCGCGGATGCAGCAGGCGACGCTGAACATGCTCGCCGACATGCACGCCCTGCCCGCGTCCCTGATGCCCGGGCTGGTCGCGCCGGCCCCGTCCACCGACGCGACTCCGCCGGTGGTCACGATCACCACCCCGACCGCGGGCGCTTCCTTGCCCAACGGCGCCCAGCTCACCGTCACCGGCACCGCGAGCGACGCCGCCGGGCAGGTCACCACCGTGGAGGTCTCCCTCGACGGCGGCGCCACCTACCACCGGGCCACCGGCACCACCTCGTGGACCTACACCGGCACCCCCACCGGCGTGGGCGCCTCCACCATCACGGTGCGCGCCAACGACGACAGCGCCAACCTCAGCGTCCCGCTC
>JBBRRV010000394.1:0-1751 GCA_038246075.1 Bacteroidales bacterium
CAGCGGGTCGGTAGCATCCTTGAATTCAGCGGCAGGGATGAACATCGAGTGCGGGTCGAGGCTTTCGAGCATACCTTTCACGGCCGATTCCTGCAGGTGCTGTTTGCTCACGGAATCCACATAATCCTGGTTTATATAGGATATGACATCGTTCACAATGCTTGAATTCCCCGGCTTCAGGCTCATGAAGGAGCTGTTGTTGAACAGGGCGACCTTGTAAAGTTTTGTTCCCAGGAATATCCCGGCCATGAGCACAAGTGCAAAGGCAATGGGCAGGTAGATAAAGGAGCGACGGTTCGGATTCATTTTTTTATATTGTAGTGACAGGGATATAAATTATTTAAATTATTGCTGTGATTAAACGCAGAAATTGCAAAAACAGTATGGTAGTCAGGAGATTAGATTATGTGTTAAGCGGAAAATATTTTTCCTGCCACTAAGGCGCTAAGGCACAAAGTTGCACAAAGATGAACGAAATAAAAGACACCTTTGCGAACCTTAGTGTCTTTGTGTCTTTGTGGCAATTTCTTTTTTTATTTTCACTTCCCCACACACAGTCGTGAATCGCTCCCTCGCTCCATCTCCAATTCGCTCCGTCCCTGATGCGTCCCCCGTCACCCGTCCCTTCAAACTAAAGAACCGGGAACAAGATATTTTAACCAGGTTAGAATTATTTAAATTTCTCAATCGTCTTGCGCATGGCATCAACCGACCACATCGTCAGCATCGTAGCGACCTTCTTCTGACCGTAGCCCAGGCCATCTTCAAGCAGTCCGCTGTCCTGGGTATGGATGCGTTTGCCGTCGCCATCAAGGATCACGAAGACGGGGAATCCGAAACGCTGGGGATAGTCGAGGGTAGCGAGGAAAGTACTGTTCGTGTTTTCCTTGCTGTAATTCACTTTCACAACTTCGTAGTTGGCCTTCAGCAGGCTGTCGAGTGTGGCATCCTCGTGCACCAGCTTGTTGAAGCGCAGGCACCAGGGGCACCAGTTGCCGCCGATCTGCAGAAAGACGCGCTTTCCTTCGGCTTTGGCCAGGATCGTGGCGGCAGTCACTTCGGCTTTGGCATCAGCCAAAGGATTGTATATTTTGACGGGTTCCTGGGCAAAGGCGCCCAGGCAGAGCAGCATGCTGATCACCAGTAATGATAATTTGTTCATCGTGTTTTCAAGGTTTATTGAGGCGTTAAAGGTAACTAAATTACCATTCAGTATATAAGCTGTAAAGTAATGAAGGCGGGACGAGGGGGAACCTGCCAAATCGAATTTAACGAGCGGAGCGCGTGCAATTATTCTTTTCCATTACTCAGCGATCTTCAGTTGGCATGAAAAATACCGCCCGGACCAGATTCCATATTTCATATATCCCTGGAATTTGCTACTTTTGCCGTTCTAAACCCGGGATGTTAGCTCAGTTGGTTCAGAGCGCATGCTTCACACGCATGAGGTCGGCGGTTCGAACCCGCCACGTCCCACTCCCCAAAACCTTCTGAAAGACTACGTAATCAAGCACTTCTAAAAAAGTGTTGAGCGCTGCTGTTTGCCGAAAAATGACCATTATCCAGCCATTATTCAGCGGATTTAGGAAAGGAGCGAAGTTGTTGATTTCTAGACGTATATATTTATAAAAGCCCCGCTATTCTTAGAATTTAGCGAAGCTGGTTTTAGGCTGATTATAATATCTAAGGTAAGAACATGTATCCCTTTTGTTTGAGATCGGGTAAGTATCGGCTATAATCGGATAAAATCG
>JBBRRV010000395.1:0-1745 GCA_038246075.1 Bacteroidales bacterium
GCAACATAAGACAACGACTTCGAAAGCTGCACCGGCGGCAGTCGCTTTTCTTTGCGGTATTTATTAATAAGACTGGCAAGGCTGGCTTCTGCGGGCGAAAGGCAAACATCATCCATCCGGAAGTTGTTTGAATTATCCTGGGCCAGCACACTAAAATTGATGAGCAAAGCAAGGGATACAATCAGTGATCGTTTATAGCGGGATGATTTCATTAAAGTGATTTTTCTATATGCGTATTCATTATCAGCAGAACCTAATGTCCCGGGTGTTTTGTTCCAGGTTCGGTCTGCTGCATTGTCACTAACAGTCCCCCGTCCCTCGCCCCCCGTCCCTCGTCCCTCGCCCCCCGTCCCTCGTCCCTCGTCCCTCGTCCCTATTTATAAGGATAACTTTTAACCTTCACAGATTATTGTCCGGATCGGAAAATCTAGCCTGTTCCAGCCGGCGCATATTAATTTTACGTTAAATCCCGGGGAGGGAAATGCAAAGTTGTAACTTTACTGCGCTGAAAGACAGTCAAATTCATTTTCCGAGCCAAAATAAGCTTTAAATACAGCTAAGTGGAACCTCAACCTTACCGCATTTTATTGGTCGACGACGAACCTGATGTTGTTGAATTTCTAAGCTATAACCTCAAGAAGGAAGGCTATACGATTTTTACTGCCGACAATGGCAGTGAAGCCATCAAAGTTGCGAAGATTCAGCTCCCCCACCTTATTGTTCTGGACGTGATGATGCCTGAAATGGATGGCATTGAAGCCTGTCGTGAAATAAAACAGATCCCTGAACTTTCCGACACCATCATCGTGTTTCTGACAGCCCGGAGCGAAGATTACTCACAAATTGCAGGTTTCGATGCAGGGGCTGATGATTATGTGACCAAACCTGTTAAACCACGTATCCTCATCAGCCGGATAAAAGCTTTGCTTCGCCGTTACAGGCAAGGGGTAGTGGCAGAGGAACAGGATGTGCCACTACCCGACCTGTTTATCGACCGTGAACGATACCTTGTCATAAAGGGCGGACAGGAGCTATTCCTGCCGCGTAAAGAATTCGAATTATTGGTCCTGCTTTCTTCCAAACCCAATAAAGTATTTACGCGCGAAGAGATCTTTTCAAAAGTCTGGGGTGAAAATGTTTTTGTGGGTGATCGTACCATCGACGTACATATTCGAAAAATACGCCAAAAAATTGGCATCGAAAATATCCGGACAGTAAAAGGTGTCGGATACAAATACGAAGAATAAATACCTGGCATCAACGCAATGAATTTCTCTGAACCCCGAAGACTGGCCTTTGTGAATGCGCTGCTTACCAGCGTTTTTGCCATGATGCTGTGGCTGCTTTCCTTGCGTATTGCCGGGCTTCATATTTCCATGGCAATCCTGACCCTCAGTGCTTTGGCGCTATTTATTTTTGTCTTTTTCATGTTCCGCTACACACTCGAGCGTTTCATCTATCAAAAGATCAAAGCTATTTACAACACGATCAGCAAATTCAAATTACCGGGGGATAAAAGCAATAACAAACTGAATGTCAAGGACGACACTTTAGAGAATGTCCACACAGAAGTATTGCGCTGGGGAGAAGACCATAAGCATGAAATTGAGAAACTTGAGAAGATGGCTGAATACCGTCGCGAGTTTCTGGGGAACATCTCTCATGAATTAAAAACACCCATTTTTAACATACAGGGTTATGTTCTTACCTTGCTCGACGGAGGCCTTGAAGACCCTACAATCAAC
>JBBRRV010000396.1:0-1743 GCA_038246075.1 Bacteroidales bacterium
CCTGAGTATTTACATGCGTTTTGCCTGACAGGTATGTCACGCAAAGAACGCCTGCAAGCTATTGTTCAAAGCATGGATAAATACCATTACCAGTACGGCGGTATTCAGTTGGTGGTTATCGATGGCATTGCCGATTTGATAAAAGGAGCCAACGATGAAGCGGAAAGTGTTGCCGTTGTGGAAGAACTCTACCGGCTGGCGGGAATATACAATACCTGCATCGTTACCGTTCTGCATTTTATTCCCAACGGATTGAAACTGCGCGGACATCTTGGCAGCGAACTACAACGCAAAGCTGCAGCTATTCTTTCGGTTGAAAAAGATGATGATCCGGCCGTTTCAGTAGTCAAGGCATTGAAAGTACGCGATGGAAGCCCGCTGGATGTACCGCTCATGCAGTTTGCATGGGACAAGGATATCGGGATGCATGTTTACCTTGGAGAGAAACCCAAAGAGGTCAAAGAAAAGCGCAAGGAAGATGAATTGATGGTCATTGCCAACGAAATTTTCGCACGTAAAAGCTATCTTACCTATTTGGAATTATGTGAGCAATTACAATCTGCTCTTGATGTAAAAGATAGGACAGCTAAAAATTACATTAAGTTCATGCGGGAAAAGGAAATTATACTCAAAGACCCGTCTAACTCAAATTATTTTATCATCGGACAAATTATATGATTATGTATATGGATAAAGAACATTTCGAAACGTGGATGGAACGTATAATGGATCGGTTTGACCATACGGACAACGCGTTGGAAAAACTGAACAAACGGGACAATATGCTGGAAGGCGAACGGCTGTACGACAATCAGGACATTTGTCAATTGCTCAACATCAGTAAACGGACCTTGCAACGCTATCGCAGTAGCGGGGAGCTGCCTTTCCATTCAATTTACCACAAAACATATTATAAGGAAAGTGACATACACACTTTTATCCGAACCCATTTCGACAGGCAGGACGAAGTGAGAAGAAATAAAAATTAATGAATGTATGAAGATGAATAACGATACAGATATGCTATATGACAAAGAAGAAAGAAAAGAAACTGGTTTTTGATGCTCTGTTCGAATCTGGTGTATGCTTTGCTGTTTGCGTTGCCTCCAACAGTTTTATCAGCCGAGAGGTGGCTGCATTTTCAAAAGATTATTTCGTCATCATTAATAAGTGCGACGAAAAGCGTGTCAAAAAGATTAACTTTTATCCTACAGAAGGATATAAACAGGTCTGCGAATGGAACCTGACAGCAGATGAAATCGGGATGTTCCGACAAAATAAAAGCAAATTCATCAAAGTCCGCCATAACGAGCAAGGACGGGTTTACGAATTGAAGGGACTGTCGTTCAAAGACATCTACTATAGTATCAGCCAAAAATTGAGCGGTAAAGTAACACGAAGTAGTCAAGAAGATAAAAGCAATTAATTATGAGTTATGTATTGATGGAAGAAAGCTTGTTCCGTTCGCTAATGGGGCGGATACTTAACCAGGTAACAGATGTAAATTACCGTTTTTCGGAAACTGACTATTGGATGAATGGTAAGGATGTATGTGAGTTCCTAAATATCTCGCAAGGGCTTTTAAGCGCACTGCGTAAGAACAATCTGTTGTTTTACTGCCGGATAAAAGAGGTATATCATTACAAACGGGCTGATGTTTACAAAATGAAAGTTTCTATGGACAAAGAATTGGTTGAAAGTGGTGCTATACTGGGCGGGTGCCGGATAATTAATACTGAACAG
>JBBRRV010000397.1:0-1742 GCA_038246075.1 Bacteroidales bacterium
GCTGCGGCAGCAGAAAAGATCAATGCCATCAGCAAACCCATTCCGACCGACCAGAAAGTAACCTCAGGCAGGTGCAGGTGGGCTGCCATTACTGGTTTATACTCTTCTCCTGCTTTCAGTTCGCGATAAGCGTTTTCAGGCAATTCCCTGAGGCTTTCCTGTATTTTTTCAGTCATTTTTTCTGGTTTTTTGAGAAACCAAAGATAGAATAAAGTGGGAATGATACAAAAGGAGTTTGCAGGGTTAACTAAAGTGGCCGGAGTGTTGAATAAGTGCCTGGAGTATTGAAGAAGTGCTCTAGAGTGCTCTAGAGTGCCTGGAGTGCACTAGAGTTGGGGTTTAGTTTACTTATTTTAATACGCTATTAAAAATAATGTTTTGCAATCTAAATTCAATTGTAGTGCCTGGAGTGCATAAGCGTGCGCTAGAGTTGAGGAGGGTAATGCTGATTAATTCTATTTCATTTAAAACGAAAATGACATCTGACACGATACCCTCCAGACTTGACAAGTGCCTCACTCCAAACTTTGGCGGCGAATAAAATGTAAACGCATAAGTTGCCTGCAGATAATATAATTACGCTAACTCAAGGCACTTCAGCCACTCCCAACTTTAGGCACTTCATTCCGGAGCAACTTCATAAATTGGAACAAAAAAAGGCCATCTTTCAGGAGACAGCCTCTTTTTAAACGAATGGTATTTAAATGCTATTTGAGCAGTTCGGCCAGTTTGGTGTGAAGGTCCTCGCCGCGTAAGTTCCTGGCAATAATTTTGCCTTCCTTGTCGAGCAGTATGTTGGCGGGTATGGACATTATTCCATAAAGTTTGCCGGCAGCATTACCCCAGCCCTGCAGATCTGATACATGATTCCATGTGAGCTTGTCATCTGCAATGGCCTTCCGCCATTTAGCCTTGTCCGAGTCGAACGAAACACCCAGGATATCAAATCCTTTTTTGTTGAATTCATTGTAGACTTTAACCACGTTAGGATTTTCAGCGCGGCAGGGGCCGCACCATGATGCCCAGAAATCAACCAGCATTATTTTTCCTTTAAAGGAAGATAACAGCACCGGTTTTCCTGTGGAATCGGCCATGGTGAAATCTATGGCGGGCTGGCCTATTTCAACACGTTTCAGAATCGAAATGCGCTCCTTCAGCGATTGCACATAGCCGGATTTATTCAGGCTTGTATCAAATGCAGCCGTCAGGCTCTCCAGGTCGGCCAGTTCGTATTGGTAAGCATTGCTGATGACAAGATAAGGAGCAACAACCGACTTATTATGCTTCTTTATGAAATCAGTTGTGAACGTGGTCTTCTCTTTTTCAAACACATCGTAGGTTGAATCGATCTTTTTGACCTGAACACTGTCGCGCGTTTGTTTGGCCTGCATATAACGCACATAGAGGTCGTTCATCTTGTTGTCATATGTTGCTGCCTGACTCAGGTAGGATTTGAATGTTTCCTGGGTTGGACCACCGTTAACTTTCGACTTATCCAGGCTGTCGGCATAGGCAGTGATGGAAAATTCTGCATTCTCGATGAAGAAAGGAAGCGTGGTTTCTTTAGATGCAATAGATAAGAAACGCATTTCAGGCAGAACAACCTTGCCGGTAAAGGTGAATTTTCCACCCTTTATCATAGTCGAATCTGTCCTGATCCATTTGCCCAGATCACGTTTTTGCAGGTAGATCATGCCGGTATCCATACCGGTAATTGTACCGTTAATGGTGTATTTATCGCC
>JBBRRV010000398.1:0-1740 GCA_038246075.1 Bacteroidales bacterium
TCGGCTCGTCTGGGGAATCTGTGGGTAACTTGAGTGCTCAGCGCACGGGTTGGGTGAGGTAGCGGTAGAACTTGCGGCAGGTGGAGTCGAAGGAGTTCTGCTCGTCTTCCCAGCCGTTGTGGATGAGCGGGCCGCCGTCTTCGTGGATCACATTGCGGACAAGCTGCTCGGCGGTAACCTTCCTCAGAGAAGGTTCTTCGTTCACGTCGCGAATGATCTCTCCACCGAGCAGCCACATGTTATCGACGTGGTTTTGAATGGTTCTTTTCGACAGGGCGGACTCGGTGAGGTGAAGAAGGAACGGCATGAAGTATGCGACCAGTCTTCGCCCTGCCGGAAGATCTTTTTCCTCGCCCATCCAACGCTCCGGCCACTCCGAAAGATCTCGGCAATCGCGGCAGTAGGGCAAGAGCGCGGGGGGAGTCATTGGGAGAGAATCGGAATTCGTCTTCATCTTCGGATCGATCCCCAAACACTCATGCGTCTTCCCAGAATTCTGAACCATTGCCATCCCATCCCAGGATTTGTTTACGGGCAAGCCAGCTTCGCCGAAGACGGGCAATCCGTCCTCATCCCGGTCCGGCCGCGGAAGCGAGCCGCAGCCATTTGCTCGGGCTGTCATCAACCCGCACCCGGCTACGACCAGTCTCGCACGCCGCGGAGGTTTGAGTTCATCGGCTTCTGGGGCTATCTGGTCTTTCTGGTCTATTGCATGCGGCGGGTCAATTGCCCGCAATGCGGGGTCGTGGTCGAAGAAGTGCCGTGGGGCGCTGGCAAGCATTCCTCGACCAAGGTCTACATGCATTTTCTCGGGCATTGGGCGCGCAAACTCTCCTGGAAAGAGACTGCCGAGGAGTTTCGCACATCCTGGGATAAAGTCCACGATGCTGTGGCCTATCTGGTGTCTTGGGGACTGGAGCATCGCGTCCTGGGGCCGATTCGCGCCATTGGCGTAGATGAGATTCAGTATGGCAAGGGGCACAAATATCTGAGCCTGGTGTATCAGATTGACTTGGGCTGTACCCGGCTGCTGTGGATCGGCAAGGAACGGACCGTGAAGACCTTCCGGGAGTTTTTTGCCATGATCGGCCCGGAGGTGTCGGCGAAGATCGAGTTCGTCTGCTCGGACATGTGGAAACCCTATCTGGGTGTGATTCGCGACAAGTGTTCCCAGGCTCTCAACATCCTCGACCGGTTTCACATTGTCGCCAAGGTGAACAAGGCGCTCGATGACATCCGCGCCGCCGAAGCCCGACGCATGAAGAGCGACGGATACGAACCGGTTCTGACGAAGTCTCGCTGGTGCCTCCTCAAGCGGCCCGAAAATCTCACCGCCCAGCAGAAACTAAAGCTCAAAGATTTGGTGCGCTACAACCTTCAGAGCGTTCGCGCCTATCTGCTCAAGGAAGACTTCCGGCATCTCTGGAATTACGAATCCACCACGTGGGCAGGCAAATTCCTCGACCACTGGTGTCTTCAAGTGATGCGCTCGCGGATCGAACCACTGAAGAAAGTCGCCAGAACGTTACGCGCCCACCGCCAACTCATCCTCAACTACTTTCGCGCCCGGAAAGAGTTTTCCAGCGGCGTCATCGAGGGCCTCAACAACAAAGCAAAAGTCACTATGAGAAAATCCTACGGGTTCCGAACCTTCCGAGTCACCGAACTCGCCCTATATCACTCACTTGGCAAGCTGCCCGAACCGGAACTCACCCACAGATTTTTCTGACGAACCAGGAA
>JBBRRV010000400.1:0-1730 GCA_038246075.1 Bacteroidales bacterium
CCTGCAGTTGAATGCCTTTTAAACTGGATGGAAAATCGTTTATTCACCAATGGCTGATATAATCTTTTCAAGTTCGGAATCCGAACTGAATGCAATAACGACGGTTCCCCTTCCTTTAGTATTTCGTTTCAGATCCACATTCAAAGACAGTCGCGTGGCCAGGTGGTTGCGCAGTGCCTCAATATGTGGTGGCAGGGGTTTGTTGTCAGTGTTTTTGTGTGCTGAAGGCTGTTTGTTCAGGTTGCGGACAATTTCTTCAACTTCGCGCACCGACAGGCCTTTTTTAACCACATTTCTTGCAATGGCAATCTGGGTGTCGTCGTCGTCGATATTAATAATTGCCCGGGCATGTCCCATGCTCAGCAAGCCGTCGCGCACATCTACCTGTATTTCAGCCGGCAGTTTGAGCAGCCTGATAAAGTTGGTAACTGTAGAGCGGTTTTTTCCAACGCGTACGCTGAGATCGTCCATCGTGAGGTTGCATTCTTCAATCAGGCGGTTATAGCTGAGTGCGATTTCGAGAGCATTCAGGCTTTCGCGCTGGATGTTCTCTACCAGGGCCATCTCAAGCATTTGCTGATCGTTGGCAACGCGGATATAGGTTGGGATTTCCTTCAGGCCGGCCATCTTTGAGGCTTTAAGCCTGCGCTCGCCCGAGATAAGCTGATATTTGTCGTAGCCTAATTTTCTGACAGTAATAGGCTGGATAATGCCCTGTTCCTTTATTGAAAGTGACAACTCGAGGAGTGCCTGTTCATCAAAAGCCTCCCTTGGTTGAAAAGGATTGCTCTCAATGCTTCCGATTGGAACATTGGCGATGGCACCGGCGACAAAGCTCCCGGAGATATCTTTAGTTGTAATGTCGGTTTCGGGGCTTTCCAAAATAGCGCTCAAGCCACGTCCCAAAGCTTTTTTCTTAGAGTTCATCCGGGATATTGATTTTTTTATCTGCTTGATTTAACTGTGTCATGTTGTTATTCTGCAAGATCTCACGGGCAAGGTTCAGGTGGTTGATTGCGCCGGGACTGTGAATATCATGCATCATGATGGTTTCTCCGAAACTTGGTGCTTCGCCCAGTTTGGTATTTCGGGTGATCATGGTTTCAAAAACCATTTTCTGAAAATGCGTTTTTACTTCTTCTACTACCTGGTTGGCAAGCCTGAGGCGCGAATCGTACATGGTAAGCAAAATGCCTTCTATATCCAGTGCCGGGTTCAGGCGCGCCTGAACAATCTTGATCGTATTGAGTAATTTGCCCAGACCTTCCAGTGCGAAATATTCGCATTGCACCGGCACCAGCACAGAGTCGGCTGCTACCAGCGAATTTATTGTAATCAGGCCAAGTGACGGCGAGCAATCGATGATGATGAAATCATAGTCGTCCTTTATCTTGGCGACAACATTGCGCATCATATGTTCCCTTGCGGGCAGATTGATCAGCTCAATTTCAGCGCCTACAAGATCGATATGTGAAGGCAGCAGATCCAGAAAGGGTGTAGGCGTATTCAGGATAATATTCCGGGGATCAACATCGTCGATAATACATTCGTAGATGCTGGTCTTGATGGAGTTCGGGTCGAAACCAACTCCGCTTGTGGCATTCGCCTGAGGGTCGGCATCAATCAGAAGTGTTTTAAACTCAAGCACTGCCAATGCCGCAGCAAGATTGATGGCTGTTGTGGTTTTTCCTACACCGCCCTTTTGATTGGCTATTGTAATGACCTTTCCC
>JBBRRV010000401.1:0-1720 GCA_038246075.1 Bacteroidales bacterium
TGCCCGATGGTGTTTTGAGCATGGCTGCCTTGGCCCCGTCGCCCGTTCCGCTTTTTCCATGGCAGGAAGTACAATGCTTCAGATACAGTTCTTTTCCAGTGCTAAGTGATTCGCCATTGGGTTTGACCGGATTTGCCTTGATTTTATCATTTGCCGGGACGACCCAGGTGCCGGGAGCGGGAGTGGAAACTTGTGGGACCGCTTTCACGACAGGCTGTGCAACAGCAACTTCTTTGGCCGGTGCAACCTCTTTCACGACTGCTTTTTCAGCAGGCGTTGTTACCGGGGACGGAGCAACACTTTTGGGCTGTACGGCGGGTTGAATCGCTTTATTCTTTTCGCCTGCCGGAATTTTGGAGGCAACCGCTTTCGCTCCGGAAGGCTTGATGTTGTCTTTTGCAGCCACCTGTTCTTTGACCGCTGGTGCAGCTATCTTTTGCGCATCTGCTGCATTTTCTGCTACTGCAACAGGCTGCTTCGCAGCTGCAGCGGCAGCAGCCATGCTATCCTTTGTGGCCTGGTTTGAGCTTTCCGAAGCAGGCTTACCGGAATTTCCGCAACTGCCCATTGCTAAAGTGACGGCAATCGCAACAGAAAGGAACAGTGCTGATTTTTTATTTGATTTCATCCTTGCTAATTTTATTGGTGAATAATAGTTTTGGGAAAATGACCTTTCTCATGTCATCATTTTTTTGGGAGAAGTGAAAATTACAAACATAAAATTACAATCAATTTAGTACATATCGATCATATCCGATATAACTTTCTTATAAGCCCCTGTTTTTTACCGGAAAACCAAATTTCCAGACTCACTATATATGAACCGGTCTGAGCATAAAGGCAGTGCAAAACAATTATGTCAACCGGGAAAGTTACAATGAATAAAATATTATTACGAATAGCAATGTCTGATATAAACAATGATTAACTTTAGTTTATCATTATTAGCTAAATTCATTTGCTAAAACTCAGAACTCATGAAAAATATGCTGCTTTTTGTTTTGGTTATCTTTTTAATATCCTGCAAGAAAGATAAAGAACCTGAATTGACGACCTATCAAATCACCAATAATTCTGACAAACTGACCTATTCAACACAATACCTTGACGGAACATGCTGGGACGTTATTGTCTATTGTTATAGCGGAACTGATGTGGTAAGGCAGGATAATCTGACTGAAATCAAACCTGAAGGCGGAAAATCCGACATCAGGGATGCCGGCGACAACATTACAAAGATAAAAGTGTCGTTTAAATTTTTGCCTCCCCAGTCGCCTTACTACGATTTAAGCACCAACAAAAGGCAATATGTGGATTCATTATTTACCCTTGAAAAGGGAAAAAACAATATGATCGTCATTGACAGTCGGACCATAGTGGGCACCACGCTCAAGTCCGCCGCCGCGCACAACATTTATCAATTCATCCAGCAACAGCAAACAGCCCTGGCTGTCAATCAGGGCAACCTGAATATTCCTGTTGCAGAGGCTTTGATAAAGCTGAATTAAAATCCGGTGGAAATCCATGCCAGAGAAGAGTATTCATGCTATTTTAATCCCTGGCTGTCTGCACAATTCATCGAAAAGATTGTTTTTGCCTTTTACAGATTTAACGAAGAAGAGATTAAAATAGTTTTAAACAGGAATAAACAAATAAAGTTCACGTTTTGTGAACTATTTTTTGGATTAGTTGTATCTTTGCATGAAAGTAAATTTAATAA
>JBBRRV010000402.1:0-1709 GCA_038246075.1 Bacteroidales bacterium
TATTGCCTTCATTTCTACGCCATAGCTGTACTAGGTTTTCTGGTTGGTTCATCTGTTTCGCCACGGCACTTAGTCGTATCGGGGCTTTATATTTCAGGGCAATATGGTAGTGGTTTGAGCCTTGATCTAAATCGTGGTGAATTATTCCCCAGCGTTCGATCTGCCCCTCCACCTCCATTAGTTGTCGGTGCAGATCGCTTATGTTTTTTGCATATTCATCTGTTAGTACAAGCATGTACGTACGACCTTGAGGGCTAGGCACTACTTAGCTCCTAGGTAGTATTTTTCTATCGTTATTCGGTTGTTGGCTACATCGCTAATTAGGGTGCTTGTCCAGTGGTTGGAGCCAAGCTTTAAGGAGTCGCTAAGATATATTATTTTCTCGGTCGGTTCATAGCTAATGTATGTTTTTGTTCGTAAGCAGAAATCTATATCGGGGTACGGTACATGCACTGAGAGCACTTCTTTTTTGTCTTGGTCTGTTGTTTTTCTACCCCACCAAGCCCAGTTAAGGCCATCGGTTTGGTAATCCTCGCACAGTTTGAGCACATTTAGGAGTTCTCGGGTGTTCATTGGCGTAGTTTAGCATGTCTTGTGGTACAAAGGGTGGTACAAAGTGGTACAAAGCCTCTTTTTCCAAGGCATTTTTGGGCGTAGGCGTGGTACAAAAGTGGTACATATTTTTGCACTATCAAGTCCAGTGCAAAAAGTTTTTACCCGTCTACATATCTGTAAAGCAGGGGTATCTGCCTGGTACATTATCTAATTTGTTAATCTCATGGCTTGTAAGGGGTAAGGGTGTTACTCGGTTTTGGGGCCGTAAATATCCAGTTGGTGGTTATAAAACTCATTTATTGGCCTTTTATCATCGCCTATGGTTACTAGTCGGTGTATTCGGCGGCGTATTTGCACTGGATCTTCGTCATTGTACAGGGTGTAGTGCTCTATCACCTTTTCTAAGGGCATATTGCTGGTTATTATTATCAACTCGGTTGCGAGTGGTTTGTTGTAGTAACGGCTCTTGTGGGTACGCGAACGGTGCTCAGGGTCTAACATAGCCAGCAGGTCGGCAAGTTCGTACTGTTGTGGTCGCCAATCATCAAGTATTAGGCACTTTTCGCCAGTATAGTCTTGTAACGGGTCATTTCCTGCGCTGGCAAATGCCCAACTATCAGGGTATTTTTGGGTGGCCATTTTTACGGCAAAGGTCGTTTTACCGGTGTTACTTTTGCCTTGTATGTATATGGTTTTACATCGTGGGGCATTGTATCTGAGGCTTTGCGTACGTAGTTGTATCGCTCGGTTTAATTTTTGGTAATTCTCGTGGTAGTACACGATATTTTCAGGCTTTAGCAGGTCTTTTTGCGTGGTTTTACCAAGCAGTATTTCGGTTATTGTTTTTTCTAGTTTTAGTTTGTTATTTTTGGCCTGTTTTTCAGGGTTATATCTCGCGAGGTCTTTTGTTTCTTCGCTATCCCATAGGCTTTTTTCAGGGTCGTCTAGGTAGGGCAAGTAGTCGGCTTTGTTGGCTTTTGCCTGTTTTGTTTGGTGGGTCATATATCCCCACATATTGCCTTCATTTCTACGCCATAGCTGTACTAGGTTTTCTGGTTGGTTCATCTGTTTCGCCACGGCACTTAGTCGTATCGGGGCTTTATATTTCAGGGCAATATGGTAGTGGTTTGAGCCTTGATCTAAATCGTGGTGAA
>JBBRRV010000403.1:0-1700 GCA_038246075.1 Bacteroidales bacterium
TGTCAACGCCAAATAGAAATGTCCTAATCTCTGCCAAATAGAAATGTCCTGTTGGTAGGGTCGGATTGAGGAGGACGTGTTAGGGTAGCGATTGACCGTGCCGGGGTCGCACCCGGACCGGTTTCCCAAGGCCGACGCGAAGGAGCTGGCTCCACAGTGATCGGAACAAATGAACCCTCCACTCTTCGGACTGGAGGGTTTTGTTCTATGAATCACTGTGGTGAAGTCTCCGAGCGGAGGCTTTGGGAAAAGTAAATGCGAAGTGGCGGGGCGCTTTTTGCCCAGCTTCCTTGCGAAGTTGTTTCTGCGAAGTGTCACCATCGGCTTCGGTTCTGCGGACGTGATCATGCTTTGACTTTCCTGTTCAGAGTGAAGTTCTTCATCCAAACACGAGGGGCCACGGTCCGCTTGCCGCTGGCGGTAGTAGGTTTGATCTCGACTCTTTTGGATGCCGCGGCTTCGCATAGTGTGACCTCCAGATAGCGCTTGCCAAAGCACACCGCCAAGCTACCGTCCAACCGTAATTCGACACGAACCGAAGCCCCGCGCAATCCTGTACAGACACTCTTGCGCTCGATCTGATAGATTTTGCCGTTGTACCGAATCGTGTAATCGTTGGTGACTTTGCGTGTTTCGACGTAACTCAAGCTGGCTTCCAGCCGATGCTCGCTGCCCAACTTGCGATGGGCATCGGATGCGTTTGCCGGCACATGGGTCAGTGTCTTGTTCCACCACGGCAAGTACTTGCCTTGCAGGTATGCATCGGCTTGTTCCAAGGTCTTGGCCCCGGCCACACGCAATCCTTTCACCAGCCGGTCCTGCGCCGTCAAAAAGCTTCGCTCCACCCGCCCTTTGGCTTGCGCCGAATGCGCCGGAATCCAGGCGATTCCCAACTCTTGAAGGGCGCGTCCAATCTGCGTAGGCGGGAGTACTTGTAGATCCTTTTCCTCTGTCTCGCCGCGCTTGCTTTTGGGCGCCGTCACAAACAAGCTTGCTTTGTCGGTATAGAAGTTTACCGGACGGCCATTTTCCTCCAGGTACGTCCATAGCAGCCGCATGTTCTCTTCGGTGGAATCGCTCAGGACGAACCGCGCCGTCACCTGGTCGGTTGCGTCATCGATCATATTGATCAGATACAGCTTTGGCCCCCGCCCTTCCAGCCAGTCGTGATCGCTGGTATCCCACTGCACCAACTCCCCCCAACAGGACCGCCGCTCCCTCCAAACATGGATCTTTTCGACCCGTTTCTGTTTGGCCCGCCACAGCTTGGCCCCGATCATCCAGCCCCGGAGGGTTTCCCGGCCCACAGAAAGCGCGTGATCGCTGGCCAGATACTCGGCCGCCAGTGTCGGTCCGAAGCCTTGGTAGACCTCCTGACTCAGAGTCGTGAGCGCCGCCTGCTTCACCGTATCGGCGATCTTGCGGTTGCCCGTTCGCCCGCTCGAGCCGTGTATCACAGCCTTGTCGCCATTGGCTCTGACCTTGCGGATCATCCGTCGCACCTGCCTTTCGCTGAGCTTGATCTCCAGGGATGCTTGCTTCTGTGTGATTAATCCCGCAGTAACTTTCTTCAACACGACCAGCCGGTCGCGATCTTTCTGTGTCATCAGGAGTGGTGTGATGTCCAACTCCCCAGCTTGCCCCTGTCAATAGGACATTTCTACTTGGCACACTTAGGACATTATCATTTGGCGGCGACA
>JBBRRV010000404.1:0-1663 GCA_038246075.1 Bacteroidales bacterium
ATAGGGCCTGTACTGATAACAATTTCATTGTCGGCATCATTCCAGCGGGTGTCGGGCCTTGTTGCATCCCACAGCAGGCGCAGGCCAAATCCCTTGCCTCCCGTGAATTTTTCTATCATCTCCGGCGGTACCGGTTTTTCTTTTATGGCGCCATCGCCAACATTAACGTATAATGTGCGGTTGTTATACCCTTTTTCGATCGGGGCCCAGTTATATTTAAATGTTTTGAGCAGCTTATGGGTGGCTGCAAATTCTTCGAAGTTCATATTGATCTGAGGTTTTAAATTCCTTTAATTTTGTTGACAAAAATAAAGAAATTGAATCAGCCTGCAACTTAATATATAGAAAATTGCAATATGAAAGTTACGGCATATCGGCCTTCAGGGAAATAGGTGCAACCGGTATCCCTTTCACCAAATACACTTGATAGGCTGCAATATTAAAAGTATGCTATCTTTGCTCCCGGAGTATCCCGTAATGGTATTCCATTTCCATTATGACTTTTGATGAAATTCGCCGTAAACTTAAAAACAAGACAGTTGGTATTGCCGGCTGTGGCGGGCTGGGGTCTAATTGTGCCATAGCACTTGCCCGGGTAGGAATCGGAGCGCTTACCATTGCCGATTTCGACCTGATTATTGAGAGCAACCTGAACCGTCAGTATTTTTTCTACGAACAGATCGGTCAGCTGAAGGTGTTTGCCTTAAAAAAGAATATCCAGATGGTGAATCCCCGTGTCAAGGTGAGGGCTTTTGATATCAGGCTGTGCCAGTCGGATATTATAGAGATTTTTCGCACCTGTGATGTGATTGTGGAAGCTTTTGACAGGTCGGAAATGAAACAAATGATCATTGAAACCGTTCATAACCATATGCCCGATAAGTATCTGGTGGTTGGAGTAGGGATGGCCGGCTGGGGAAAAAACGAACTGATCCACACGCGGCGGTCTGATAAACTGATCATCTGTGGCGACGAGCAAAATGAAATATCCGAGCAACTCCCGCCTTTAGCGCCCAGGGTAGGCATTGTGGCCAATATGCAGGCTAATGCCGTGCTCGAAATACTGCTTGGCACTAATGAATAACGACTACTTTCCGGCATACGAAATGAAATAGCCATGATTGTAATAACAGCAATCGATATGATAATATTCTTTATCCTGGCCTATTGCACGTGACCCGTAAAAAATGAATAATAACACATGAATATCATTCTTAACAACAAAGAAGAGCAGTTTGCTGAACCGCAAATGACGATTACCGAATTATTAAAGGCCAAAACATTCAGCTTCAAAATGCTGGTGATTAAGATAAACGGGCATCTCATCAAAAAAGGTGACTACGAAAAGGCAATGGTGCACGACGGGGATAATGTGATGGTGCTGCATCTTATTTCCGGAGGCTGATTAGTAAGTGCCTGGAGTTGGGAGTGCCTAAAGTGCCTAAAGTGCCTGGAGTGCCTGCTACACAACCTCCGCAACTACAAACGCACTTCCTCCGACAACAACCAGGTCGTTTGCCCCTGCTGTTGTTCTGGCGGTTTCAAGGGCTTGTTTAACGGATGCATAGGTCAGGCCTTTCAGACCCGCGGAATGGGCCTTCTCTGCCAGCAAACCGGCATCCAGTGCGCGCGGAATAGCTGCCTTACAGAAATAGTATGTTGC
>JBBRRV010000405.1:0-1657 GCA_038246075.1 Bacteroidales bacterium
TCCTGACTTCCGCACTTTTTCCAGCCAGAATAATTTGTGTTTGATTATGAATTAGTTACAGTGATATATTTTGATAATTGGGTGTCCCAGACTGTTTTTTGCGTTAGCTTTGTGGGATGTATGTCAGAGAAAAAAGAAATAAAAGCGGTATTGTCAGTGTACAAGTTATTGACAAAAGCTCGGGCAGGTATAAGGTTTTAAGAACCATTGGTAGTTCGGTCAACAGACAAGAAATAGATGACCTTCATCAGCAAGGCCGACTCTGGATCAGAGACTATCACGGACAGCTTGAACTTGATTTCTTCAATGAGAAACAAATCTTGTCTAAGTTTATTTCCGGCATTCAGAAGATAACCATAGCCGGAACAGAGCTTTTATTGGGGAAGATATTCGACCAGATTGGATTTAATCAGATAGAAGACGATTTATTTCGGCAATTAGTTCTGGCCCGGCTCTGCTTCCCGGTGAGCAAATTAAAGACCACAGACTATCTTCAGAAGTTTTACGCTATTGATGTGGATGAAGATCAGGTTTATCGTTATCTGGATAAGTTGTATAATACTCAACAGGAGAAAGCCCAGCAAATCAGCTATCAGCATACACTAAAAGTATTGAACGGTGCTATAAATATTGTCTTTTATGATGTAACCACACTCTATTTTGAGATTGATAATGAAGATGAGCTACGTAAAACAGGATTTTCAAAAGATGGCAAGCACCAAAACCCACAGATAGTATTAGGCTTACTGGTAAGTATAGATGGCTATCCGCTGGCGTATGATATTTTTGAAGGCAATAAGTTTGAAGGGCACACAATGCTTCCTGTTATCGAAACTTTCAAACAAAAATATAAGATCGAAAATTTAGTAATCATAGCCGATTCCGGATTGATGTCGAATGAAAACATAACCAAACTACAACAAGCCGGATATGAATACATTTTAGGTGCCCGAATTAAAAATGAGAAACAGACCATGCAAAATCAAATCCTGGCATTAAGACTCAAAAACGGGGAAAGTCAGATTATTCCGAAAGATGAATCAACCAGGCTTATTGTCAGCTACTCGGCAAGCAGGGCAAAAAAGGATAAAGCCAATCGGGAAAAAGGATACCGAAGGCTGGAGAAACAAATAACATCAGGCAAACTCACCAAAGCCAATATAAATAATAGAGGGTACAACAAATATCTCAAGCTTGAAGGTGAGCTTAAAGTCACCCTTGATCATTCAACATTTGTAGCTGATGGCAAATGGGATGGGCTGAAGGGGTATATTACCAATACATCGCTTTCAAAAGACGATGTTATCGGAAACTACAGCCAATTATGGAAGATCGAGAAAGCGTTCCGCATATCAAAGCATGATCTGAAAATCCGTCCAATCTTTCACAGGCTCCCCAGAAGAATAGAAGCACACATTTGTATAGCTTTTGTCGCCTATAAGATCAATAAGGAACTGGAAAGGTTACTCAAACTCAAAAACTCAAAACTAAGCCCCGATAAAGCCATTGCTATTGCCAAAACGATTTACTCCATAACCATCCAAACCCCTTTAAATAAAGAAACTGTTGAGCAAACTTTGATCCTAAACGAAGACCAAGCTTATCTATCTAAATTGTTCGAATTCTGACTCGGGTGTCCCAGTGCGGAAGTCAGGAA
>JBBRRV010000406.1:0-1654 GCA_038246075.1 Bacteroidales bacterium
CCGCGTCACAATGGTTGTCGCCTCCATAGAACAAGAACCGGGGGCGGCGATGAAGGATGAGAGTGGCTCGATACGGACAAGCATTCAAGGACAGGGCTGTGGCGCGCATGCTGCCGCCCGAGAGCGCATCGGCAGAAGACGTCGGGCGCGAGATTGGCATCAGCGCGGACACGTTGGAGCGCTGGCGCAGCGACGCGCTCGCCAAGCCCGCTCGCAAGCAAGTCTGGACGGCGGCCGCGCGGTTCGATGCGGTGCTGACGACAGCGGCGATGGACGAATCTGCCAAGAGCGCGTGGTGTCGCGCGAACGGCGTTTACCTGCACGACCTGGTTGCCTGGCGACAGAGCGCCACGCACGCATTGGCGACGCCCGAGGAGGCGCGCGCGAGTCCGAACCAGACCCGACAGGATCGGCGCCGCATCAAGGAACTCGAACGCGACCTGCGACGCAAGAACGACGCGCTGGCCGAGACGACCGCGCTGCTGGTGCTGTCAAAAAAACTCGAGGCGATCTTCCACAAGGGCGAGGCCGAATGATCGGCCTCGAAGATCGCCGGGTCGTGGCCCAGGACATCCTCATGGCGCATTCCGCCGGCGCACGGCTGCGCCTCGCGTGCGAGACCGCCGGCATCGACGTGCGCACGCTGCAACGCTGGAAGGCCGGCGAGGGCCTCGTGCTGGGCGATGGCAGGCCCGCAGCGGTGCGCCCGGTACCCGCACACGCCTTGAGTCCGGGCGAGCGAGCACAGGTGCTGAGCGTGGCCAACGAGGCGCGCTTCGCCGACGTGCCGCCGGCGCGCATCGTGCCCATGCTGGCCGACGAGGGCGTCTACGTCGCCAGCGAGTCGAGCTTCGCGCGCATCCTGCGCGCCAACGGCCAGGCCGAGCATCGCGGTCGAGCCAAGGCGCCCAAGGCGGGCCGGCCGCCAACCACGCACATCGCCAAGGGACCGCGTGAAGTCTGGTGCTGGGACATGACCTACCTGCCCGCCACCGTCATCGGCCAATGGTTCCACCTGTACCTGATCCTCGACTTGTACAGCCGCAAGGTCGTCGGCTGGGAGGTGCACGACAGCGACGACTCGGCACACGCCGCGCACCTGGTGCGACGCACGGCGCTGGCCGAGAACATCGCAACGCTGGCGACCAAGCCCGTGCTGCACGGCGACAACGGCGCCACGCTCAAGGCGACGACGGTGCTGGCGATGCTGCATTGGCTGGGCGTCAAAACGTCGTACTCGAGGCCGCGCGTCAGTGATGACAACGCCTATGCTGAATCGCTGTTCCGCACCGCCAAATACCGGCCGGAATTCCCCGCCAAGGGCTTCGTCGATCTGGACGCCGCTCGCGCCTGGGCTGCCAACTTCGTGCGTTGGTACAACGTCGATCATCGCCACAGCGGCATCCGCTACGTGAGTCCGGCACAGCGCCACGCTGGCGACGATCACGCCATTCTCGCGGCCCGCCACGCGGTCTACATCGAGGCTCGCGAACGCAACCCGGCGCGCTGGTCACGCCACACCCGCGACTGGACGCCGATCGGCGCCGTGACGCTCAACCCGGAACGCGACTCGGTCGTCGCGATGGCCTCGGTCGCCGAAAATATACAGCCGTTGGCTGCATGACAGAGGCGACAACTATGTTGACACGCGCCG
>JBBRRV010000407.1:0-1652 GCA_038246075.1 Bacteroidales bacterium
CGGCAACGGCAAGGAATTGATCTTTATACAGGCTCCTATGCTTCACTGGCCCGACACAATGTTCTGCTATCTCACCGGCGATAATATCCTGTTCAGCAACGACGCATTTGGTCAGCATTATTGCTCAGAAATGTTGTTTAACGACCTGGTAGATCCATATGAATTGTATTATGAAGCCATAAAATACTATGCCAACATTCTTGCGCCTTTCAGCAAATTAGTGACCAAAAAAATTGATGAAATTGTTAAATTGAACCTTCCGGTTGACTTTATTTGTCCGAGTCATGGCATTGTATGGCGGGATGATCCGATGCAAATAGTCACAAAATACGCTGACTGGGCCAACAGGTACAGCGAAAACCAGGTAACCGTAATTTACGATACCATGTATAACGGAACCCGCTCTGTTGCCGAAAGTATAGTGAAGGGAATATATGCTGCTGACAAGAACATTACGGTAAAATTGTTCAATGCGGCAAAAAATGACAAGAATGACCTGATTACTGATATCTTCCGTTCAAAGGCCATATTGGTTGGATCTCCGACAGTTAATAACGGTATTCTTTCATCCATCGCGGGATTGCTCGAAATGGTAAAAGGACTAAAATTTATGAATAAAAAGGCAGCCGCTTTTGGATGCTATGGTTGGCATGACGTATCAACAAAAGTGATTGAGGATACCCTGAAAGAATCCGGATTTGAAATCATACAGGAACCGCTCCGGTTTATCTGGGCTCCTGATGATGCTGCATTAAAGATGAGTGAAGAATACGGACGAAAATTTATAACGTCTTTGGAATCCAACGTTTTGGCTACCTGATTTTTCCTAAGCATTCCGGTAAATGAATGAATATCAGTTTTTTGCTGAAGGCTATTAATCATTGAAGATGCCCAACAGCGAGTCGAAGCCGGTTATCCCCATTTCGAAGTCAATATAAACCCTGTTTGGGAACCAATGTGATCAGGTGAAAATCATACGGAGGACGGCAAAGAAGCTATAAGCCAGATGTAAAATTCTTTAAGCTGGCCGTTTTGTAAATCCGCGCCTTACCAGTTGGTAACACGATCTGAAAAGATAAGCAACAGGCATCACAAACATGTGCATGAGTTTGGTATAGGGAAAAATCATAAAAATTAAAAGACCTGTGACAATATGCAGCTTGTATATCAGGCTGTGACCTGCAATTAAAGCACCTTCATCAGGCTGGAAGGTGATCACTCTTTGTGCCCAGGCTCCCAGCTCCGCGTAATTTTCGACGGAAGAACCGGCCGTAATGAATATCGAAATCATTCCCAGCCCCATCTCAAACAGTAGCAATATAAGCAGGAAAATGTCCTGTGGCTTACTGTTTATTCTTATTCTTTCATTTTTTAATCGTCTGATAAGTAGTATGATGATACCCACAACGGCGGAAGTACCAAAAACAGTACCCATTGCGATGGCCATTGCTCGCTTTGTAGCAGTTGTCATCACCATGTGGTAGAGGTTTTCCGGCGTAAAAAGACCCGTAAAATGCCCGATGAACACCATAAGAATGCCATAATGAAACAGGTTCCCGCCCCATCGTTGTCCTTTTTTTGATAGAAACTGGCTCGATTCGGCTTGCAATGATTTAGGAGTTTTCACAATACGGGTAATTAACCCAAACCAG
>JBBRRV010000408.1:0-1649 GCA_038246075.1 Bacteroidales bacterium
GAGAGAAGCTCCTTTAATACGATCATCTGCTAACAACGCCGAAACTTTACTGCCGGGAATAAGCAGGTTGGTATATAATCCGGCAGGTGCCCCTGCTTCTTTAAAAAGTATTTCGATAGCAATACCGCATTGCGGCACATTGGAAGCATGTTTTACCAAGACAACATTACCAATCATAATATTGGGCGCAGCAAAACGGGCCACCTGGTAAAAAGGAAAATTCCATGGTTCTACACCGAGGAGCACACCTATTGGGCTATGGCGTACCAGTGCTTCGCCATGTTCTGTTTTTAATGTTTGGTCTGCCAAAAATTTAGCACCATTATCTGCATAATAATCTATAATGTCGGCACTGAGGTCAATTTCTCCTTCACTTTCACTGATAAGCTTGCCCATTTCCAGTGTAATCAATTTGGCTAATAAATCTTTTTTCTGCCGCATTAATACTGCAACCCTTCGTAAAAGATCACCCCTTTCTTTGTAAGAAGTTTTTCGCCATTCGTCAAACGTATTATGTGCATTGCAAATAGCATTTTCAATTTCCTGATCTGTCATTTCTTGGAATGATTCCACCAGTTCATTGGTGGCAGGGTTAACGGTTTTAATAGCCGCTTTTTTTTCTTTGTCTTTTCCGTTTTGATTTCCATTGGTACCGTTTTTTAATTCTTCAGATTTGTTTTCTAAACCTGCCGGTTTCTTTTCAATTGCAGCTTCCATTTTATTTGAATTTTAATGGTGATTAAATTATTAGAATTATTTGTTTCTCCATTCTGATTATAGTACCAGGCTATTATAATGATTATGAAGCATCAACGTATAGGCCTCAGTTAATTCCTGCTTTGCATCATACTCCGGGCTGCCTTTCACTTGGCCTATCGTAGTATCGATAATCACGGCACCGGTTTCCCAATCTATTTCTTTTATCATGTCAGGTGTAATGAGCACCTTTTTTCCGGGGAACCAATGGCCGGTATCAATCACCATGAAGTCAATTTTCCATGTGTTGTCATCTATTAAAAAATCTTCCACTTCGCCTATGTCACCATCCGTTGCATGTATATCATAACCTGTAACTTCATGTGTGCTTCGCAAATGCGGATTATCATTCGCATGAGCTGCCGCATTCATTTCCTTTTCTTCCGCGCTTTCTTCAAAAAACGGATAGCCCCACATGCCAAGGCCCCAGTATCCGTATCCGAAATAGCCGGGCCAGGAGTAGTATCCCCGCATCAACTCTTCGTGCTGCCTCGAAACAGGTTTATCCGTGTCAATATCGGGGCTGTTTTTTATTTTTTCCTGTGTGAGATTTACTGAAAATATTTTTGATTCCCATTCAGGTTTTTGAAATGCTTCGGGCGAAATCAAAACTTTTTTATCGGAAAACCATCCTCCCGTTTTTACAACCATATACCGGATGGTAGAGGTGCGGTCATCGAAATAGAACTCCTCCAATTTTCCAATTTCACCATCAGTTCCTTCAATGGTGTAGCCTAATAAACTGTTTATGCTTCGTTTCATTTTATATTGATTTTTAATTGTGATTAAATTATTAGAATTATTTGTTTTACACATAGTGCAAGCTGGTTGGGCAGCTAAATCATTCTCCTACATTTTCTTATGCTCCAGATACTGCCCCATCTTACCCTGAA
>JBBRRV010000409.1:0-1641 GCA_038246075.1 Bacteroidales bacterium
CCCCGATCGTTCACGAGAACTCTGTAGCGGTTTCCGATGGAGTTGTGGGCGTGTTGGAGCTCGGTTCTCGGCGGTGCGCACGTCGAGGGCAGCATCGGGTGGGCGGGGAGCGGCTGTCGGGCGGGTTTGGGACGCGTTGGGGCGTGCGCGGTCACGCGATGCCGCATTCGGTGGGCGTGGCGTGATGTCAGGTGAGTAGCGCGATTTGTCGGTAGGCGTGGAGCAACGCGTTGGCGGTGGGCCAGTCGTCGATGATCCTCACGATGTGTTGGCGGGCGCGGCGGACGATGCGGGCGGGGGTGTGCCAGAGCTGCCAACGCAACGTTTTCGGTTCCGCGATCGCGAGTGGTCCGTCCAGGCAGACGAGTTGGAACCAGCGCACCAGATCGGCAGCGAACGCGACAATCGCGAGGCGGGCCCGGTTGGCGTCGAGATCAACGAACGGGAACCGGTCCAGACCCGAGTCCTTCAATCGGCGGATGTGGTCTTCGACGTGCGCGTGGGCGCGCATGTGTTGATCGAGGGTGACGGGGTCACCGGGCTGGTCGGTGTAGTGGCCCCAGTAACGGAACTCCAACGAGGGGAACAGCGACTGCTGCGCGCCGGGATGTAACGGTTCGCGGCGCACGATCAGACGCGTGCCGGGCGGCCACGCGGACAGGTCGACAAGGTCGGTGACCTCACACACCGCGGCGCCACACCGTTCGTCACCAGTCTGGGTGAGCGCGGGTGTCCAGCGGTCATCGTGGTCAGCGATCTTGGAGATCGCGGCGTGAATACGGGCGTTTTTGCGGGCCACGACCGCGAACCCGACATTGCGGTCACGACAGCCCCACACGAACCCGCGGGTCGCTCCCGCGGAATCGGCGCGCACCATCACCGGCCGAGACACGGCCGTGGGATCGTCGCCGTCGTGATGGCCCGACGCGATCTCAGCCGGCAACTGGCCGATCGCGGCGTCCAACACGCACAGGTGATCGACGCTCGAGTTCGCGGTCGCGTTGCCGGGCCGCAACAGCGCCGCGAGGGTCTCGCCCGTCATGTCCGCGAAACAGAACATCGGATGGAACCCGAACCCGCCCTTGTAGGTCGGTGCGGTCCCGGCTTTGTGTTCGGAGTGGATCTCGACCAACGACCCGTCGATATCCAACACGACCGCCTCGCCGGCATCGACCGCCGCCCACACATCCGCGCGCACCGATGCGACCGCGTCCCACAAGCCCGCGAGCGTCACGGCGTCGATCTGACGGTAGGTGCGATACAACGTCGAGTCCGACGGCACCGGCCCGAACAGCGCCGGCTGCGCCCGCAAGAACTCGACATCCGAACACGCTTCGCCGCCACCCGCGAGGGTGAGCATCGCATGCACCAACACCTTCCCGCGATCATGGAACGGGAACCGCTCCCCCGCCGGCACGATCCGCGCCGACAACGCGGCACCCAACCCGAGCGCGTCGGCGAAACGACCCAACGCATGCAGTCCCACATGCGCGCAGACCCCGTCGCCGCCGGTCTCGATCCGTGCCCGCATCGTGCTGGTAACGTGCATCTGTCAGGTGCCTTTCTCGTTGGTGCTTCTTGTTGTGTCGCAACACCAAGAATGCCTTACGAGAAGGGCACTTGTCGCGCTCAGCGACCGAC
>JBBRRV010000410.1:0-1613 GCA_038246075.1 Bacteroidales bacterium
ATTTTCTATAGTAGTTACTTATAAATCAATATTGTTAACTGATTCTAGTTTTACTATATTATCTATTATTAACTTGATATTCATTCAAAATTACTAATGAGTTTAGATGAAAAATTTATTCCAGTTCGAACTGCGTTTTACCAAATATTAGGTAACTTTTTCAAGAAAATAGCCGGATTATTTGGTTATCCAGAAAATCCGGGAATGCCAACTATTTCTGATCTTCCAAGTGAAGTTTATGCTAGATCAAAATTTCTTGATAATCTTCCACGTCATAGAACCTTTTGGCCTCCAGTTCAAAGGCCTGAGACATGGTTTGAAATGATTTTTGGTCCATCACCTAAAGTAGACGCGGTTCCACGATATATTTATGAAAGCACAGAAGAAGGATTCTATAACTTTTATATTGAGAATTATAAAAATATTTATTTTTTACCAGATAAACTATCAGAGTTTATCCAAGTAAGATTGCATCTTTGTTTAGACATAACAGTTTTAGAAACTATTCGCGAAATTTTATTTGTTGGCCTTATGGTTTATTCTCAAATAGTAATTTTACGAATTGCTTTGTCTTGGTACATTTACATAAATCCATACACTTTCCCATGGTGTTATATTGCTGCCGCAGTTGATTGGACCGAAGATGTTCTACAAGGAATTGTTCCAGCAATACTTGGAGTAAACATTACTGGAAGTGTCTTTTTAGGAATACTTGGTGTAATTGCAGATAGTTTGAATCATTTGGTATTTACAATGCCTTTCTTGCCAAGCGAAGGAGAGGAAACTAAATTGTTAATTAACGAAGAAATGAAAGATGTTTTAGTTTTTCATTATTTACCCATTTTATGGTATCGGTACCCAATACCAAATGAAATACGAGAGTTCTGGTATAAAGAACGACCTGATATTTTAAATTATCTGCAGAAAGCTTATCAAGATTTTGATATTCAATTTTTACCGGATAATGTTATCCAACAAATTAATCAACAAAAGTTAACAGCCGAATTCTCGTCACTTTCAACCGAAATATTATCAAAGACAAATTTAATTGACTCTTTCCAGAATTTTGGAATTATCCATTTTGAGAAATTGATGTAATTATTTCTTCTAAGATTGAAACAAATATTTTCAATCTTAGAAGAAATAAATTTGGTTCCAATCACTGAATTTGAATTCTTTTTCAAGAAAATACATTTATTCTTTTTTATTTTTTAATTCTCTCTTCTATTTTTACTATTTTCATAAAACAAAAGTGGATACTTAAAATCTAAGATTTACGAATTCTAGATTATACGAAGAAAAATATTTTTCAGAAGTAGAGATTTTATTAGAATCTAGTTTTTCAATAATCATCTAAATATTTTTGAAACTATCACTGTTAATAAAAAATATTTTTTAAAGTTAAAAATATTAAATACAATCTAACTATTTCTTATTTGTCTTAATTAGTAATCTAAAAATCAAATTAACACAGATACTTTTAATAAGTTCTAAAAAATTTATGGAAATTTTATGAGAGTTTGATCCTGGCTCAGGATGAACGCTGGCGGTATGCCTTACACATGCAAGTCGTACGAGAGTTTTTAACTCAAGTGGCGGACGGGTGAGTAACA
>JBBRRV010000411.1:0-1598 GCA_038246075.1 Bacteroidales bacterium
ATGCATACGGCTATTTGCTGCCCTGACGGAGATTGTTATTTCAACAGTTCAGGCAATGCAGGGATGGCGACTGCCGGCAGTGGTGATGTGCTTACGGGCATCCTTCTGGGGTTGCTGGGCCGGGGATATCCGCCAAAGGAATCAGCTATGCTGGGTGTTTATCTGCATGGCTTTGCTGGTGATCTTGCTGCACTGGCGCTCGGACAGGAATCCATGCTGGCCGGGGATATTATATCTTATTTGAGTGAAGCTATTCTGCGGTTGGAGACGGATGGGAAGATTAACAACTAATTTGTCAATTTGTCAATTTGTCAATTTGTCAATTTGCCGATTTGCCGATTTGCCAATTTGCTAATTTCGTTTTGCATCATTCAGCCGGTGCCTTTTCCAGCACTGCGGCAATAACATCCTCCAGATCGGGCTCCACACGCAGGTTATCGATGATAAATAACTGGCGCTCGGGTGTATTCCGTCCCATATAGAAAGAAAGTATCTCGTGGATATCCGATGCCTTTCGCAGGATTACCGGGTCGAGTCGCATGGTGGCGCCAATGAAATGCCGGAATTCGTCGGGTGAAATTTCACCAAGGCCCTTGAAACGCGTGATTTCGGGATTAGGTCCCAGTTCGCTGATGGCGCTTACACGTTCCTCCTCAGAATAGCAATAATTGGTTTTCTTCTTGTTTCTGACGCGGAACAGCGGCGTTTGCAGGATATAAACGTGACCCGATTTCACCAGGTCGGGGAAGAACTGCAGGAAAAATGTAAGCAAAAGCAGACGGATGTGCATGCCATCCACATCAGCATCCGTAGCTATAACGATATTGTTGTAACGCAGATTTTCGAGATCTTCCTCAATATTGAGCGCCGATTGCAACAAATTGAATTCTTCATTTTCATAGACGATCCGTTTGCTAAGACCATAGCAATTGAGCGGTTTTCCTTTCAGACTGAAAACGGCTTGCGTGTTTACATCCCTTGATTTGGTGATGGATCCGCTGGCCGAATCGCCTTCGGTGATAAAAAGGGTGGTCTCGAGTTTCCGCACCTCGTTACTGTTGTAATGTACCCTGCAATCGCGGAGTTTGCGGTTGTGCAGGCTCACCTTTTTAACGCTTTCCCTGGCCAGTTTTTTGATATTGGCCATTTCTTTCCGCTCTTTTTCCGACTGCAGAATTTTGCGGTACAGCGCTTCGGCGGTGTCGGGATTGATATGCAGGTAATTGTCGAGATTGCGCTTAACAACATCCAGAATGTAGTTGCGTACTGTTTGCCCTCCCGGTTCCATGACCAGCGAACCGAGTTTGGTTTTCGTCTGTGACTCAAATACCGGCTCCGTTATTTTGATGCTGATGGCAGCAATAATGGATGAGCGGATGTCGCCCGGATCAAAGTCTTTCTTGTAAAATTCCCTGATCGTTTTCACGATAGCTTCGCGGAAAGTGGCCAGATGCGTACCGCCCTGTGTGGTATGCTGCCCGTTGACGAATGAATAATATTCTTCGCCATACTGCTTGGCACTGTGGGTAAAGGCGCACTCGAAATCGTCGTCCTTTATATGAACAATTGGATATAGGATGGGATTACCATTGATGTTG
>JBBRRV010000412.1:0-1586 GCA_038246075.1 Bacteroidales bacterium
AAGGCATTTTACTATAAACCTTGTGATCAGTATCTTTCTTTTTGGGTGTTTTTTGATAAAATCGTAACCTGATTTTAATTAATATTGCACAAAATTTATTAATGCTGTTAACTTAGGTCAAACGATTTAGTATTTATAAGTCAATGTCGTTGACTTAAGCTATAATGGTTTGTAATTCATATAGTAGAGTTTCTTTGGGCGTTTTTTTCTCTCGTTCTTTCTGCCGGGGCGGATTATTTCTCTTGTTTGGCTTACAATGGAATCAAACGCTGCAATCGCTTTTTTGACAAGCTTTTTCAAAAATAGCCCAACACTTATGCCCATTAGCATTGACAGGGCACTTGTTCGGTTGATCTTTTGCGGATGCTTTGTGCATGCTTGCTGGTATTCCTTCTTTACTTTTTCTTCTATCGGGAAAGCGAGTACTGCACTCAAACTCATCATAAAAACTTTCGCGAAAAAATCTTGTTTTACAGCCAAAGCTGTTTTCCCGGAAAATCTCTCTACTTCGGCTCTTGCCTTGAATAGTTTGTAACTTTCTTCAATATTCCACCTAAAGTGGTATAATTCACAAAACTCTTCATGAGGATACTTCTCCATGTCTGTTAGTGAAGTACATAATACTTCCTTTTCTCCATTCTCAAGTTCTACGCAAACCAAGCGGCATTTGATTTCTTTGTTCAACATTTCGGGATAGTCTTTAAGTTGCTCCCTGTCTTTTTTAGGCAGTTGATAACTTACTATCCTTTCTTTTTCGCCGCTCTCCATAAACTCTTTCACCGATAGCCACCAGTCTTCTTTCATCCTTATGCAAAACTCTATTCCTTTAGCCTTCAGCAGAAACATAAGGGCTATGCTGGGGTAGCCTCTATCGGTCAATAGTAAATCGCCCGGTTTTACTTTGGCAAGGTGCTGGTACAATAAATCCCTTTCGCTGGATGAATACGGAGCAATTTGGGCATCTATGGTTATCAGGTTGAGTGAGTCGTATAAAAACGATGCCAATGCCAATGACCGTTGACTGTCGGCATTTGGACCAAAGCCATGTTCTCCAAATTCTTCTACAACGCTCTTATGGTTTGGTAATACCAACCGGGTGCCATCCACCGAGAGCAGGCGCATTTGATGCCAAACCAAATAGGGCGCCTTGTTATAAAATGTCTGATTTACATTGTCGTTTAACTCAATAAAAGCTTCGTGTTTGAGTTTTGCACGAGCTTTGGTAAAAGCACTTTTGGTAGCTGCTCGAATATTAAATTCGTTGCCCGTTGCTTCTTTGTAAAACGAATCCAGTTCGCGTTGAAGCGAGCTTTTTACTCCTCTGCTTATAAACACAGCTAAGTTCTTGAAAGTTAATTTCCTCTCACGGGTGAATGCCCCTGGAAAGCCGTTGTTTGAACGGCAGTGATACTCTTCATTTTCAAGTAATTGGTTTATATTTGTAACTGTTTCTTCACGAAATTCATTGTTTTCGTAGGCTTTCTCTATAAGGCCTATATTATACCCCTAAGATAGAAAATATACCCTAAACTCTGCTATGTCAAAGAACTATTTTTATCTTTATTCCTTAAGTCAACGACATTGAT
>JBBRRV010000413.1:0-1579 GCA_038246075.1 Bacteroidales bacterium
AGCCGTACCTTTTAAATCGAGATAGAACTCAATTCCGTTGAAGGTTTTTCCTGTGTTGGCGGTTTGCATGGCCTTCTTGTCATAATAAACGGAGTCAACATCAGGGCATTCTTTCAGCTGGTCGAAATCAGAGGAAATATGCTCTCCTGATGGTGTGATGATATCTATCTTAAAAGCAGCGCCTGGAACCATGAAGGCCGGATTTATCCATGTTCTGTAGGATCCATCCCCTCCCATGTGTCCCCAACCTCCACCGATATCACTCATTGGGAATTCATTTCCCTTATTGTCGCTTATTGTTACCCTGCAGCCTGAAACAGGAATGAACCGCGGGCTGTCAACAGGCGAAGTCATCGATATATAGATGATTTGCTGGGAACTGTCATCTGTAAGCTGACCGCTGACCACATATTTTTGCACATCCTTGCTCTGGATATCCGGATCGTAAGGCTTGATGCAGGATGAAACCATCTGGGACAGTATCAACAAAATAAGTACGCTGTTAATCCGCTGCATAATTGCCGAGTTTAAAGATCCAGGTTGCAGTGAAAATCGGAACGCCAATCACGGAGTACTGAAAACTGCTGATCCGGCCATTCTCGGTTGTAAAGTACACCGAGTAAGGATTCTGGCGTCCGGTAAGGTTGTACAAACTCAGTATAAACGAACTATGCAGGAGTTTGCGTCTCTTCAGGTTTCCTTCAATGGTGAGGGATACGTCGGAACGGAAGTAGTCAGGGATACGGTAAGCATTGCGTTTTGAGTAATCCAGCTGGGGAGAACCGTTGATGTAATAAACCGAAATCGGATAGGTAATGGGTTTCCCGGTCTGGTAAGCTATAATTGATGAAAGGGTGACGCGCCTGCTCAGATGATAGTTAAATACAATGTTTAATGCATGTGGTATATCATAATTGGCCGGGAATGCATCACCATCATTGATCTTGTCCCAGGCATGCTCACCGTCAACTTTTACGATAGAGCGGGAATAAGTATAGGATAACCATCCTTCTAACTTGCGGTTGCTGCGTTTCAGGAAAAATTCAAGGCCATATGCTTTTTGTTTTCCCTGTAGCACTGTTGTCTCTGTCTGAGGACTTGCAAGGAAGTCGGCGCCATCTTTGAATTCAGGGTAGTTGAATGTTTGCTTGTAATAGGCCTCAACGGATGTTTCCAGACCACTCTGGCCAAGGGTGCGAAAAACACCCATCGATAACTGGTTGCTCCTGGAAGGCAGCAGGTGATAATCGGCAAGTTTCCATTGTGCATTGGGCGCCACGCTGATCGTGTTGTTCAGCATAAAAAGATTCTGGTGCATCTGGTTAAATGCCAGTTTTACCGATCCGTTTTCATCGGTTTCAATATTTACAGCTAACCTTATATCCGGCTCTGAATACCAGCGGATAGGCTTATTCTTCCCGAATGCAAGTGAGTCATTGACGTAGCGTATATCCAAAGGTAAACCAGGGGAATAAGTATAAACGGTTTTTGGACCCAATGGATTAAACAGCGTATATCTCAGTCCGGCAGTTAGGTTAAGCCACGACAAAGGATCGTACGAATCCGAGATGTAGATGGC
>JBBRRV010000414.1:0-1576 GCA_038246075.1 Bacteroidales bacterium
CCCCATGAAAGGTCGGTGATATGGACAAGTCCGTCAACACCGCCAAGGTCAATAAATACGCCGTATGAAGTGATGTTTTTAACAATTCCTTCGAGTACCTGGCCTTTTTCAAGTTTCGAAATGATCTCTGCTTTCTGCAGTTCGAGTTCGTCTTCAATCAGTGCCTTGTGAGATACTACAACGTTTTTATATTCCTGGTTGATTTTAACAACCTTGAATTCCATGACTTTATCAACATAAATATCGTAATCGCGGATAGGTTTCACGTCGATCTGTGAACCGGGGAGGAAAGCCTCAATTCCGAATACATCAACGATCAGGCCGCCTTTGGTGCGGCATTTAACATAACCATTGATGACTTCGCCCTTATCGTATGCTTCATTGACACGTTCCCATGAGCGCAGGATACGGGCTTTTTTGTGTGAAAGGATGAGCTGTCCGCCAAGGTCTTCCTGGCTTTCAACGTAAACTTCTATGGTATCGCCGATTTTCAGGTTTGGATTGTACCTTAATTCCGACAAAGGAATAACGCCATCCGATTTAAAGCCAATATTCACCACGACTTCGCGGCTGTTTTTAGCAACAACTGTACCGTCAATCACTTCATGTTCACCAATTGAACTAAGGGTCTCATCGTACAGACCTTCCAGTTTCGTGCGTTCTGCTGATGAATAGTTCTCATGTTTCTTTCCGATGGCATCCCAGTCGAAATTCTCCAATGAATAAATATTCACAGGCTTAACGATTTCTTTTTCCACAACCGCAACTTCTTTTTCTGCAGCAACGGGCTCTTCGGCTTCGGCTACAGATGCGTCGTGCTGAATATCCTGCTCGGTTGGTTCCGGCTGGATCTCCTGCTCAGGGGTGGCATCCTGTGCTTGTTCCAATTCTTCGTTAGGTTTTACTTCTTCTTGTTCTTCAATCATGTAATCTAATGCTTATGGCCTGCCGGACTGACCTTGTTTTAACTTGGGTTGATTCCGAAGAGCAACCTGGCATACACCAACTTCCGGCAGGCTGGAATACGCTGAATTGCACTTTTATTCGGGCGGCAAAGGTAAGCATTTTAATCAGGTGTCACAATTTGAGATACCCAATTTACTGTATCGGATGGCATTTATTCAAACTGATCAGCAAATTTTCAAGGTTGGAGCCCTGCTGACGCCCGTTGGAACTCACTTATTTATACCCGGGCTATGAATTGCACTTTTCTGACAGCCCAGGCTATTTTCAGACTTAGTATAATATGTATTATTTAGGAACTGTTATAAATCAAGGATTATAGTAATTTTGGGACATGCAATTGTTAAGAATTTCAGCCGTTTCCTATTTGAACACCATACCATTCATATATGGTATGAAACATTCCGGGTTTCTACATCAAACGCAACTTTCACTGGATGTTCCATCGGCATGCGCCGATAAACTCATCCGTGGCGAAGCAGATGCCGGACTGGTGCCGGTTGCTGCCATACCGCTCATTCCAAACGCCCGCATCATATCGGATTTCTGCATCGGCGCCGATGGTGCCGTGCAAACGGTGCTGCTGGTGAGCCGTAAGCCCCTGGCCCAGCTA
>JBBRRV010000415.1:0-1572 GCA_038246075.1 Bacteroidales bacterium
GCGCGGCGGACCTCACGCGCTCCCGGTGAGGTGGCCGAAGACGACGACGTTGCCGAGGTAGTGTTTCACCGGGTCGAAGGTGCCGCCGCAGGTGATGAGGCGGATCTCGCTGCGGTCGAACGCTCCCCGGTAGACCTCCTCGGTGGGGAACTGGTCTTTGGGGTACGTGGCGACCTTGTCGACGAGGAAGGTGGTCTTCGTGCCGTCGGCCCGCGTGACCGTGATCTGGTCGCCGGGACGGGTCGCGCCGAGCCGGTAGAAGACGCCCGGGCCCTGCTTGCTGTCCACGTGGGCGCCGATCACGGCCGGGCCGAGCTGGCCCGGTGTCGGCCCTCCCGTGTAGTACCCGACCTGCTGGGCGGTCTGCGGGGGGGTGAGCGCCCCGTCGGTGCCGATCCCCAGGCCCACGAGGGTGTTGGAGTGCACGCCGATGGAGGGGATGTCGAGCCGCGTCGGCGCGGAGGCGGGCAGGAACTGCCCGATGGACGCCTCGGCCGCCGGTGCCGCCGGGGTGGTCGGTGTGGGTGTGGCCGAGGCTCCCGCCGGTGAGGGACCCGGCCCGGGCACCGCCGGCGCGCTCACGGACGGCGCGCTCACGGATGGGGCCGACTCCGGCTGCGGAGGGCCGGGCCGCCCGCGCAGCCCGACGACGAGCGCGACCAGGCCGATGACCAGGAGCGCGACGGTGGCCGCCACGGCATACCTGCTGCCGTGGCGACCACCGTCAGTGCGGTCCTTGGACATCAGGCCTTGGCGCGGCTGCGACGCGCGACGGCGCCGGTCCCGGCTGCGGCGAGCAGGCCGGCTGCGCCGAGGGCGATGAGGCCGGTGTTCTGGCCGCCCGCGGCGCCGCCCTCACCCGTGGCCATGCCACCGGCGGGAGCCGCGCTGAGGACGCCACACAGGGCGGGGTCGGTGGCCTCGGTGGGCAGCGACGGGTCGAGGTCGCTCTTGGTGTCGCCGGAGTACTTGCCGTCCTTGTTGGTGTCGACGCCGTGGATGACGACGGCCGCCTGGCCCTTGGTGATGGCGGTGGCGACCTCCGGCGAGACGGTGATGCTGCCGCGCTGGTAGGCGATCTTGCCGCCGGCGGCGGTGTCGAAGCGGTCGATGGCCAGGCCGCTCTTGGGGCTGGTGTCGCCGGACTTGGTCAGCGACACGACGATCGGCCCGTAGGCGGGGGCGCCCTCGGTGGTGTTGAGGTGGCCGTCCTTGTTGGTGTCGTCGCCGAGGGTCGGGCACTCGTGCCGCGCGTCGGCGCCGAAGTGGATGTGCGCGGCGTGGGGCGAGCCGGCGAGCAGGCCGGTGGCGGCCATCGTGACCGTGATCGTCGAGCCGGTGACGCTGACCATGGCCGTGCCGCTGCCCGCGACCCCGCTGCCGGCAACCGGCGCGAGGTTGGCGTTGACGCTGCCGTCGGCGAGGGCCGGTCCGGCTCCGAGGGCCACCATGGCCGCGGCTCCGAGGGCGACGCCGGCGATCTTCCTGGTTGTGCGCATTGCTGTTCCTCCTGGGTCCTGGACGGGCCGCTGAGCTGGTCCCGGTTCGGCCGGGAGCCGAAGGCCGTCTCCA
>JBBRRV010000416.1:0-1570 GCA_038246075.1 Bacteroidales bacterium
TATTAAAAGTAGTGTCCATGGTTGTTTTAAGTATTTTTGTGACCATGAAAAGTTATAGCCAGAAAACAAGAAACGAGATCCCCGACAAGTTCAAATGGAATCTTACCGACATTTACAAGACCGACGCCGACTGGCGTGCAGCGAAAGATGCCGTTACATTAAAACTTAATGAAGTCGGAAACTTCAAAGGAACCCTGACCAAATCAAGCGCAGACCTGCTGAAATGCATGGAATTCAACGCTGATGTATCAAAGGAGGCCAGCAAGTTATTCACATATGCCAGTTTATCCGCCGACCTGGATACCCGTGACATGAAATATGCCGGGATGAAGCAGGAGCTGGAACAATTGTTCTCAGATTTCGGTGCCAAGGCAGCCTTTATTGAACCCGAAATCCTCACCGCCGACTGGAACGTCATAGACGGGTTCATTAAATCGGAACCCAAGCTCGCTCCATATCGCATGGGGCTGGACAACATGTTCCGTACCAAAAAGCACACCCTGAGCGAACCCGAAGAGCGTATCATGGCGCTGTCAGGTCAGGTTGGTATCGTTCCATCAGTGATTTACAACACCTTCTCGAACGCCGAGATGCCCTCACCAGAGGTCACGCTTTCGGATGGTAAGAAGATTACGATCACCAGTTCGGAATACAGCAGGTTCCGTGCATCACCTAATCGTGCTGACCGGAAGATCGTGTTTGAGGCCTTTTGGAACAACTACAATAAATTCAAAGCATCCTATGGTGAAATGCTTTACGGGAATGTAAAAAGTGATATGTTTCAGGCCAAAGCCCGTCATTATGAATCGTCACTCGAATCGGCCTTATATCCCAACAACATACCGGTTGCCGTATACCATGCCCTAGTGGACAATGTGAACAAGAACCTGCCTGCTTTTCACCGTTACCTCAAAATCAAAAAACGGATGATGGGCGTCGACACATTGCAGTACCTTGACCTCTATGCACCGGTGGTGAAAAATGTGGACCTTAAATACACCTACGAAGAGGCAGCAAAGATTATCCTGGAAGCTGTAAAACCGATGGGGCCGGCATATGTTGCCACCATTAAACAGGCCATCGATGAACGCTGGATCGATGTATACCCGACTAAAGGGAAACAGACCGGAGCCTATTCGAACGGCTCGTTCTACGACGGACATCCATTCATTAAGCTAAACTACAACAATATGTACGAAGATGTGAGCACCATGGCTCATGAACTCGGACATTCCATGCAGAGCTACCTGTCGAACAAAAAACAACCCTACCCCACTGCCGATTACCAGATTTTTGTTGCCGAAGTAGCTTCAACCTTTAACGAAGTGCTGCTGTTCAACTACATGCTGAAAAAAGAAACCAACGACGATGTCAAACTTTCGCTCTTGATGAACTGGCTCGACAGTTTCAAGGGAACATTGTTCCGCCAGACCCAGTTTGCCGATTTTGAACTGAAAATACACGAAGCTGCCGAAAAAGGATTGCCTTTAACCGGTGATACTTTTTCCAAGATGTACCTCGATATGGTTAAGGATTATTATGGCGATAAGGAAGGAATTTGCAAAGTTGA
>JBBRRV010000417.1:0-1564 GCA_038246075.1 Bacteroidales bacterium
CGGTACATGAGTTCAAAATTCAGATCTATGCCATTGCTCTTGAAATTGTGTGCAATGTCGTTGCCGATGAGGTAACTCACTGTATCCATATTGGATTTCAGTATGGGCAGGTCGCTTTTCGGCTTGTTTTCCTGGTCCTTCTTCGCTTTCTTTTGCGCAAAAGCGGATGAGTTTAATGTACAGACAGCAGCTCCCAGAGTTGCCATAAAAATGAGTCTTTTCATTTGTTGTTGATTTGTTTTTTAGAGATAATTAGGAATAACTTTATATCATTTTCGGATGTTGTGAAAATATTGGCTCACGGCTATTTCATAAGGATTTTATGTGAGTATAGGCGCAAAAGTAGTATAACGTGCGTATATGCTGTATTAAAAATTGTTAAAATATGCGTATTTAACGTTTTGTTGATAACCAGGATTTGGGGCAACTTAATTTTCTGATGGGGGTATTATCATGCTAATAATGTTTGCTAATGTCATTTTAAATGGTTTGGGCATCGAAAGATCGTTGAAATCAGGATTACACCAGCTTAAACAGCACTATTCAACGTAGGATATCTGCTCCTCAGTTAGCAAAGGTTCCCCGCGGAAACAGTGAAAGAGTTGAACAATCGTAATGACATCCTTCTGACAGTATTTTATGATACGCGGCAGATCGTCATCCACCCAATAAACCTTGTGTACTTCGCTTCCGGCAATGTCATTCTTGGGTGAGGGGATGTTAAAAACTGCCGCCAGCAATTCAAGTGAAGTATAATTTTTGAAATCTCCGAATTTCCATAGTTCCATCGTGTCAATAAAGGAAACCTCCCAGGGTTTGCGACCCGAAATATCAAGGATACGCGGCAATTTTACCTGGTTGATGAGCATGCGCCGGGCTATATATGGGAAATCGAATTCCTTTCCGTTGTGGGCGCATAAATTATGTTCTGGTTTGGTGTAATGGCTGCTGAGCAGACCGGAAAAAGCAGTGAGCACTTGCTTTTCGTCGCGCCCGGCAAACGATTTGATCCGCAGGATACCTTTATTCATCAAACCTACGGAGATACAAATGATCTTTCCAAATTCGGCGTATATACCGGCGCGATCATAGAGCGATGCTGCCGTTTCAGCCTCGGTATGCCGCAGGCGGTCAGCCTTCTTTTCCCAGAGCATCCTGATATGATCCGGTGCGCTGTTAAAATCAATGTATTCAGGCACTGTCTCAATGTCAAGGAACAGGATATTTTCAGGGTTAAGGTTTTCAAGCATACATCTGGTGGATTAAGATTGCTACTAATTTACCATATTTCCCCTGATGATCACCAAATGAAGTAATTTTATTGCCTGAATCCATGCTATGTATTCAGGCGATATTATTAAGTTTTATGGCGGAAAGACTGATTACCATTACCGAAGACGGGTCGCATACTGTCCTGGCGAAGGAACTGAACGAACACTACCACTCCACCCATGGTGCGCTGCAGGAGTCGCGACACGTCTTCATCGAAGCTGGTCTGCACCAGGCCTGCCTCATTCCCGGTGAAATAAATATTCTCGAAATAGGCTTTGGCACTGGACTTAAC
>JBBRRV010000418.1:0-1564 GCA_038246075.1 Bacteroidales bacterium
CACCAATGCTATCAAATTAGTAGCTTTTCGTTAGTTATTGTTATTGTGTCAAGCATTACCTCCAGAAACGTCATACAATTTTACACCTTATTGCATAAAAATATCTGCTCCCTTTTGGAAGGTAATTTTGTTTGCCGGTGATTTTTTGGAGAGTATTATTACTGATTATCTACTGACTGGTATTTTACTTATAACATTGAAACAGCCTTGCCTTTCTGCTGCTTTGCTTTTCTCGGTTAAAGGCTCTGTCTTTAATTACAGCAACAACTGACAGCGCTATCTTCTTTATAAGGTCATTAATTATTTTGTACAAATTTGTATTGTTAACCAGCGCTATAATCTTTTCTCTTACATGTAAATAGGCATTTTGCCAATTGTATTTATATGCATGCTTGCGATCCTTGACGTTTATGTCAATGTCCTCCTGGGCTTCGTTTCCCAGCATAGCAACTATATTTAGCATAAAAATATGGGCATAGAATTCCTGATAAATACCTTCCATTTTCCTGCAGCCAAAATGCTCAAGCTTCATCTTAGGCTTTAGTTTTTTAATACCTTCTTCAATACCCCAGCGCATAAAATAAAGTTGTTTCATCGCTGTTTCATCAATGGTGTCTTTATCAAAAATATTGCTTACCAGTAATTCTGTTTCACCTGTGTCAAGTATAACCTTGCTAACTCTTACCAGTAAGCCTTTTACATCCTGCCCATGCTTTTTACAGTTGGAACGTTCCATTTCACTGGGCTTCCATAACGTTACAAAATCACTTTCTGTTGACAGCATTGCCTGTTTTGCAAAAGAGCAAATCTGCGTACTTAGCCGGATACAATACTTGTGTTGCAGATTGTCAAACATTTTACAAATACTAAAATTTCCAAAACCTCTGTCTAAAATAAAAATAGCATTGGTTGCCTTTACCGAAGGCAGCAACAACCTCAACAGGCTTTTTTCACCTGTTTCCATTTTGTCTATAACACTGGCCAAAACATAATTGGACAATACATCAAAACATATTAAAGCCTGTGCCATACAGGTTTTAGTGCCTTTGGCTGTTTGGGCAAAAATGCCAAAAGACTTTTTGATTGATGCAGATGGCGGTAACGAAACTGTACTTCCGTCCACTGCAATAAGCTGGTATCCATTCCAGGTTGTTGGCTTAAATGTTTGGATGTGTTCGACAACAAGAGCGTTTAGTGCCTGAAAAAATATCGGTTTGATTTTATAACGGGCTGCGGAGAATGCAGCGGCTCCTGCTATTTTATCACCAAGCTGCGGAAGTATTTTGGATAAATTGAACTCAACAGATTCTTTGAAAAGATGCAGTATAAAAGAAACTACTGTAGGAAATGTAAGAGAAGCTTGCCTGGTAAAGTCGACTTCATCAACTCTAAAAAGACAAACTGTGTCGGCACTATGAATGAACTTAAATATTTTTTTTAGCAGACCTGGTAGTTGGCTGCCCTTTTGTTTGCTTATATTTAAAAGCCATAGTGCGGTATGTTGGTGAATGGCAAATATAATGCATACACATTAGGGTTCTTCACTAATTTGATAGCATTGGTG
>JBBRRV010000419.1:0-1561 GCA_038246075.1 Bacteroidales bacterium
GCACCCTGTAACAATCGCTATATTGCTAAATCTCTTATGGATCTTGGTCACGAGTTTGACAAGTCAGTTGCCCCTCGTTTCACTTAAATTCCTGATTTCAAGGTTATGGTTTGTGATTCCGATGTATTTTTTGGGATCAATACTGTTCAGGAAGTTTGAACATGCAAAACTTTTCAGCTGGCTATATGTATCTTCATTGATGATTGTGATTGTTTACACGATTTATAATCATTCGCTATACGGCTTCAATGAAAGAGAAGGTCATTGGGTGATGACACCTTTTTACAACGATCATACCGCATATGGTGCCATATTGGCCATGTTTATTCCGGTAATGTTCGGATTTGGATTCGATATGTCGGGCAGGCGTCGTTTCAGGATCATGGCATTCATATTTTCCGGCATCCTGGTTTTGGCCCTCTATCTCTCGTTTAGCCGTGCGGCCTGGGTAAGCATTGTATTCGCGCTTGCCGTGTATGTATTGATATTGTTCAGGATCAGGTTCCGTTGGATACTGGCTTCTGTTGCCTTGGTATTGGTGATCTTCATCACTTTTAAATTCGAAATACTCGAAACGCTCGAAAAAAACAAACAGGATTCTTCGGCCAACTTCATTGAGCACATAAAATCTATTGCCAATATCTCATCGGATGCCTCCAATCTCGAGCGGGTAAACCGCTGGCAATCAGCTTTCCGCATGTTCGGTGAACGGCCGGTATTAGGGTGGGGACCAGGAACTTACCAGTTTGAATATGCACCTTTCCAGCGTTCGGCGGAGAAGACCATTATCAGCACAAATTTTGGTGACAAGGGCAATGCACACAGCGAATACATCGGACCGCTGGCAGAATCGGGATTATTGGGCATGCTTACTTTCCTGGCCATTGTGGTGCTCATCATCCAAACAGGGATCCGTGTATACCGGCATGCGGAAAAGAAGGAGGTGAGGCTGCTGAGCCTGGTAACAGTCCTCAGTTTTGTTACCTATGCCGTGCACAGTCTGATGAATAATTTCCTCGACAGCGACAAGGCATCGGTGCCTTTCTGGGGCTTTGCCGCCATCATTGTAGCGCTGGATGTTTACCACTGTGCGTCACACAACGGTGATGCTAAGCCGGCCCTGAATGAGCCGCACACCAGTTCTTTGCGTTGAACAAGTTATCCAAAGAAGCGCACCATTAAATAATGGCACAAACGGGGACTAACCTTAATGCCTAAAAAGGGACGAGAGACGAGGGACGAGGGACGAGGGACGAGGGACGAGGGGCTGGGGACGCGGGGCGAGGGACGCGGGGCGAGGGACGCGGGGCGAGGGAGGAGGGGCGAGGGACGCGGGGCAAGGGACGCCCGGTCCCAATATCAATATGTAACTTGGAACCTTGGAACTTGGATCTTGGGACCTTGGAACTTGGAATTTGGGACTTGGAATTTGGAATTTACAAGAAGGTATAATTAGCTGTTTATCATAGAAATATATTTTAGTAAGACGTAAGTATATTAGATATGCAGTTTGTCGAGGATATCAGGCAAACGGCGTATTGCTGCAAGTTCTCTCCAGCGC
>JBBRRV010000420.1:0-1557 GCA_038246075.1 Bacteroidales bacterium
AAAGCATGGGCCAACAACACTACAAGACGCGGCGAAACCCTACCAACAACCCTTGAAGAGTGGCAGGACCGTTTTACGGAGGACGTGGTCGACCTTTACGTGGCCCAACGCGATGGCGATGACGGTCCGCAAGCTGGAGACGACGTGGAGTCCGATACCGACGCGAGTACTAATGCCAAGGCAACTATTACTGGACTTAAGCCGCGCATTTCCGACTTTCCAAATTTCTCTGGCAAATACGAGGATTGGTTCAAGTTCCGACAAACCTTCCAAGCTATGTGTATTGTTAGCGGAATGAGCGACCTACTACGTGTCAACGAAGAGACAAAAGACGCTCACCTTCTACGTTTTGACCGAGAACCAAACTACGCAAAGATGTGCAAGGAGCTGTATGCAGTACTTATGAAGTCGCTCATCGAAAACAGTTGCAACGCAAAGCTGTTGGAGTACGAGCATACCCAAGACGGAGCACTTAGTTGGTACACACTCAAAGACTACTATGAGTACGAAGGCGACCGTAAGCTCTACGTGATGAAGACGCGTCAGCAAATCCAAGCCCTAACATTGGATCGTAATACCAAGGGTGGTTTCGAAGGATATGTGAACAAGTTTGATACGCTTTGCAACAATTTGGTTAATGCGGGTATTCCTGTGACGGACGATGAAAAACAACTTTGGTTTACTACTGGGATCAAGGATCCGGTCTACCAGTCGATGTTAGATATCTGCCAGGACAAGACCTACAAGACGACTATGTTAAAACTACGCATGAAGACGCGTGATTTAGTGTTCCAAGGTCGTGCCCAAGGTCAGGGCCAGAATAGCTACCGCAACCAACGCAAAGTTACTAAAAAGCAACGCCAAGGTCCACCCAAAAAGTACCCGACGGACAAGCCGAAGGCAGCAAGTGTGCCCAAGTCCTCAAGCAATGGCTCTCCCTCGGACGGATCCTATCTAAACAAAGAGGTATGGGATCTTATGTCTCCAAGTAATAAGAAAGTTTGGGTGGATGCCAAGAAAGGGAAAACTACTCCAGTTTCCGATGGCAAGCGCAAGGTCAATCAAGTCCAACGCAAAGATGCGACTAACAAGGACAAGACCGACGAAGACGATGATGAAAAAGAACAGGCCGGCAACATTTGGAGACCCGCTCGTCGCAAAAGCAATTTTAAGAAATTAAAGATGACCGAGCAAGTTGCCAGCCCCGAAGCCAATACGAAAACTTTACCACCCGACGCGACGTTTGAACAGTTACGAAACCTTTTCAAGGACAGCACCACGGACGAAGATAGTGACGATTCCGACGACTCAGATAGCTCTGGTAATCACCTTTTCTCGGATAGTGACTCTGAATTAAGCTACGTGGAGTGTCCCTACGCAACTAAGCCAGTGGAAATGCTAGGTCCGATCGAAATTAAACCTGATATCATGAAGCGTGTGTGCCGCTGGGAAATTATTAAGCCAACACCGGTGAAAATTAAGCAGGAGGACTATGAACCTAGCAGTCCGGGCGAAAAGATTTGGCAAGGCTACATTGACAAGTGTGAATGTGATAAA
>JBBRRV010000421.1:0-1555 GCA_038246075.1 Bacteroidales bacterium
AATTTCAGATAGTCCCGTAGGGACTGAATATTGGTAGAAGAATAACCGGTTAAGCCGATAAAAGTCCCGTAGGGACGAAATATTGGTATCACTCCGCTCCGAAAACGAAAGAAAAAAGGATTGCCACGAAGACACGAAGACTCAAAGGTTCACAAAGGTTTGCAAAAGGGGCCGGCGTCTTTGTGCAACTTGGTGTCTTAGTGCCTTAGTGGCAGGAAAAATATTTGTCGGAGCAGCTAAACATGATTTGGGTGTATATCAGTTTTTTATCTTTTTTTTACATCGATTTCCAATCCGCCGGTCGATTTGGCAGCTTTGCTTAACCTGTATTTAAATGAAAACATCAGGTATCTGCCGATTATATTCGATCTTGTTTCACGCAGATAATTCATTTCACTGATCCGGCTTATGCCTGAATTCTTATTCAGAAGATCATATGCTTCCAGCATCAGCATGCCTCGATTATTCGCCAGGAAATTATATCCTACTTCCGCACTGAGCAACGGAATGTTCACGTTATCTGCAAAACTCTTTGAACTGTAGTGAGCGACGTCGGACTTAAAGCCAAAATGCCAGGTATCGTTTGGTGTAAACGCAAGGTCAGTGAAATAATTCAGATAAAAATACCGGTTGTTCATGGATTCCTGCACTGAGTATTTTGAGTCTGTCAGCCCAAGGTCTCCCCCGAAATCAATATCCCACTTATTCTTTTTCAGGTTATCAAAACTCAGACGGATGCTTCGTGATAAATTAGTGCTGATGTTTTCAATCTCGTTAACAAAGGTTTGTCCTTTGTTCCATCCCCCTTCCAGAGCCAGGTGTATATTCAGTCCTGAAAACTTCAGCGGGGTGCTGAATTCAATGCTTCCGTTATTCCTGAACTCGTCCTTAGTATTGATAATATGGATAACCTGAATGAGGCTGTCATTAATGGAAGTTGAATATCCGATTTTATCAAGAATGTATGTTCCGCCAACGTATGCAAAGACTGATGTTCCCGAATACTGGTCGAATAAGTGCCAGTTGGCAAATAATTCATGCCGGATCTCCGGGTCTAAGTATTGGTTGCCATACAAAAGAGATTGGGGGTTTTGATTGTCAACCACCGGCACCATAAGTGTTAATTGTGGCTCATCTAAGAAAGCATTGTAATTCAGGCTGATTCTGTGTCCTGTTTTATAATCGAAAGCCCAGGAAAAGGATGGTAAAAGTTTTCTGTACTTCTGATTCCCCGATGATGTATCATTCAGCATTATACTGCTTTCAAGCTGGGTGAATGCCAGGCCTAATGAGATTTTCGATTTTTTAGTGTTCTTCCGAAAGTTGAATCCAGGAGTGATCTGAAGCGATTTTCTTCCAAAATCAGGACTCAGGCTATCAGTAACCGTTTGGTTTTCACCTGATATACCCTGATTGCGGTTCAGGTTTTCGGCGACAGAATTTGCTTTTAAAATTGGCTCAAGATATAAACCTTTGCCAATCCTGATGAGTTCACTTCCCGAAAGTCCAAATCGCTGGCTGCTGTTTGTATTATCCCTGAACTGGTCATCCGCCA
>JBBRRV010000422.1:0-1550 GCA_038246075.1 Bacteroidales bacterium
TTACCTAAGTTTTGTACAAAATAACGCCAACATGCTGGGAAGCCAATAAAGCGACTAAGCTTTCAAGTAAAAGTCTAGCAAAGCTATCAGCCGCATTAAGAGTGATTTGATAAATATGAGTATCCGTATCAAAACTAACCAAACCGGCTACGGCGAATATATCTCGCACCAAGCGCTTAATCCCATAATGGTTGAGCCGGGGTTCGGTTTGGGCCAGCCAGCCACGAGCCCAAATCAGCAGATTGTGGGCCAGAGCGGTCAGTTCCACCACCACCGCCTGCCCTTCAAAACTCTTTTTGTTACGTTTGGACAAACCCAAGCCTTGCTTATCCTCTTTGAACTCGGTCTCAATCCCACCACCCCGCTCGTCATAAAAATAGGCGTAAGCCAATTCTACCTGTTGGCGGTGGGAGGCCAGTTCAATTTTGGGTGGGGCCAGTTCCAAAACCGCCAGACTGGGCAAAGTCGTGATTATTACCGCACAACCCCACTGACCATTTTGTTTCCTACAGCGTACCCCAAGACGTTTGACCGGGCGGACATACTCGTTAGCTTCTTCAGTGACCCAGCCCACTTCTCTGCCAGGATTAAGGGGATCAGCCAGCCAGATTTTGACACTCTGGCACAAGTGGTCAGCTCTTTTAGCCGAACAATCCTTGCCAATAATCTGATAACCCCGCTTAAGCAACCAGTTAAAATCTTCCAGGCTACCCCCACCGCTATCAATGCGCCAGATGGTTCTAGCTCTCTGGGCTGGGGTCAATTTCAAGACTTCTTCGCTTTCTTCCACCAATTGGGGCAAGCTCCGGTTGAGTTGAACGGTGCCCGCAAAAAGCCGTTCCACTACGATTTCCTTGTAGCAACTTGCCAGCACCCGACCGATCTGGCGGCCTCGACGGTTGCGTTGTTTGGCAAAGTAGCCTTTGGTCGCCAGAGCCGCTTTGACCCCACAGGGCAGACCCGTGATATCCCCATCCAGCACTTGCCACTTTTTGGCATAGTTATGGTGATAGCCCAGGCTGTACTTTTGGTAGATTTCCTTGAAAGCTTCATGCAATTGCCAAACGTTTTGGGGAGTACATTCACTCAAAGTGGTTTGAACCCCCGATTGGTCGGGGCAGCCAGGCAAGCCGAAAGCTTTGAACAAAGCCGGGTCAGCTTTAACCAGTTTATTGATCTCGACCAGCCCGCAAGCTCCGGCCAGAATGGCTACCAAAGCGGTCAACAGTTTTTGAAAAGGGCTGAATTTGACGGTTTTCTGGTTGAGTTTGAAATGTTTTCTCAGTGGGCTCAACAAGTCGAGCTGGACTATTTTGAGGCCAAGAGCCACCAAACCAGCCCTTGGCGAGTAGTGATTAGTTGGCGCATTAGTGTTAGAATTACTCATGGTATAGGGCCTCCTGGTAATAAGATTTGGAATTTCCTATTACTGGTATGGCACTATACCTGTTTTATAGCAAGCCTTTTAGCCTGCACTTTTACTCTTTTTAAGGTGCTTTTGGCAAACTCAGCAGCTTGCCTCTAATTTGCGCCAATTTTAGGTAATTAAA
>JBBRRV010000423.1:0-1547 GCA_038246075.1 Bacteroidales bacterium
CTATCCGCACCATCGGAAGTATCTCCTTTCAACTGATCAGTGTAATATTGTTTTTTGTTATCATCTGGTTTGCCCATATTCTGCAACGTTTTGTCAGCTTCCTGTTTGGTGAGACAGGTAGCGAAATTGAAGATGAGACAACAATTTCCAAAGGACAGCATTCCCGCCTGCTTATTACCAGGCTGCTGGTATTAATTGGTGGTTACATGCTGGCCATAGCAGTCTCCGGATTACCAATCGATAAACTGACTTTCCTGCTAGGTGCTTTAGGAATTGGTATTGGCATGGGATTGTCGGGTATTGTGAACAACTTTGTATCCGGCATTATCCTCATTTTTGATGGATCATTGAAGATCGGTGACGAAATTGAAGTGAACGGACAGGCCGGAAAAGTTAAAGAAATCGGGTTGCGCGCCAGCACGCTATACACTGCTGAAGGAGCTGAAGTCATTATTCCAAATGGAAGCATCCTCTCTCAAAACATTGTCAACTGGACTTTCAGCAACGATCAGAAACGTGTAACCCTTACTTTCACGCTATCTGGGAAAGAGATGGATGCCAATATGGTGAATGAAGTAATCAACACGACCCTCGAAAAGATACCCAGTATCCTGTTGAAACGCCCCCCGGTGATATTATACACCAAAGTAACCACGGAAACCCTTTCGTTAACCGTTCGATTCTGGAGTACTATCGTCAATATCGATCAGGTGAAAAGTGAAGCGATGTTGCAGCTCAGTGCCGCCTTCTTAGCCAAAAACATTGGATTCGAATAACCTTGCTAAGCCTAGTCTCCTGACTACGCTTGTTTTAAATTTCATTTTCTTTCAAAACGCCTTCCCCAACTAAGCGTATTCTCATGACTATGCTTACCAAAATTTTATGCATGCCTATTTGTCATGGACGCTTCCAAGGACTTAAACCACAAAAATGAAAATTCTACGTATTTGAGAATGTCGTAATTATGTAACAATTTTACATAATTATATAACATTTCCCAATGTCATGTGACCTACTTTTGATGCCAGGTTTACGGGAAGTTTTTAATTATGCATTCGTTAACGCATTAATACAGGCATGATATTATATGTGTGAATTAAATTGCTGATTAGCCTTTTAGATGAGCAGAATTACAATTATAACGGGATGGATAAAGCAGGAAAATTAATTTTGCCGGGTGATTTATCATTGGAGAATGTTGAATCAGACAATGATCATTTGGTGTTATTTGACATCTACAATGAGCTGATTGCTTTTGATAAATTAATCTGGAATCGCAATGAACTTTCAATTATTCTCTTAAAACTGACAGAAGTCAGCTTGATTCACTTTAAGAAAGAAGAAGCTTATATGCACTATATATCTTTCCCCGGGTTAGAATTACATAAAATTCATCATAATAGTTTAGCATCTAAAATTGCCAGGTTTAATGTGAATTTTTTTTCTGATAATCCACCGGTACCGTTGGAAATAATTCAGTATTTAAAAGTGTGGTTGATAGATCATGTTTTGCATTTTGATAACGTTTATGAGCGTTATATGAAAAA
>JBBRRV010000424.1:0-1545 GCA_038246075.1 Bacteroidales bacterium
GCCGGCGCCCGCTGGCGGGGTTGGTGTTCCCGGCTGGCTCGACGGGCTTCTGCGAGGGATTTCGGCCAGTGCGGCGGCGTCGTTGAGCGCCCGCTCGGGGCGGAGGGCGTTGGACGCGCGATCGGGAGGCGGCCTGGCGGCTCAGGCGAGGAGCGGGATCGCTCGCAGTCGGGCGAGCGCCTGCGTGAAGAGCTGGCGCCAGGGCTAGCGGGCGGGCAGGTGCAGCGTTGAGCGGCGGGCGCTGCTGGTGATCCGGCCGGGCAGGGTTAGGTAGCGGCGGCGGAGCGTCTGCGCGACGATCGGGCCGTGCAGGTCGAGACCGAGAGCTGCGATCCAGCGGAGGAGGTTGTGCGCGAGACAGCTGAGGAGCAGCCAGGCGGCGTTGGCGTTGAAGCGGCCGGAGGGTGCATGGTTGAGCCCGGAGCCTTCCTTGAGGTCGCGGATCGCGAGCTCGATCTGGGCGTGCCGGCGGTGATCGGCCTCGACCTCGTTGAGCGGCTCGGGGCGGTCGGTGAGGAAGGCGTGGTGGCGCCAGTCGGGAAAGAGCTCGGCCTGCGCGCCGACCAGGCGGGTGCGGCGCACGATCAGGCGACGTCCCGAGAGCGCGCCCTCGGCGATCTCGGCGATTCCGTCCGGCGGGTAGCCCGGCAGCGCTTGCCAGCTCTGCTCAGGGATCTGCTCGATCGCCCCACGGACGTGTGCCTGCTGGCTGACGCCGATCGAGTAGCGGACGCCGTGGCGCTCGAGCGCTTCGATCGTCTTGTAGCTCCAGAAGCCGGAGTCGGCGCGCACGCTGAGCGGGCCGCTCGCTCCCTGCCGGCGGACGCGCCCGATCAGCTCGCAGACGAAGCGCTCGGCGCCGCGCTGAGTGGAAGCGGAGCCTTTCCGCATTCGCGCGTGCAGCACCTCGCCCGTGTCGGCGCGGGTCGCCAGCAGCGGGTGGTAGCCGCGGCGCTTGGTGTAGCCGAAGCCCGCCCCCTGCTTGGCGCGCCCCGCCACCTCGACGATCGTCGAGTCGAGGTCGATCGTGAGCGCCTGGGAGCCCGGCCCCGCCCCGGCCGCCCAGGCTCGGCCCAGGATCGTCTCGAAGGCACGGTCGAGCTGACGCACATGCCCGAAGGTGAACGAGCGCAGGAACGTCCCCAAGGTCGAGGGTGCCATTACCCGCTGGCCGAGCACGCGCTCGGTCTCGCCGCAGCGCAAGACCTCGGCATCCTCGATCGAGTCGCCCCCGACAAGCGCCGAACAGACGAGCGTCAAGAGCTTGCGCCCAGGGCGAGCTGCGCCTGGCCGCTCCCCGAGGTCGAGCGTCTCGTCGACGATCTGCTCGATCCCCAGCCGCCCCGCCAGCGTGCTCGCCAACACCAGCCCCGCATTGGCGACCACGCGCTCGTCGTCAAAGGCGGGAACGAGCCGGTCCAGCCCCCCGCCGCCGCCCCTCCGGCGGCTCGCTTTCGTCGTCACCATGTGGGTGACCTCCTGACGGCAGGACCCGCGGCTGCCGATACAGCCCGTCTTGCCTGCTCAGGAGGTCATTTTGCCTAC
>JBBRRV010000425.1:0-1543 GCA_038246075.1 Bacteroidales bacterium
AAAAGCCAGAAAACTGATTGGGGTGCATCGGGCAGAATGAATACACCGGCGATGATAAACCCATAAATTGAAGCATTATAGAGCAATGCAGCATACCAGCCTGTAGCTTCGTCCTTCAGCAACCTACCGATGAGGAAAAGAAGCCAGGTGTTTATCGTTCCTGCCGCAACCGCACCAAGCCGCACAAACAATTCATGCTTGAACTGAAGGTTGAAGGTGAAAAACCGGATTACAAGTCCGACCATGGGCGGATGATCAAAATAGGAAAGATCGGGATATAAGGCATAGGTATAATAATACACCTCATCGTTGCCGAACTCAAGCAGTCCTGCCAGAAAAATGCGCACTATAGCAGAAACCAATAATAACAGGATAAGGTTCCTACGCATTAAAGGCGAAATTTTAGGAGATTCACGCATAGAAGAGGCGAAAGGGTGACGGGGAGATGGAGCGATGGAGTGATGAGGTGATGGGGTGATGGGGCGAGGGAGCGAGTGAACGAGTGAACGAAGGTTTTAACAACTTAAACAGCATAATGTCTGGATGTTTATTGATCCTTTACAAATGTACGCAGATATTCTATTTCAGGGAAAAGACAAATTCCGCTTTTATACATCTGAAATGGATTTAACTGATAAACTGCTAATTATGTCTTATAAATAAATTCCAAGTCCCAAATTCCAAGTCCCAAATTCCAAGCCCCAAATTCCAAGCCCCAAATTCCAAGCCCCTAATTCCAAGCCCCTAATTCCAAGCCCCTAATTCCAAGTCCCAAATTCCAAGCCCCAAATTCCAAGCCCCTAATTCCAAGCCCCTAATTCCAAGCCCCTAATTCCAAGCCCCTAATTCCAAGCCCCAAATTCCAAGCCCCAAATTCCAAGCCCCAAATTCCAAGATAAAGGAGAAAGGTTAAAGGAGAAAGGATAAAGTGGGATTTGGTAACAAATATTTTTATTTATTTCAATGTATTTCAATCCCATCAATCTCATCAATCCCATTAATCCCATCAATCTACTTCCCTGTACTTCAATGTAATTCTACCTGTTTCAAAGTATTTCAAAGTTTCAGGCTAGTTCTTGTTTCAATATATAATGGTGGTCGCCTTTTATCTCTCGCGCAGTCGTGCAGTCGTGCAGTCGATTCTTTAACCAACCGTCCCTCGTCCCTCGTCCCTCGTCCCTTGCCCTCGTCCCTTGCCCCTCGTCCCATTTCCCAAATCTGAATAAATTCCTGATTCAGCCGTTGCTAAAAAGTGAATGTATTTACACTCAGCTACAAAGGGATATTCCCATGCTTACGGGGTGGATTGGACTTGCTCTTGTTTTGGGTCATTTCCAGCGCCTGTATAAGTTTATGCCGGGTCTGGCGGGGCCAGATAATCTCATCAATATAACCCAACTCGGCAGCTTTGTAAGGGCTGGCAAAAGTATCGCGGTAGTCCTGAACTGCTTTTGCACGTTCTTCTTCGTTTAGTTTATCGCGATAAATGATGTTCACAGCGCCTTCGGAACCCATCACGGCTATTTCGGCCGAAGGATAGGCA
>JBBRRV010000426.1:0-1539 GCA_038246075.1 Bacteroidales bacterium
AGAAAAACCGGTACCGCCGGAGATGATAGAAAAATTCACGGGAGGCAAGGGATTTGGCCTGCGCCTGCTGTGGGATGCAACAAGGCCCGACACCCGCTGGAATGATGCCGACAATGAAATTGTTATCAGTACAGGCCCTATCTGCGGCATCACGCAATATTCAGGCACCGGTAAATCCATCGTTGTCACCATTTCCCCGCAGACGGATATTGTCATCGACAGCAATGTCGGCGGATATTTCGGTCCTTTTCTCAAGTTTGCCGGTTTCGACTCCCTTGAAGTACAGGGTAAAGCTGACACAGATGTAATTGTGCTGATTGACGAAACACGCGAAATGGTGGAGATCTATGAGGCCGGTGATGTACCGCCTGACAGTCACCTCATGGCCGAATACCTCACCGAAACTTTCGCCAGCAGCGATAAAGACAAAATGAATGTAGCCGTTGTCTCAGCTGGCAGCGCTGCCGACAATTCCCTTATCGGGATGCTGAACTTCAGTTTTTATGATACACGGCGAAAAGTAGTGCGTCTCAAACAAGCCGGACGCGGTGGCATTGGCACCGTGCTGCGCGACAAAAAAATCCGGGCACTGGTGGCACACACCAAAGGTGTTACCGGCACCCGCAACAATGTTGTAGATTTAGCCGCCATCATGGAGCGCGGACGGACATTCAACAAAGAGATGCGAGATCTCGATGACAAACAATGCGAAATGCGCAGCAAAGGCACGGCCCATCTCACGCTGGTCATGAATGACTATGACCTCCTTCCGGTGAATAACTTTAAGTTCGGCAGCCATCCCGATGCTGTTAAAATCAGCGGCGACGTATGGAAGTCATTCTTTACGCAAGGTGTTCCCGATGGCTGCTGGATCGGTTGCAATATGGCCTGCGCCAAAGGCGTGGATAATTACGAACTACGCAGCGGCCCCTACAAGGGATCGAAGGTGATTGTTGACGGACCTGAATATGAGTCAACTTCATCGCTGGGTTCCATCGCCGGCATTTTCAATCCTGATTTCACCATTGAGTCGAACTTCTATTGTGACACCTATGGCATATGTACCATCTCATGGGGAACAATTCTTGGTTTCATGATGGAATGTTATGAAAATGGTATTCTCAACGAAGAGCGCACCGGTGGCATTAAGCTGAACTTTGGCAATGCCGAATCAGCCATGGAATTGCTGCATATGGTCGCCCGCGGCGAAGGATTCGGCAAGACTGCCGGACTTGGCGTGCGGAAGATGAAAGCACTCTTTGCCGCCAATGGCTGGGGTGATGCAAAATTCCTGCAGGATATCGGCATGGAAAATAAAGGCCTTGAATATTCACAGTATGTATCTAAGGAATCGCTGGCACAGCAAGGCGGATATGCCATGACCAACAAAGGTCCCCAACACGATGAAGCCTGGCTCATTTTTATGGATATGGTGAACAACCAGATACCCACTTTTGAAAAGAAAGCCGAAGCACTGCACTATTTCCCAATGTTCCGCACCTGGTTCGGCCTGCAGGGATTATGCAAGCTGCCCTGGAA
>JBBRRV010000427.1:0-1539 GCA_038246075.1 Bacteroidales bacterium
GTAACCAATCAGCCTACCGAAGGTACAGAAATAATCTGAGCGAAAGCACTGAGAACATTTTGCCTGTTTTTAATAGTTGTATCAATAACTGAGCGTAGGATAGCAAATTGAGTAGCTCCTTTAAAAGATTTGAAGTACCCTGATATTTTATGTTTCACTTTGATATTACGAATAGCTCTTTCTGAGCCATTGTTATCAGCAGGAACGTCGGGATAGAACAAGAAGGTGAATAGAAAATGTTGATACTTGATCATTCTGCGGTGAAAAGATACCAGTTCTTTACTGTCCGGTGTAACTGGAGTTTCGATCAACTCCAATAAACGTCGGATGAGTTCGGTTCTTTCTGGCATAGAGGTAAGATAATCTGATGGTATAAGTTTCTGTTTTAAATGGATTGCATCACGAAGTAGTTCTTTGAATAGCTTTGGCCAAGTACTGTCATAACATTCGTCCAGGTAATTGAGTTCTCTGAGTAAATGTGCAATACAAATCTGATGGGTTTTAGCAATGGGTTCAAAATGGCTTTTCCAGCAGTCGTGCACTAGAACAGCTTTAGGGAAACCATTTTCAAAGTGTTGACGGATGGTTTGGGTACCCCGGTTCATGGAAGCAACTATAAAAGTAAGTTTTTCATTCTGCCATGTCCAGAACCAGCCCTTGCCTTTGTTGATACGTGTTCCGGTTTCATCAGAGCCAATTACTGAAGCTTGCACAATACGATCATGAATAAGATTGTAGGCTTGTTCTGCTTTAACAGTGGCACGGCCTAAAACCTGATGGATGCCACCTTCGCTGATGGGTAATGAGAACACATCGTTAAACATCTCTTGCATTCGGGCAAATGGAAGGAACTGTCGTGCGTAGAAATATGCGGATAAGCTTTCGATGGATTTTCCATAGCTGATTCCCGGTGTGATATCCTCCGGGAAAGTCCCGGTAATAGTACAGCCACAGGTGCAGGTACGTGCAAAAACCTGATGTTCGATATACACGGGCTTAATGGGTGGTATTTCAATAACCTGACGTCTTTCAACCAAGGTAGTAGGGAATTGCCTGATATCCAAACCACATTGTTTGCAATATGTCGGATCATGAACCACTATCTGGTCGGGAACAGAAACCATTTCAAGTGTTTTGCCCTCATGTCCAGATTGGCCACCGGGCTTTTTGCCAGTAACTTCACGCAAGCTATTGCTCTTGAACGGGCGATTTTCATCCTTTGATGGTGGAGTGGAACTATTCCTGCTGTTTTTGGGATTTTCATACCTGGCAAGACGCTCTATCAATTCAAAAACAATAGCCGTAAGTTTCTTGACCTCTTGTTCAAGTTCAGCTATTCGTTTATCTTTGTCAATAGGGTTTGCTGCCATGCAGCAAAGTAAGGCAACCAATGCCCCAAATCAAAAGAAAAACGAGACTTTTTATAAACATCAGAGAAGAAAAGCGTTGATAACCAAGTAGTTTTTAAAAATGCAGTCAAAGAAATTGTTAATAACCCTCTTTTTTTGAAAATCAAACTTTATTAGGCTGATTAGTTAC
>JBBRRV010000428.1:0-1518 GCA_038246075.1 Bacteroidales bacterium
ACTGCTTTCTTAACGGTCTTTGGTTTTGGTGCTTTAGGGACAACAACTTTTACAGGTTTTACTGCTTTAGGAGCTTTAACTACAGCAGGCTTTTTAACAGCCGGTACTTTCACTGCCTTCACAGCTTTAGGTTTTGCAGCTTTAGGTGCCTTGAGTGATTTAACAAGGCCTGCAATCTTTTCAGCTTTAACAGGCTTTACTGCTTTCACTGCTTTCACTGCTTTCAATGCTTTAGGCGCTTTAGCAGCTTTCACAGCTTTCACAACTTTAACGGCTGTTGCGATCTTAGCGGCTTTGACAGGTTTTGCTGCTTTAACCGGCTTAACGGCCTTGGCGGCCTTCACAGGCTTAACGGCTTTGTTAATGGCTGGTTTGCGGCCGCGTTTTTTAGGCGCTCCTGTTGCAACAGCTTTTGCGGCAACAGTTGTTTTGGCTGCTTTTGCGGGGCGACCACGACGTGTTTTTGAAACGGTTTCTGAACCGGCAGCTGTTCCTTCCGACAACTGTTCCACGATCATCTTTAATTCAGCTACACGCGATGTGGCTTTTGTTAATTCCTGTTTGTAAAATTCAAGCAGGGATGCCATTTCATTATTTGGAAATTTAATGCTTTTCATATTGGATTTATTTAACGGTTATTACAAATGTAGTAATTAAATATTTATTTATGCAAATTATAAATAGTTGTTGAATGGTGTAACATCATAAATACCTGCCTGTTCCAAGTGTTAAACAGGTGTTTTATTGTTGTTGTAAAAAAGCGCTTTATGGCTGAATAGTGCATTATTGCTGCAATTATTGTAAAATTTATTTCATAAAATGTATGAAATTAACCTGACAATTATGCTGATTAGAACAAAAATATATTTTTAATAAAATAGCAAAAGTCACACAGACACAGGAGGGTACAAGCCATTATTTTGAATATCGGATAATCAATTTACGCTCAATTAAAGCTAATTAATCAGATAAACAGCAGGCTTTTAAGGATGTATTTTGACATGAAATACCCTAAATTAATACGGAATTATGCATTAATTTGGTCCCATTGCTATCACGTAAAGCTATATTTTATTCCCTGTTTAATGCATTAACATTATAAAAATGCGGTATTCGCAACAATGAATTAAAGTGAAAATTTGTGATCCGGGAATGCTTGAAAGTAAGAATGTACGGTTGAAGTAGGAGGGAAGCTCAGTGCGCTGGTGTTTCTTTTTTATTGAACCACATAGGCACAATAGGGCACTTATTCCGAAAATTTAATGATGTGTACCTATATGCCAGCGTTTCCAGATAAATGCACGGCTATTTTAAATATTACGGATGATAATTGTGGATCAGTCACGCGTCAGGAGACGCGCGCCAGCATCGCTTTTTTTTCGAATGTCGTCGACCTGTTATTTAATAGACGTTTGATTACGATAGGCAACCAGGCGTTTCCAGATAAATGCACAGCTATTTTAAATATTACGGATGATAATTGTGGATCAGTCACGCGTCAGGAGACGCGCGCCAGCA
>JBBRRV010000429.1:0-1498 GCA_038246075.1 Bacteroidales bacterium
AAAATTATTTATACGGAAACAGTTACCAACCCTTTGCTTCACATTTCGGATATTCCTGCATTGGCTGCCATTGCAAATAAGCATCATGCACAGCTGGTTGTAGACAATACATTTACACCCATGATCGTATCGCCGGCCAGGCTTGGCGCACACGTTGTGGTATATAGTATGACAAAGTTCGTGAATGGCAAGAATGACTGCGTTGCAGGGGCTATCTGTGGCACGAAGGAATTCATTAACTCACTGATCGACGTGAACAACGGAACAGCCATGTTGCTTGGGCCGGCACTCGACCCATTGCGTTCATCCAGCATCCTGAAGAACATGCATACCTTGCATATCCGCATGAAACAACACAGTTATAATGCAAACTATTTAGCTGAGAAATTTCAGGCAGCAGGTGTACGCACCGTTTATCCGGGTCTTCCAGGTCAAAAAGATTATGACGCCATGTTGAAAATCATGAATCCGGGCTATGGTTTCGGAGGCATGATTGCCATTGACATGGTTACAGCCGACCGTGCTGCCCGACTCATGGAAATGATGGAATTAGAGGGTGTTGGTTACCTGGCAGTAAGCCTGGGCTACTTTAAAACGCTTTTCAGCAATCCAGGCAGAAGCACTTCATCGGAAGTTCCCGAGGAAATTCAGAAACAGATGGGTTTATCCGAAGGCCTTGTCCGCTTTAGTGCAGGACTGGACAACGATATCGAACGCACCTGGAAACTGATCGAACATTGCCTCAAAACCATAGATGCAGCCTAAATCAGCACAGATAATAAACAAAACAGGCGCCGGAATAACATTCGGCGCCTGTTTTATGATATAGAAAATGGTTCTTTATTTTGGATTCACTGCAATCAATTCCACTTCAAAGATCAGTGTGGAGCCAGGTGCAATCGGGCCTGTTTTTTGGTCGCCATATGCAAGTTCAGCAGGGATATAGAACATGTATTTTGCGCCTGGTTTCATCAGCATAAGGCCTTCTGTCCAGCCAGGTATCACGCCGTTTACCGCAAATTCGGCAGGTTTACCCCGTGAGGCTGTAGCATCGAAAACAGTTCCGTCAATTAAAGTTCCGGAGTATTCAACCCTTACCATATCTGTTTCTTTTGGCGATTCTCCTGCACCTTCCTTTATCACTTTGTACTGCAAACCGCTAGGGAGTGTGACCACACCTTCCTTTGTTTTGTTTGCATCAAGGAATGCAGCTCCGATTGCCTTGTTTCCGGCAGAAGCAACAGATTCCTGGGCTTTACGCTTGTTTGACATCTGCTGCTGAAATGCCATCAACACAGCCTGGGTCTTTTCTTTGGAAATCACTGTATCAGCACCTTTCTGGGCATCGAGGATGCCACGGTACATGAGTTCAAAATTCAGATCTATGCCATTGCTCTTGAAATTGTGTGCAATGTCGTTGCCGATGAGGTAACTCACTGTATCCATATTGGATTTCAGTATGGGCAGGTCGCTTTTCGGCTTGTTTTCCTGGTCCTTC
>JBBRRV010000430.1:0-1492 GCA_038246075.1 Bacteroidales bacterium
CCGGCCACAAAGATAACAAAAACCGCTCTCTGTCACCTGCTGGCTGTTGTGCACCTGAACTTTCTGCTTTGGGCATAATTGTTATCTTTGCTTACGAAAATTTATAATTTACAATATGAAAAATCGCCTGTTGTGATTACATGACACGGCTGGATAGCCTTAAACCCGGGCGGAATGCAAATATAGAGGTCATGCGGAACGGAAAAAAGAGCTTATTTTAGTGCAATTGTAACATCATATTATTCACCCCGGTAATTCAATAGCTGTGATAGATTTATTAAGCCGCGAAATCCTCAACAAGTTTGTGAAGTTTGGCGTAGTTGGCTTTTCGGGCGTTTTTGTTGACTTTGGATTTACATACCTGAGCAAGGAGAAGTTAAATATACAAAAGTATGTGGCCAATGCCATTGGTTTTACAATAGCCGCTTCATCCAATTATTTCCTGAACCGATGGTGGACTTTCCACAGTAAGAACCCGGAAATTGTGCTGGAATATTCAAAGTTCCTTTTGATCTCGCTGCTTGGCCTTGGGATAAATACACTGGTGATCTGGATACTTGTGAGCCGGTATAAAAGAAATTTCTATGTTTCAAAGCTTTTTGCCATTGGTGTAGTTACCATCTGGAACTTTTTTTTCAATCTGCTTTTCACGTTTGTTTAAGCAACTCCCTGGCATTCCTGATGGCTGTATCTGCATTTAAAACCGGAGGTAGCTGAAAGAAATATACAGGTTTTCTTCCTGCTATTTTTTAAGCTGTTCGGCATGGAAGAGGAAAGGCAGCAAACTTCCTGAATTTTCGAGAATGCGCACATGACCGGATGTGCCTGACATGATGATCCTGATGGGTTGGCCATAAAGCTTTTCATATTCGGCCAATACCTGCCTGCACGAACCACAGGGGGTCACAGGTCCGTTCATTTCGAAACGATCCGTGGTAGCGGTTATGGCAATGGCAACAACCGGAATCCCCGGATGATTGGCAGAGGCTGCAAACAAGGCTACACGTTCGGCGCACATGCCAGAAGGATATACGGAATTCTCCTGGTTATTGCCAAGGATAATTTGCCCGTTGGCTAAAAGTATGGCGGCGCCGACTGAAAATCCTGAATAGGGTGCATAAGCTGATGCACAGGCAGATGTGGCACGATCAAGCAACTGGCGGTCTGCTGGAAGCAGTGTCTCAGATGAATCGTACTCGAGGTAATCAATGCGAAGCGAATGTTGCTTCATAAGAGCGGCTTTTAGGATTAGAACCTGATAAAAGTACGATTATTCCTGGTTTTGAACATCATCTTGCGAAAATAGCAGAAATGCATTAAAGAAAGCAAAGAAGGATACTCCATCCTGCGGTTCAAGCGTATCTTCGGTCAGCATTGAGATCATGACAATAAGCCAGAAAATCATATAGTAATAGTTATGGAACTTCCTGGTTACGATTCCGGGATAAACAAGTGTCACCAGGAACCAGAGCAAACCGAAGACACCAAATCC
>JBBRRV010000431.1:0-1482 GCA_038246075.1 Bacteroidales bacterium
CTATGGTGTAGAAGGATTTGCTCCTGCCCGTCACCTTTCGAAAGAAGATGGTGTTACCGCACGTGTTGACGAAACCCTCGATTTCAAGGTTATCGAATTTTCGAAAGAAAACAAGAAAATCATTCTTTCGCACAGCAAGGTATACGCCGACGTAGCCCATGCAGAAAAAGTGAAAGAGAACGTTGTTAAGGAATCTGCTGAGCAGACGACTAAACGTGCTGTCAGGAAACTGAAAGACAGCATGGAAAAAACAACCCTGGGCGACCTCGAAGCTTTGTCGACATTGAAAACGAACATGGAACAGAAGGAAAAAGCCACTGCACTCAAGAAAAGCGCAGAAAAAGCTGAAGTGAAAGCTAAAGAAGAAAAAGCTGAAGCTGCAGCTGCAAAAAAAGAAGAAAAAGCTGAAGCTAAAGCTGAAGAAAAAGCTGAAGCCAAAGCTGAAGAAGCAGATGAAGCAAAAGCTGAAGCCAAAGCCGAAGCAAAAGCTGAAAAAGCTGAAGCAAAAGCAAAAAAAGCAGAAGAAGAAAAATCTGCTGAAGAAGAAGCATAACAAACTATGCCCATTCATTGCAAAGAGGCTGCCCTTTTGAGGGCAGCCTCTTTTGTTTTTTAGCATCGCTTTCACTAATTTCGCATGCACATGAAATAGCCATGCGCAAATCTTTTCACACCAGCCGAAAATGACATTAAGGCTATTCCATACGACCGCTAAAAAGCAAATTAATAACGTATGAAATTCTCCGTCACCATTTTAGGATGTAGTGCTTCTACGCCTACGAGCGAACGCAATCCATCGTCGCAGCTGATCAACCATAACGAAAAACTTTTCCTGGTCGATTGCGGCGAAGGCACGCAGGTACAACTCCGGCGCAACCATTTGCGGTTTACCCGTATCGATCACATCTTTATAAGCCACCTGCATGGCGATCATTTCTTCGGACTCGTCGGACTCATTTCAACCATGCACCTGCTGGGTCGTAAGAAAGGGCTCCACATATATGCGCCGGCAGGACTGGAGGAGGTGATTCTGCTACAACTCCGGATTTCGAATACTGCATTGGTTTATCCACTGCATTTTCATCCTACCCAGGCAGAAACGCCTGCTACCCTCATGGAGAATAATTTCCTGGAAGTGATCAGCCTTCCCCTGAATCACAAAATTCCCACAACAGGATTCATTTTTAGGGAGAAAACCGGATTACGCAATATCATTGCTGATGCTGTAAAAGAATATCATATACCCTTTTTGGAATTTGAAGCACTTAAATCGGGTCATGAATATATAACGCCCGATGGCAAAGTGATCAGCAACGAAATGCTGACCATCGCCCCGGCACCTCCCCGCACTTATGTTTATTGTTCCGATACGGCCTATCACGAAGCCATTCTTCCTATGATCGAAGGTGCTGATGTACTTTATCATGAAACCACTTTTATGGCCGATAAAGCCGCCATTGCCGCCGAAAAATTTCATTCCAC
>JBBRRV010000432.1:0-1475 GCA_038246075.1 Bacteroidales bacterium
AACGGTTCTCGGCTTGGCGATGTGGCGGAAATCGAAGCACAAAACTTCAACTTTGCACTAAAGTTCAATTGAAAAACTGAACTTGAATTTAGCACTAAACCCGCCATATTGCCAAACCGATGTTGTACGCTGTGTTGTTGGTCTGTCCAATTTGTGATATTACAAAAAACAAAACCCTTTGAAATTTCAAAAGGTCTTATCGCTGCATATTTTTTAAATCTTAAAATCTGTTAAAAAATTCTATCGTTCTAAAGTCACTGTCTTTGTAAAACTTGTGTTGTGTGTAACTGATATAAATTTGGTCGTCAATCATTGGTATCATTGTTGAATTATTGTATTGTGCAGGAACTGCTGAATACCAAACAGAACTTACTCTTGGGTCAATTGTAAAGTATCCTTTTGCATTTATGTAACCTGCAGTTTTTAGAGAATTATAAATTGCAGCAGAACCGCTTGCATCAATTCCTGGGATAATAGTAAAACGGTTTGGAAAAATAGGTGTTGGTTCATTTACGTAATAAGCACTTGGGATAGTTCTTGTTTGTAATTTTTGATAATTTGCTTTCGCTGAAACAAGTCTATTGGGGTCTTCTGTTATGTCTAATTTAGCCATATTCCAAATTGTAGGAACGGTTGTGTTATCATAAATTTGGTCAATGCCACCTAAACAGTAAAGTGCAGCGGCTTTATAATTTTTCACAGTACTAATTAGGCTTAAAAACCCACTGCCTTGACTCATACCAACACCATAAAATGGTTTTCCTGCTGCAATTATTCCTGACGTTTGTAAACTACTGATTATTGCATCAATATTAGAAATATCAACACTTGCAGCACCTGTACTTGTTTCCCATCTTTTATTTACTCTGTCTTTACTTTCGGTTACAACTATTGCATAACCATTGGCTGCTGCATATCGAAGAAATTCTAAGTTGTCTATACCCTTAGATGTTGTCCAACCAACAGCATTACCTCCCGCCCCGTGGAAAGGAATTATAATTCCTCTGTAAGTTGCTGGCACAAAATAAAAAACTTGACTTCCGTTGATAACAACATTTGTAAAATTTATTGGGGCTGTTGTCTTAAAAGTAGCTGTTACGTTAACGTTTGCAGATGGCATTTTTAAAGTTGTTCTCCACTCATTAGGGCTTGTTAATGCTGAAATGTCACCTGTCCATTTGTCGAAAACTTGTGTACTACTTGAAGGGTTTGAAAAAATATAAGCGGTGTCGCCAATATTGTAAGTTCCTGAACCTTCGCCATTGTTTACTGTCAAGGAAAAAGTAGTCGAGGTTGGGGTTGGGTCTGATTTTTCGCAACTACCAAAAATTAGTGTCAAAAAAAGTGCAGATAAATAGACTGTTGGTTTCATAATAATTTTAGTTTTGTATTTGACTGCTTAAATGTCAAAAGGTTTAATTGTTTTTATAAAAACTTTAAAGTCGTAGGGTGTTGCGGTAACATAGCGTACAACG
>JBBRRV010000433.1:0-1475 GCA_038246075.1 Bacteroidales bacterium
GAGGATGTCCCGCGCGCCGTGGATTTTCGGCGGCGGTCCCGGTGTTGATGCTCAGGCATTGACGAGGATAACGGCCTCCTTGGTCGGGGCGTGCGCGGCGGTGGAGTGTCGGCGGCGGTCGTGGTCGCGTTCGATCGCGATCACGAGGGTGGCGAGGTCGCGGTAGCCGATGATCTTCCGAAACTGCCGCTCGGCTTCGAGCATGCCGGCGGCGGTCCAGCGCAGCGCCATCTCGCCGGAGGACCAGCGCTTGACGTTGCGCTGGGTGCGGCGGACGATCTCGATCATCGACTCGCACGGGTTTGTCGACTCGAGCGTTCGCTTCAGCGAGCCGGTGACGCCGAGCCGGCTGAGCGTGAGCGTCTCCTCGATCCCTTCGCGCAGCGAGCCGGCCGCGCCGGGGTAGCTGTGGTCGAGCTCGCCGGCGAGCCGTTGGAGCTGGTCGAGCGCGCGGCCGTGGTCGTCGAGCGCCCACGCTCTGCGCAGCCGCTGCTTGACCGGCGGCCGGTCGCGCTCAGGCAGATGGTCGAGCACATTCCTTTCCTTGTGGCGCAAACAGCGCTGCACCGGCGCGTCGCCGAAGACGTTGCGGATCGCCTTCCGCAGCGCCTTGGCGCCGTCGACGACGAAGAGGATCCCCTGCTCAGGATCGAGGCCGCGCTCGACCAGATCCGAGAGCAGCGCGGTCGCGACGGTCGCGTTCTCGGTCGAGCCTTCCCAGAGCCCGAGCGGGATCTTGACGCCTTCGGTGGTGATCCCAAGTGCCACGACGTTGGTGCGTCCTTGCAGCTCGAGCCCGTCGATCATCATCGCCGCCAAACGCACGTCGTCCAGGCGGCGACTCATCAGCTCGCCGAGCGAGCGGCGGGTGCGCTCGACGAAGCTGCGCGAGACGGCCGAGCGCGACGTCGACCGCGCCGCCCGCTCGACCTGCGAGCCGACCGGCTCCTGCGTGCGCTGGTAGCGACGTGTCGAGACGCCGGCGAGCATCCGCTCCAACACCGCCTTCGTCAGCGGGTCGCGGTCGGCGAAGTGCGCGTAGGTCGCAAGCGGCAGCTCGCTGCGACCATCGGCGCTCCTGACCCGTGGCCGCTCCACCGGCACACGCCGCCCGCCGAGCGTGACCTCGCCCGCCTCGTGGCCATGCCGCACGGCCGCCCGCTCCGGGTCGTGCTTGCCCTTCGGTCCGACGACATCGACGACTTCTTCTTCGAACAACTCGGCCAGCACGCCCAGCCCGACACCGACGCTTAACGCCAACAGCCCTTCCTTCGCCGAGCCCACCAGCTGCCCGAGCGCCTCCTGCACACGCGGCGGCAACGCGAGCTCGCTCGCGCCGACCTGCCCCAGCGATACGGTCTCCATGGCGGATCCTCCTGTCTCGATCGACGATTTCGCACTCGCCACGGTCGCTACGCGACCGGACGAGGCGGGAGGACCGCCACCTCAAGTTCTACGAGCTACGGGACAACCTC
>JBBRRV010000434.1:0-1473 GCA_038246075.1 Bacteroidales bacterium
CGTAATCCTGCTGTCGCTGAGGCTGATGGCGGTTGGTGATGTAGAAATGATGCACAGAGGTAACAACGCCTATAAAGCAGGCATGTTCAGCCAGGCTATTACCTGTTATCAGTCCGTGCTGAAATCAGGAATGGCCTCGTCACAGTTATACTATAACCTTGGCAATGCCTGCTTTAAAACGAATGATATTCCATCGGCCATTCTATATTACGAAAAAGCCAAAGAACTCAATCCCAACGATGAGAATATCGACTTTAACCTTAAAATAGCGAACAGTAAGATCGCCGATAAAATAGAGGAGGTCCCCCAACTTTTTATCAAACGCTGGTATACCATGCTGTTCAACCTGCTCAGCCTTGATATTCTTGCCATACTTTGCATTGCATCTTTTACGCTTTTCTTTGTACTCTTAAGCATCTATCTTTTCGCTCCGCCTTTATGGTTGCGTAAAATGGCTTTCTGGAGCAGCGTATGCTTTCTGGTTCTTTCATTGGTATCCTTCAGCTTGTCACAGCGCAAGCATCATGCTTTGTTAGCGCAAAAGGAGGCCATTGTTTTTACTCCGGCTGTCACTGTCAAGAGTTCTCCCGACGAAAACAGCGTTGATCTGTTCATGGTGCATGAAGGCGCAAAGGTTACCATTCTCGATACCCTGGGTGGATGGCAGGAAATTAGGATTGGTAATGGAAGTGAAGGCTGGATCAAGTCAGTTGACACACACAGAATCTGATCCATTCTTCGCATTGGGCTACAAATATCCTTGAATTTTCCTTGCTTTTAAAAGTAATTTCTAATACTTTTATTCATACCATGTTGCTTCAGGCAACTTCATGAATAAGTATAAATAATACATTCCTTACTCCTAATACCGGCACCCTGCTCATATACGACGATAATATCTTAATTAAAAATAAGTCAGGAAAAACAGGCCCCGTGCACCATTCAGGGAAGTGACCGGGGTTGGACTATCCTTTATACCTGGCAAATAATCAGATATTTCTTAACATAACTAATATAACATGTATAATTAATTAACTTTATATTCAAATTATTTATTCATTTACCTAAACCAACCAACATGAGCCTAGTCAAAGAATTTAAGGCATTTGCCATGAAAGGCAATGTCGTGGACCTCGCAGTTGCCGTGATTATAGGTGCTGCTTTCGGCAAGATCGTATCATCCTTTGTTGCTGATATACTTATGCCGCCACTTGGTGTATTGCTCGGAGGCCTCGACTTCAAGGACCTCAAGTATATCATGATTGATGCTGTGGATAAAAAACCTGCAGTTACACTGAACTACGGTATGTTCGTTCAAACCGTCATCGACTTCATGATCATTGCTTTCGCCATCTTCATGATGATCAAGGCCATGACCATGGCCAAGAAAAAAGAAGTTGAAGTGCCTTCCGCACCTCCTGCCATTCCGCCGGCAGAAGTTCTCCTTACAGAAATCAGGGATCTGCTGAAAGC
>JBBRRV010000435.1:0-1473 GCA_038246075.1 Bacteroidales bacterium
GACTGAAAAACTACAAATTAAATTCAAATTATAAATAGATTTAATTACTTATCTTCCAGTACCTTCCCTATGGATGCCATAATCATATCGTATTGTTTGATGAATTTATCTACCCCTTCGCTTTCAAGTTGCTGTGTAATTTTATCGATGTCGATTCCCAATTCAGGCAATTCATCCATTATCCATTCAGCCTGAGGTATATCAAGTTCAATCCTGGCTTTAGGATTCCCGTGATCACGATAGGCATTCATGGTGTCAGGCGGGATAGTATTTATTGTATTATCACCAATAAGTGCTTCGACATATTTAATGTCGCTGTATTCCGGATTTTTGGTACCGGTACTTGCCCATAACAGTTTTTGAGGTCGGGCGCCCTTGCCGACTAATTCCCTGAACTGTTCGCTGCCAAATATTTCTTTATACATTTTATAAGCAATCTGTGCACTCGAAATTGCAACATGACCTTTAATATAAGTTCCGAAATGAGCCTGCTCGCCATGAGAAGCGAGGAATTGTTCCTCAATAGGATCCACAGCTGATGCAATGCGGCTTATAAAGAAACTGGCTACAGAAAATACATGGCTTAAAGGCTTCCCTTTGTCGGCTAGCATCCGGAGGCCTGCAATATATGCTTCGGCAACCTGCCGGTAACGGGGTAATCCAAAGAGCAGGGTAATATTTACATTAATCCCCTCGCTTGTTAGCTGCTGAATGGCAGGCAACCCTTCCTTTGTTGCCGGAACTTTAATTAAAACATTTGGCCTGTCAAGTTCAACCCATAACCTGCGGGCTTCGTCTATTGTACCATTGGTATTATAAGCCAGATTCGGATTTACTTCCATGCTTACAAATCCATCTTTTCCATCAGTGCTTTTATACAGTGGCAGAAACTCATCGGCAGCCATTTGTAAATCTTTTATACAGATAGCCTCATAAATAGCATGGGCATCTTTGCCGGCTAACGCCATAACCCTAATATCAATATCATAATCATGACTCCCGGATATAGCCTTGTAAAAAATCGCAGGATTTGAAGTTATTCCGCTTAATCCATCGTTTTCTATCAACTTCCGGAGATTACCACTTTTAATCAGGTTCTTGCTTATAGAATCCAACCATACAGACTGCCCTAGTTTTTCTAGCTGGAGTAAAGGATTGTTTTTCATGATATTATTTATTTAGTATATACCTGCTCTCCTATAAAAACCAAACGTTAAAAAATTACCTGCAATTGTTGACATATGTCATTGTAATATAAACAATTTGTTATTGAATTTGTTGAATAACAAAAGCAATATATTTAGGGAAGCGCACATCGTTAAAATCATTAACTATAATACTCCCCAAAAACTGGACCACTGGTTAAGTTAAAAAATCACTTAATTTTATCGGTGCCATTATGAAACAAACCAGAAGAAAATTTTCGGGAGAATTTAAAGCTCAAGTGGCCATTGCGGCCTTAAAAGAGCGTGA
>JBBRRV010000436.1:0-1465 GCA_038246075.1 Bacteroidales bacterium
TCTTCAAAAAGACCCGCACATCCCGGCGGGTTTTTTTATTTTGCGCAAATTATGCTACTTTTATTCTGATTTCAAAACAGTATTTATGAAAATTCTGGCGATCGACAAGATACGTGAAGCGGATGCCTATACCATTGCGCACGAGCCCATACGCTCCGCCGACTTAATGGAAAGGGCCGCCAAAGCCTGTTGCAGTTGGCTTGCAGGCCTCATTACACCGGAAATAAAGATCCGGGTTATCTGCGGACCAGGTAACAACGGGGGCGATGGCATGGCTATTGCCCGGTTGCTTGCCGAAGAAGGTTATACCACCGATGTCTATTATGCGCAACTTAGTAATCAATTCTCGGCGGATTTTGCTGTTAACCTCGACAGGCTGAAGGAAATGAAAGGCATTCCGTTAACAATGCTGACAGCAGGTGATAAGTTACCCGACTTTAATGATTCCGATGTTGTTGTAGATGCGCTGTTCGGATCGGGACTTACACGACCTGCTGAAGGCTTTGCAGCAGATATCATTCATCAGCTCAATAACCTGGTTTCAACAATCGTATCGATTGATATTCCATCCGGTTTATTTGCAGATACCTGCAGCATGCACCCGCATGCTGCCATCGTGACAGCCGATTATACGCTTAGTTTCCAGATGCCTAAATTGGCATTTATGTTTCCAGAGAATGCTCAGTTTGCAGGCGAATGGCATATTCTGCCCATTGGCTTGCACAAGGATTTCCTTGACAGTGTGGATACCAGAAACTATTTTATAACCAGGCCTGAAGTCAGAGGAATTATGCGTCCCCGTCCGCCTTTTGCTCACAAGGGCAACTTCGGTCATGCTTTGCTGATTGCCGGAAGCAGCGGAAAAATGGGTGCTGCAGTGCTGTCGGCCAGGGCATGTCTGCGCGCGGGTATTGGCTTGCTTACGGCACATATTCCCAGGGAGGGGCTTACTATCATGCCGATAGCCGTGCCGGAATGTATGACGCGGCCTGATGCGGGTGATACCATTTTTACAAAACCAGGCGATCTAACACCCTTCAATGCTATTGGCGTCGGCCCCGGAATAGGAACCGATGAGCTGACACAGAAAGCTCTGAAACTCCTGATCCAGGAAACCCGCTATCCCATGGTGCTGGATGCGGATGCGCTGAATATCCTGTCGGAGAATAAAACCTGGCTGGCTTTTCTGCCAAAGAACAGTATTCTCACACCACATCCGAAGGAATTTGAAAGGCTGGCAGGTAAGTGCAACGATGATTTTGAGCGATTGGAATCTGCCCGGAATTTTGCGGTTAAATTCTCGGTTTTTCTGGTCCTCAAAGGGATGCATACGGCTATTTGCTGCCCTGACGGAGATTGTTATTTCAACAGTTCAGGCAATGCAGGGATGGCGACTGCCGGCAGTGGTGATGTGCTTACGGGCATCCTTCTGGGGTTGCTGGGCCGGGGATATCCGCCAAAGGAA
>JBBRRV010000437.1:0-1459 GCA_038246075.1 Bacteroidales bacterium
GAGGCTGTAAAATAAACTGTGTCAAAGTTCAAAAATGATTTAGGAACTTTAAAACACAGTTTTTTTATGGAAAAGAAAAAAGAAGTCTTCGATTACGAAGCATTAAAGAAAAAGACCCTGGAGCAATTTCGCTCGGGTAAAAGTTTATTTAGTAAAGGAGGAGCCTTTGCTCCTATGTTAAAAGATTTCCTGGAAGCGGCTTTACAGGCGGAACTGGAAGATCATCTTGACGAAGAGCAACGAATTAGAGGCAATCGCAAAAACGGCTATACGGCTAAGGAATTAAAAACGGCGGAAGGCACCATTGAGCTATCAACTCCCAGGGATCGCAACAGTGAATTTGATCCACAAATTGTCCGCAAAAGAGAAACCATTTTAGCAGAAAGTTTAGAACAAAAAATTATCGGGATGTATGGTCACGGCATGAGCCTTCGTGATATATCAGCTCACATTAAAGACCTGTACGACACTGATATTTCTGCTGCTACCTTATCGGCCATCACCGACAAAGTGATACCGCTGGTGACCGAATGGCAAAGCCGTTCCTTAGAGTCGCTTTATTGCATCGTTTGGCTGGATGCCATGTATTATAAAGTAAAGCAGGATAGTAAGATTGTCACCCGCTGTGTATATAATATTTTGGGTATTACTATCGAAGGGAAAAAAGAAATCTTAGGCTGCTATACTAATGAAACGGAAGGAGCCAACTTTTGGTTAAGCGTATTGACGGATCTTCAAAACAGAGGGGTTCAGGATATACTAATTGCGTGCATCGATAATCTCAAAGGCTTTGCCGAAGCCATTTCTACGGTGTTCCCACAAACGCAAGTGCAAAGCTGCATTGTGCACCAGATACGCAACTCTTTAAAATATGTAGCCAGCAAAGACCAGAAAGAATTTATGAAAGAATTGAAACCCGTTTACCAGGCAGTGAGCAAAGATGCCGCCGCACAGCAACTGGAAAATCTTTCTGAAAAATGGTCTAAAAAATATCCGGTAGTTATCAGTTCCTGGCAACGCAATTGGGAAAAGCTTACTACCTATTTTGGATATCCTGCAGCTATCAGAAAATTGATTTACACGACCAATACCATTGAGGGTTATCATCGCCAGATAAGAAAGGTTACCAAAACAAAAGGCGCCTTTACCAGCGATATGGCCTTATTAAAATTGATTTACCTGGCTACAAAAAATATCGAAAAAAAATGGACCCAGCCGCTGCAAAATTGGAGCATAACGGTATCTCAGTTAAGCATCATTTTCCCGGACAGATTATCCTTGAATTTATAAAAATGGTAACTTTATTAAAGCAAGAACGAAGCAATGGCGATGTGACATCAATATTACTTTTAAGAAAAAATGGCCGGGCATCGAGCCCGACCATTTTTAGCAAGAACTTCGCTGCTGGCTTCGTTCTATCAATATTATTAACAACTGACACAGTTTATTTTACACTCCC
>JBBRRV010000438.1:0-1457 GCA_038246075.1 Bacteroidales bacterium
CAGACAGTCCCCAAGTTGTGTGGGAGGGATAAAAGTTGCCAATAAGGGTCAACCTCGCGAGAATTGAAAATAGTTTGAGCCAACAGACTATTTCAAAAAGCGAGGAAGACCATGGCCACTATACCTTTGATGCTCGAACTCGGCAAGAACCTGAAGGAGTACGCCGAGTTAGTAGCCGACCATCGCACCTTTACAAGTTTAGTCAATCGCCATTATCCAGCCGACCAGTTGCAAGGGCATAAGATAGGTTGCCCCAGCGACGACCGTACCAGCCTGGGCTATCACGGTAGTTATCTACGTAAATGCCTGATTGACACGGAAGGAATACGCCATCAAGTACGCCTTCAGCGGGTTTATTGCCCCAGGTGCCACCAAACCTGGGGTGTTTATCCCTCGATTTTAGTGCCCCACAAGCAGCGGGATAGCTACGTGGTTCAGAACCTGCTGGAAGCGACCCTCTCGCACGAACTGAGTTATCGGGGAGCTTTGCGCCAACAGCAACAGCCTACCAGCAGCGGACAGCCCCAACCCAATCCCTTACAAGACCCCCGCACGCTCTGGCGGTGGGTAAATTGGTTAGGTCAATGGTCAATTCCCCAGGTGTTACTGGCTTGTGGGTTACTCCCGCCCCTTTATGGCGTGGAGGATGAGAAATTTCTCAGCCAGAACGGTCAAAAGAGCTATGCGGTGGGGCTGGTAGACCACCGCTACGACTTACTGTGGTGGCTGGATTATGTTTTCGCCACCGATGAAGCCACTCTTAAAACCAGCTTGTCAAGCTTGCAAAGCCAGTTACATAAGGCTGACCCAACTCACTACTTTCGGGGCATTACTGGTGATGATTGGCCCGCCGCTAAAAATGCTTTTCGAGCCCTTAACCAGCACACTACCCTGGCTCAATGTCTGTTACATCCGCTGTTAAAGTTTGAAGACGAAGTAGCCCGTTATGCCCGCTACTTTAACACCCCCCAGGGGCGAGTTAAGGAACTTAAAACGGCTTTCTGGCAAATCCTGATAGCTCCTGATCAAGCCAGTTGGGAAAACCGTTTGGTAGAACTTGCCGAGTGGCCGGAGTTTGCTCATCCCATTCTGGCTGACCGTCTTAAAAGTTTGCGGGCTAAAAAGCAAGGTTTATGCGAACACTTTAATGATCCTAATTTGGCCTTGACCAGCAGTTCAATTGACCGCAAATTCGCCCGTTTGGAGCGTAAGATTGCCAGCATGCAGAAGTTTCGGACAGACGAAAGTGGCAAAGCAACCCTGAATGCCTGGGGCATCGTCCACGATTTTCGCCGATTTGGGCCAGACGCTCGGCGGGAAGGTTTTAGCCCGGTTGAGCTGGCTGGGCTAGAGTTAAATGGCCTACCCTGGTTGCAATTCGTGATGATTAACTTGTCTAAGTGCCGCTGGTTAAAGCCTCACTCACGGCTTTTACCACACAATTGAGGGACTGTCTG
>JBBRRV010000439.1:0-1456 GCA_038246075.1 Bacteroidales bacterium
CTGCATAGCAGATCACAAGCACGTGATATCTGTCACCACGCAAAAATGTATAAGTTTCAACAAAGGGACCCCACCCAATAATGTCTTAAAAACAATTTATTCGCCTTGTTTTAATCATCCCGCAGGATTTCGCTATATAAACACGGAATCCCTGGCAAACCTTGATGTAATGTCCTATAAGGTAATCTCAAGGTGGAGCTACTTAAATAAATCTATCTCGACAGATTATGATTTGTATGGCCAGGAAACGATGAAGACTGAAAAGAGCTATAGCTATGATAATGAAAATCATATGCAGATGACGCAGATGCTATCCAAAGATAGTAAGGGTCAAAACATCATGGAAAAAATTTATTATCCGGATGATATTGTTGCTCCAGGCCTTCTGCCAGGCGGGCGTTTAAAAAGTTCAGAATATGAGGCCATAAATAAGTTAAAGAAAGGTGAACTGTTTCGAATCAGTGAACCTGTGCAGAAGGAGCTATATGTGGGTGGAAGCATCATCAAAAAATCGCGTTTCCTTTTCGGGGAATGGCATAATCTGGTGTTACCTTCTTATATCCAAATTGCTGCAGGCGACAATCCACTTGAATCCAGAATGATATATAAGGACTATGATGATTATGGCAATCTGTTGCAGGTGCAAAAACAGGATGATATCCCGGTTTCCTTTATTTATGGGTACAACAATACAAAACTCATCGCCGAAACAAAAAACGCAACTACAGGCGAATGCGGCTATACGGGTTTCGAAAACGATGAAGCGCCGGGATGGCAAACCTTCAGCAGTTGGCGTATTGTTGAGGATGCAGATCATGTGAAGACGGGAAAGAGGGCTATGATGATAAACGGGGAAGGCCCAGAAAAATATTTTGCCGTCGGAACTTCAGCTGGGAATCACTGTGGATATAAGGCAAGTGTTTGGGTGAAAGGAGGTACTGATGCATTCATACAACTTCAGTTAAATGACAATTACGCTATTCAAAAAAAGGTTTATAATCCCGACGTTCCTGCTGGCTCCTGGAATTTACTTGATGTGGAAATGCCTTATGCGCTTTATAAAAATAATATTTCCGCATCAATGAAAATTAAATTTTCCTGTGGATCTTCAGGCCCGGCCTGGTTTGATGATCTCCGTTTCTACCCCATGGATGCCCGGATGAACACTTATACCTATGATCCGATTATCGGCATGACTTCAGCAAGTGATGTAAACAATAAGCCAACTATATATGAATACGATGCATTCGGCAGGCTCAAACTGGTGCGCGACTTTCTGGGTGATATTATTAAAAAATATGATTATCATATTAAACCATAAGCGATTGTGTGGTTTCGAATGCGTAAACTGAAAAGAAAATGATATGAGGGCTATTCCATGTGTCCGCTAAAAAACAAATTAATACCACATGAAATCAAGGATATACACAATCATAATTTTATTGTCCGGGCTTTC
>JBBRRV010000440.1:0-1454 GCA_038246075.1 Bacteroidales bacterium
ATTTTGATTTTATTACGAACTGGTAATTATTATTGTTTTGCCGGAAAAATGTGTTTTGCTTATCCCAACCCTGTTCAACCTTAAAGGATAAATTTTTATCAATTAGTTTCCTAACTTTACCAGCCAAAATCCACCTCAAAGAAAAGAATACGAACAGGAACAAGCCGAAATTATGAAAACAAGAATGATAAATCATCTGATCACCGTTTGCCTGCTTTCCTTATTCACTCAAATAACAAGCGCTCAGCTTGTAACAACAACACCGTCCTTCCCCCTTGAAGGCAGCCCGGTTACCCTGATTTTCGATGCCACCCAGGGCAATGCAGGCCTAATTAATTTCACAGGTGATGTTTACGCCCATACAGGTGTAATAACAGATAAAAGCACATCATCCTCCGATTGGAAATATACTAAAACAACATGGGGGGTGAACACTCCTGAAACCAAACTTGAGCGTATTGCTGCTAACACCTACCAGCTGAAGATAACACCGGATATCAGAACTTATTATAATGTGCCACAAAATGAAAAGATATTGAAAATGGCCTTTGTTTTCCGCAGCGGAGATGGCAAGAAGGAAGGCAAAACCAGCACCGGTGGTGACATTTTTATCAATGTGCTTCAGCCGGTTTCTTTCATCCAGCCGGCACAGAAAGCAATACTCATTGACCCGGGAACACTTATTCCTGTTCAGGTTGCAGCAATAGCGGCTACTTCCATACAGCTGCTTGTCAACGGCATTGAAGTCGCTAACACCCCTGGCAACGCACTCTCCACTACAATCACAAGCGCTGCTTCTGGAAAATTCTGGGTAAAAGCCATCGCCAAAATAGATGCCAATACTGCAGTGGCTGATTCCTTTTATTATTTTGTAAAAAAACCGGTTAACATCGCAGAATTACCGGCGGGCATGAATGAAGGCATCAACTATATCGATAATACTACGGCATTGCTGTGTTTGTATGCCCCTGCCAAACAATATGTATTTGTTCTCGGCGATTTTAACAACTGGCAATACGATGACCTCGGCTTCATGAATAAAACAGCCGACGGGTCACGTTACTGGCTTAAGCTGAACAACCTTACCCCGGCCAAGGAATACATCTATCAATATGATGTCGACGGCCAGATCCGCATCGGCGACCCATATGCCGACAAAGTGAGTGACCCGGCTAATGACAAGTATATCTCTTCAGTAGTGTATCCCGGGCTCATTGCATACCCCCAGGCAAAAACCACGGGCATTGCCACTGTGCTGCAAACCGCCCAACCCGCCTTTACATGGCAGAACACAAATTTCACCCCGCCAGCCAAGACCAACCTGGTTATTTACGAATTGCTGGTTAGGGATTTCGTTGCAATGCATGACTACCAGACACTCAGCGATACGCTAGCATACCTGCAAAGGCTCGGCATAAATGCAATCGAACTGATGCCCATCAGCGAATTTGAAG
>JBBRRV010000441.1:0-1451 GCA_038246075.1 Bacteroidales bacterium
TAAACGGCAGGCTTCGCTGCTTTATGGCATTAAGGGCAATGCCACCATCTTGTACTGGATTAACCAGAGCCGTGGGCTGCGGGGTTATGAAAAAAGAACCACGCCAGTGTCTAACTTTGCCGAAATGAAAAAGAACATACATGACAAAAAGCTGGAGGAGGAAAACAAAGAACTCAAAGAATTACTTAGGGTAGCCGAACTACGAGCCGATCTGTGGCAGCATGCCATTGAAATTGCCGAGAAAAAATTTAACATCGACATCGTAAAAAAGTTTGGTGCCCAACAATCAACTCCTTCCAAAAGCAAAGACCAAAAGAAAAAGTAACCGAAATGTGTGGCGTATTTGAATACAGCAAACAGGCTTATTACAAGCAGCTGCATCAACATACAAACACAGCGGTTAAGGAAGAAGTAATTGTTGGGCTGGTAAAAAAGAAACGGGAAATATGGAAACGTGGAAGCGGCAGAAACCTGCACCAGAGCCTCAAAAATGATTTTAAAACCCATGACATTAAAATGGGCCGGGACAGGTTTTTTGATCTGCTCCGCAACAATCATTTGCTCATTAAATCAAAACGTTTCAGAACAAAAACCACCTGCAGTTACCATCATTTCAACAGGTATAAAAATTTAATAGAAGGCACTACCCCACTACGTTCTAACGAAATATGGGTGGCAGACATAACTTACCTGTGGCTAAAGCCTCAGGATAAATTTTGTTACCTGAGCATCATAACCGATTTGTATTCAAGAAAAATTGTGGGTCATTGTGTGCATGACTCTTTAAGCGTTAAAGGCTGTATTGATGCCCTAAAACAAGCTATCACAAACCGGAAGGATAAAACCATGCCATTGATACATCACAGCGACAGAGGCGTACAATACTGCTGCCACGCTTATGTAAAGCTGTTACAAAAACAGCAGATACAAATAAGCATGACACAAACCGGCGACCCACTCGAAAATGCTGTTGCCGAAAGGATAAACAAAACAATTAAAGAAGAATTTACAGATGACAGGCAAATAAATTTTTGTAATATTGATGAAGCAAAAAAAGAAATAAAAAAAATTATTGCCTTTTATAATCAGCAGCGGCCACACAGAAGTGTACAATGGCTTACTCCAAACCAGGCATACAAATGCACAGGTGAGTTAAAGCGGGCTTGGAAAGCATACAGAAGAAAGAACCCCGAGTGGGGAGATTTGGCAAAGGCATAGGCTGAAGAATGATAATAAAAAAGGCTGCCTGTAAAAAGCAACCTTAAAGTAAAATGAGTAATCATTCCACAGCATCAGTTTATTCCTGTTCATTAAAATCTCCCCAGAACTTAATGAAGTCCGCTTCAACTGATAAGACAAAGATGAATAACTAAACTCAAAACGTAAAACACAGTCATCTTATCCAACTGTGGATAACGTAAAAAAGAGTCAACCGTTTTCAGGACGGTGCA
>JBBRRV010000442.1:0-1449 GCA_038246075.1 Bacteroidales bacterium
AATAAACACTTGGAGAATTCACTGATGATGGTAACTGCACTCAATCCGCACATTGGATACGAAAATGCTGCGAAGATTGCAAAAAAAGCGCTCCAGGATAACAAAACACTCCGGGAAGTTGCCATAGAACTTGGTTTGGTGACCGACGAACAATTTACCAAATGGGTTGATCCGACGAAGATGATTTAATTTGTAAATATTTAAATTGCAGCAACATCTGAAACTCATTATAGCCAAATTCATTTTCGCTATTTCTGAGTTAGATTGTTTGTTGTTTAAAGTCTTTCCATGTAAAAATGATAGGGAGTGCCTTTTGTAGAAATGAGAAAGCATTGATAATATATATCTGAAAATAAGCACCGTAATATATACATATTGCTGAATCCAGTAGAATCCATGTTCCAAAGGCAACCAGAATGGCATTACGGGCCCAGATTTCTTTTTTCCTGAACGGAATCCATGCAATATAAGCCAACAAAATATAACAGCAGGCGATAGTTCCACCTAAAGGTCCCCATATAAATGCTCTGAAAGGCTCTACTTCCGGAGGTATTTCAGAAACTTGCCAAAAGATAGAAGCCAATGCTTTGTTGTAAGGTGTAAATAATGGATTCGCTCCATATATTGCAAAAACAATCCCAAATAATCCGAATAGAAGGCTGCTGTAAAATAGCCACTTCTGCCAGAAAATAAAGGATCTTTGTTTATTAAGCTCATTCATTTGTTTTCAGTTTTTTTTCTTCAAAATAACTTCGCTTCTTTCTCTAATTTTTCGAGTCTTGTAAAATGATCAGGAGCTAGTTCAAATGAGCGCAGGCACATTATTCCTGTATGGTGCGAGTGCCTGAAATACCGGTCCATCAACTATGGAGTCGGGTTGTATTGAAGCATCAACCTCAATAAGTTGATGCTTATAATCAGTAATTTGTCCATCAACTATCTCTAAATCCAAATGACCCAAAAATGAACCATGGCATCCTGATTGTATTAATATCGTTTTCCCAACAAGAACCGGTTTGTAAAGCCTGTTATGGGTATGGCCGCTGAGGCAAACATCTATGCCTTGTACTTCGGACAAAAGCTTCATATCCTGAGTGAAGCCAAGATGTGAAATCAGGACAATTAAGTCAACCTTTTCCTTTGAACGCAGTAAATTGATTATTGATGGGAGTTCATCTTTGCCAAGTGTAAAATATATCCCATAGCTGAAGGATGCCGGCATGGTTTTGTCAACAATGTTCGATGCTATTCCCACAAGGCCAATCCGTAATCCGCCGACTTCTTTAACAATATATGATGGATAGACAGGTTTATTTGTCACTTTATCGAAAATATTAATTGCCAGCAACAGGTAATTGAGTTCAACAACCCTTTGCTGAAAAACCTCCGGGCCATAGGCAAACTCCCAATGTGCGGTCATGGCATCAATTCCCATTAAGTTCAGTATCG
>JBBRRV010000443.1:0-1448 GCA_038246075.1 Bacteroidales bacterium
CGTGAATCTGACCACGTTGCGGCAGCAGTACCGCGCGGTGCGGCCGGTGTTGACCGAGCGGTCGCGGCGCGTGTGGGCCGCCAGCGAGGCGATCGCCCTCGGCCACGGCGGCATCGGCGTGGTGGAGCGCGCGACGGGGATTTCTCGCTCCACGATCAGTCGCGGGATCCGCGAGCTCGCGTCGGGCGACCCCCTCGAGGTCGAGCGGACGCGGCGGCGGGGGGGCGGCCGCGCCCGGGCGGAGGTCAAAGATGTCACGCTCGCCGCGGACTTGAATGGCTTGGTCGAGCCGACGCCCTCGGGCGATCCCGATTCCCCGCTGCGCTGGACGTCCAAAAGCGTGCGTCGGCTCGCGACGGAACTGCAGGCGTTGGGGCACGAGGTGAGCTATCACCGCGTGGGGACGTTGCTCCACGAGGCGGGCTACGCCTTGCAGGCGAACCGGAAGACGCGTGAAGGCACGTCGCATCCGGATCGCGATGCGCAGTTTCAGTACGTCAACGACCAGGTGCAGCGCTTTCAGCGCCAGCATCGGCCGACCATCTCGGTCGATACGAAAAAGAAGGAGCTCGTCGGCGACTTCAAGAATGCGGGGCGCGAGTGGCGCCCCGCAGGGCGCCCCGACGCCGTCCGCGTGCATGACTTTATCATTCCTGGCCAAGGCAAAGCCATCCCGTACGGCATCTATGATCTGGCCCGCAATGAGGGCTGGGTGAGTGTGGGGATTGATCACGATACGGCCGGCTTCGCGGTCCATGCCATTCGGCGCTGGTGGCGCGTGATGGGCCGCGCGGCGTATCCGGACACGCGCGCCCTGCTCATTATGGCCGATGCCGGCGGCAGTAACGGCTCGCGCGTGCGCCCGTGGAAGTGGGCGCTCCATCAGTTCGCGACGCGCACGGGACTGGCCATCACGGTGTGTCATTTTCCCCCGGGGACCAGCAAGTGGAACAAGATCGAGCATCGCCTCTTTTCCCACATCGCGATGAACTGGCGCGGCAAGCCTTTGGTGGATCTCGCGACGATCGTCAGTCTCATTGGCGCCACCACCACGGAAGCCGGGCTCCGGATTCGGTCCGAGCTTGATCCCGGGATCTATCCGAAAGGCGTCGTCATCACCGACGAGCAAATGGCCCAGATCCATCTTGAGCCACATGCTTTCCACGGCGACTGGAACTATACGATCCGTCCGCGAGCACGCTCCTCGTGAGTCAGTTATTTCTTCACATGTCCTTACCGACAGCTCGTAATGGAATGGAAACACGCCGCGCAACCCTAGACCGTCGGCTCGAGTTGGCCTTCGGACCGTTCATCGCGTTGATTCCGAGTTCGTTCGACGCGCCCTCGACGGCAGACTCCTTGGTTGCCACCGGAATCGCATGGGCGAGCAACCTGGATTTGGCGCTTGACGGAAAGGGCCTGGTCGAATCCGTCAACAGAGTCATCGA
>JBBRRV010000444.1:0-1444 GCA_038246075.1 Bacteroidales bacterium
CCACCTCATCTTCTGCCGGCCCTACGCGCCCGAGGGCAAAGGCAAGTTGGAGCGCTGGCATCGGACGTGCCGCGATCAATTCCTCAGCGAGCTCGACGTGCGGCGCATCACCGATCTGGCCGACCTCAATGCCCGGCTGTGGGCCTGGCTCGAGCAGATTTACCACCAGACCGGCCACGCAGGCTTGAGTGGCATGACCCCGCTGGCGCGCTACCAGCGCGATCTGCCCCGCATCCGCAGCCTGGGGGCCAAGGCCGCGCAGCTCGACGCGCTGTTCCACCACCGCGTCGCGCGCTCGGTCAAGAAGGACGGCACGGTGTCGTATCTGGGTCGGCGCTTCGAGGTGCCCTACGAGCTGTCGGGCAAGTCCGTGCGCCTGGTGGTCGATCCGCATGAGGGGCGCGTCGTGGGCGTCGAGGACGAGGCCGGCCTAGCGCTGGGCGCGGCAACCGAGCTCGACCAGATCGCCAACCAGCACCGCACGCGGCGCAAGCCCGACGCCCACGCCCAGGCCACGCCCGACAGCCCGCCAGGGCCACGAACAGGGCCCAACCTGGTGGAGATCGCCCTGGCCAAGCATCACGGCAAGAAGGTGGACTGACATGTACCTTCAACACTTCGGCCTGCGTCATCCTCCGCTGGGCAAGGACGTCCCCGAGCCCTGGGACGACGGCGCCCTCGATCAACTCACCCAGCGCTTCAACTGGCTGCTGCAGTCGCCGGGCTTGGGGCTGCTCACCGGCGAGCCCGGCGTGGGCAAGACCGCTGCGTTGCGCAGCCTCACGCGCGCGCTCAACCCGCATCGCTTCCTGGTGCTCTACCAGGCCGAGACCGACTTCGGGCGCGTCGATATCTACCGCGGCCTGGCGCGCGCTCTCGGGCTCGAGCCGAGCTACCGGCGGGCACAGTTGTGGCGCGACATCAAGCTGCGCGTGTACGAACTGGTCGACACCAAGCAGGTGACGCCACTGTGGATCATCGACGAGGCGCAGAATCTGCCGGCCGAGTTCTTCCGTGACTTCCCCGCGTTCTTGAACTTCGCCTTCGACTCACGCGACCTCATCACCGTCTGGCTGGTCGGCCACCCGGTGCTCGCGCAAATGCTCGAGCGCGCGCCGTACGCGGCGCTCTACAGCCGCCTGCAGGCGCGCGTGCAGCTCAAACCCGTGCTCGAACGCGAACGCTTCGCCGCGCTGATCGAGCACGCCCTCAAAAGCGCCGGCTGCCAGCACACGCTGGTCTCCACCTCGGGCATGGAGATCCTGCGCCAGGCCTCCAAGGGCCTGCCCCGCCAAGCCGGGCGCATCCTGTGCACGGCCATGCGCCTGGCCGTGCCCAAGGGCTTGAACCATCTGCCCGACGAGGTCCTGCAACTGGCCATCGGGGAACTGCAATGAAGCGCGCCGCCACACCACTGCCAGCCGATCCCGGCGTCCCCTTGCCC
>JBBRRV010000445.1:0-1438 GCA_038246075.1 Bacteroidales bacterium
CGATTATCCTGCCTGCTGAATCATAAACGACAGGATAAAACAAAGGTGAGCCAATCACATTTCCTTTATAAGTGTGTCCTGAAAGATAAACGCCATTGTTAAAATAATTAACCGGTGTTTGTCCTTTAGGTACCACGATGGAATTAGCAGGACGAATATTTTGTGTTAGCGTAGAACAAAATTCAAATAGTGCACTTGAAATCAAGGTCCGTTGCTGCGTATGTTTCCAAAACACACCAGCAAGATTGTCCGGATAATTCTGCCATTTAACACCAGAATGGTCGTCGATGGGATGACATAGATAAAAGATGAATGTTTGGTTATTCACCTCTTTTTCAACCGTCAGTTTGTATTGTCCCAAATGATTTCCCAAGGCATTGTCTCTCTCCGTATAGCTTGCATTGGGCCCAGCCCCCCAAACCGTAATGACCCTCGCATAATCACTTAAACCAGATGCCATCTTACCATATGCAGGATCGGGACTTGTTCCGCCCCACCAGGCATAGTCTTCAATTCCTGCGGTGATCGTGAATTTTTCCGTTTTGGACCAGCGCACAAAGAAATTCTTGTGCTGCAGGTTTGGATTTTTAACGTATTCATACTTGTCACGGATCAGCGCCTCTTCGTATAGGGCACTTAAGGAGAAATTCCTGTAAATTTTTAGAAAACCATTGGTGCCGATCAGCAGGGAAGGGTAAGGTCTGCTGTTGTTGGAATAATCAAAGTCGCCGTTGGTAGCAGAAAGTCCTTCCAATTTTGTTTCAGCTGCCTGTTCCCCGATCTTTAAAAAAGCTATTTTGTATGCTATGGTGACAAATGCCTGATTCAATTGTAAGGGATTTAATCCTGAACCCGGGCCTGAACCTGCTGCTATGCTGGAGCCTGCAGAAGCTATCGAAGCCACCAACGACACACCATAGTTCAGTTTTAGCCTTTTGGCAGAATCTGAATATGAACCGTCGAATTTCATATCTGTCATTGTATGAAACTTTCCCGATTCCGCTATTCGGCCTTTTTGATTCGCCCATAACCAGAACGGGAGATAATCCTCTGTGGATGAATAGGAGCGGGTTTCTAATTCCAGGTGTTGTTCGCTTATGGATTGCGCTAAAAGACCATTTGTTTGGAAAAGTATGAATAGGAATAACGGATATAAATGTACTTTCATTTTTAGATTAGTTGTTTTTTGTTCCATAACGTATCACAGCGTTGGAAGGGCGATGGAGTGAGAGAGTGATGGAGTGAGGGAGTAAGGGAGTGATGGAGTGATGGAGTGAGGGAGTGAGGGAGTGAGGGAGTGATGGAGTGTTGGAGTGGGTGAGTGAGTGTTCGGTAGTTTTAAAATGTCCAGTTTTCAGGACTAAGGATCATTTTGACTATCATGCCTATAATATGATCGTACTTGGCCTTCAATTCGGTGTGCTGTTTTTCGTCGATA
>JBBRRV010000446.1:0-1437 GCA_038246075.1 Bacteroidales bacterium
TGGCTTCACAGGCCCTTCGACTCCGCTCAGGACAAGTATTCCGGGATGTAGTACACCTCTTCATATTCGATAACCTGGCTGTCGGTGTACACAAGTAACGGTTCGTGTTCCACAATCACCGGCGGCCCTCGCCCCTGTCTCGGCGGTCGTGGTGAAATCACCCACAACCCCAGATGCTCCAGTATCTTCCTGATCACCGCTGCCTCTTCGATAAACGCAATCACCCGCATCGTGCCATTGCACTTGGGGCAGGTGAGTGGGTCAATCTCGTAGATCTTCTGGATCAGCCTGGCCCAGTTGGCACGGCACTTCTTGCGGTAGGGGGTGTCGATGTCCGCTTCCGCAATTACCGGTATTTCCGCATCATCCAAACCCAACTTTCTGCGCTTGCCGCGTGAGGCGTTGCTGTAATAGCCGTAATAGCGCACCATCTGCTCGCCATGTCTGGGAATGTGACTTACGATCATTGCCAGCCATTCCAGGGCACTGAAGTTCTTGGTCGTGTGGCCATCCTTGGAACGATAGATGACAGTGTGACTCTGTTCCAGATAGGTCATCCGCTCTTGCGAGAATTGGCAGCGGATCACGTAATAGGCCAGCTTCTCCAGTCCCTGCCGGTCGTCCGCCGCTATCGGATCTCCGACGTGGACGTTGAAGCCGCTGTGCTGCCACGACATGAGCAAGTCAATATGCCATTGTGTGATAGCGCCCTTGTCCAGCAGCATGGTCAGTACCTTGTGCCGGAAGAGCTGTTGCAGGGCAAAGCTGTCGTAATAGCGGGTAATATGAAAGCTGCCGGTATCGTCAAAGCAGCCGTCAGTGATGATAATGTGGCAATGGGGATTGAAGCCGAGGAAGTCGCCGAAGGTCTGGATGGAGCAGGCGCAACCGGGAAGTGAGCTGTTCACAAGCATCGAACCGGTCATGTACTCTTTCAGCGTCTCCCAGGCGACACGGCTCAGTTCGGCCAGCAGCTTACGGTTATACAGGAAACAACGGCGGATCAGCTTGGGGATGGAGAAAACGATGTGGCGATGCGGGACGGTGAGGGCAAGTTCATCAAGAAACCATTCGCCAAACTCCACCACACGTTTCTGATGGCATGATGGGCAGAAGTGGCGACGCTTGCAGGAGAAGGCAACCAGGTATTCGTGACCGCAGTCGTCGCATTTCACACGGGCGAAACCATTGTGCAGGCAGCCGCAGTCGAGGTAGCGGAAGATGGTCTGCCGTATTTCAGGCCGCAGATACCCGAAACGGGACTGGTACCGCTCTTCATGTACCCGCTCAAATTCCTCAAAACTATCCTCGACACAGCGGTAATAGTCGGATAATCTGGGGCTTCGCGGGGTGTATGGCGCACAAGCTGTTTGCATGACACACCTGCCAGAGGTGTATCACTGCGTAAGGTGTGCCGAGAGGTTACGTTATCCGAAA
>JBBRRV010000447.1:0-1415 GCA_038246075.1 Bacteroidales bacterium
TAAGGTGGACTGGTTTGTCTAGACAGCTATGGTGGATAACTTAGATATAATCGGCGACAGGAAATTTTAATACTGTTGATTAATTTTTGACAAACTTTTAATAAATATTTTTGTTAGCCGAGGCAAACATCGACCCAAAGTTTTTACGCCTCTCTCAATCGATTTTATGAGTTTGGATTTTTCTGCAATTGCGTTAAATTAATTTTTAAATAATTATTTTCCTAAATATAACTGCGCCGGTGTCCGGTAGTCCAGCGCCTGGTGCTTGCGCTGATTGTTGTAGAAATTAAAATATTTATCAATACCGTATTTGGCTTCTTTAAAGTTCTGGTAATCATAAATGTAAATATTTTCATACTTCACACTCCGCCATAATCGTTCGGTAAAAATATTGTCCATACAGCGTCCCCGTCCGTCCATACTAATTTGAATGCTTGGATTCATAATCAGCGGAGCGGTATATTGGGGGCTGGTAAAGTGGGAGCCTTGGTCGGAGTTATGGATACTGGGGATGTTGATGTTTAATGCTTTTTTTAAATTATCCAGACAGAAATCAATTTCTAAAGTTTCAGATAATGTCCAGGCGAGCACATAGCGGCTGTACCAGTCAATAATTGCCACCAGGTAGCAAAAGCCCTTTAATAACCGAATGTAGGTAATATCTGTACCCCATACCTGGTTAGGGCTGATAATGGGTAGATTCTTTAACAAATAAGGGTATTTCTTATGCTGACCATTAGGATCTGAAAGATTGAATCCCTTCTTGGCTTTTGGGTAAATTGCTTCCAAACCCATTTCCCGCATTAGGCGCTGAACATGCTCCCGACAGATAAATATTTCATAAGGCTTGTCTCTTAAATCTGCTTGAATTTTGCGGGAGCCATAAAAGGGGGTATCGGTAAAAATTTTATCCATATATCCCATTATCCTAATTTCTTCCGGATTAACAATGGGCTGGTAATAGAGGCTGGCTCGGGAAATATCCAGGAGCTGGGATTGGCGGGAGAGACTGATGTCAGGGTGGTCGGGAACAATTAAATTTAATTTACTTTGGTGGTCCAAATGGCTGTAACTTTTTTTTTAACCACTCCAACTCCATATCGCGCTGGCCGATGGTTTTATAGAGTTCATCCATTATTCTTTGCTGGTCAAAGTTTTCTTTTTTTCTTTTGTCAGTAAAGCTGGCCTTTAAAATTTCCAAGCCTTGATTTCTCCAGTGGCCAATCTGGGTTGGATGGGCTTCGTACTTGCTGGCGATTTGGGCAAGAGTTAATTCGCCCTTAATGGCTTCTATGGCTATAGCGGCTTTCTGTTGCGGGGTAAACTGCTTTTTCATTATTGTAGATTCCTTCCTACAGTATTATACCTCCGATTTTCTATCTAATATACCTGTACAGGATTCCCAGTCCATTATA
>JBBRRV010000448.1:0-1415 GCA_038246075.1 Bacteroidales bacterium
TGGCTCTCCCAAGACCCTCTCGGCGACCGCGACTCCGTCAACCTCTACGGATTCGTCGGAGCAAGGCCGCACGAGAAGACCGATCCGTTGGGACTGGGAATCCTCGATGACACATTCGGCTGGGTGAAGGAGAAGACCACAACGCTCTATGACGCGGCCCTCCGGAAGCTCGGGCTGCGCGACGGGAGCAACTCACCTACGCGCCAGGCTGTGGAGCAGGCGCGACGCCAGGCCCCTGATGTCATCTGGCCGAGCGACAGATTCAGCTACCAGCCGCCGAGTGGCTTCAGCAATTCCTTCCGCAGAGAGACCACGGATATTGCGTCGACGATGACCGCGGGCGCTGCGGTGATCGGCAGGGAAGTAGTCATTTACTACGGCTCCGGCAAGGCCATCGAGCTTGTTGGCGAGGTAGGAGGCGTTGTAATCCGCCGAACTTTCAACAGTCTCCGAGAGGCCCAGGTTGGTGCGCGGGAAATGGGCGCCAACGTCAGGTGGGTTGAGAGAGAGGCTGTCACCGCAGAGAAGATCTCGGCCGAGGGTACCCAGTTCGAGGCGGCGACGACCCCTGCATCTCGCGGGGCGCGACGTCCAACGCGCGCACAGAGGGACAGAGTGTTCGAGCGCGGCAAAGATGCAGCCGGAACGCCTCGATGCGAATACTGCGGAGATGAGATAACGCGTGAACCTCGCCAGCCGACCACGTATGAGAGTGATCATCGAACAGCTTGGGCAAAGGGTGGCCCTACGACTGACGACAACCTGGCTTCGTCGTGCCGGACATGCAATCGAGGAAAGGGCGTAAAGACGGTCGAAGAATTCATGGACTCGCGTCCGCAACCTCCCGATCCCACTAAGCCTCCGAACGAATGACCGAGCTTGCCTCTTTCACGTGCTCTCACGTTTTCTCGGCGCAACGTGACGTGCTTCTCGTGATCCGCGAAGAGGGCGATTGGATGTTCATGTGCGGCGAGGAGCATGAAAGCGATGAGGAATATCACCTGGTAGGGCTGAATCATCTGCTGGACAGGGATGGGTCCCTGAGAGAGGTCCTAGACCTGTCCGAGGGCTTTGAAGCCGAAAGATCTTCAAAGGCCGGGGCTTGGATTCGAACTGAGATCACAGCGTCATACTGACTCGTCCGAAGAGACCGCGATCGGCGCCCCGCGGCGCTCCGGCGGAAGGGGTGAGGGAGCCGGGCGCTCTGCGGCGCGCGCGCCGGGCGGGGCCCCAATTTCCCCATCCCGGTCACGCGCGCCGCATCCACGCGCTCTGGCGCGTGGTCGCTGTCCGGTAATGGACCATTACCGTACCCGGGGCTTTTCATTTCCCGCTGCGCTTCGCTTCGCGGGGGCACCCCTTCCGCCTCCGGGTCGCGTGCTCGCTGCGCTGCGCCGCGACCTTTAACAGAACCA
>JBBRRV010000449.1:0-1415 GCA_038246075.1 Bacteroidales bacterium
CACTATTGTCCGACTAAATTATAAATAAAAAAGGGTAGTTCGTTAGAACCACCCATATTAGTTAAGTTTGAGTTACCACACTTAAACATGACTAATGAAACATAAAGATAAAAGTTTTGTCGGACAGCCGGTATTATCACAAATATTGGATGTAATACCCAGTTCTTTGATTACAAAGGCGAACAGAAAATACCAGTCTAACCGGTATTATAAAAAGCTGCCGCTTCGTACACACCTGATAAGTCTTTTGTATGGTGTGTTCAGCTACTGCAATGGGCTTAGGGAGCTTTGTGAAGGCCTATTAGCCTGCGAAGGAAAGTTGTCGCATTTGGGTTTTGATAAAGCCCCTGCCAGGAGCACACTTTCCGATGCAAACAGTAAGCGTAACTTTTTGGTTTTTGCCATGATTTACGAAGAACTTCTCAGGCAGTATCACAGCTTTATCTCGGACAGCCGGTTAAAAGGGTTAAGCATACGGAACTTAAAAGTTATTGATAGCAGTACCATCCAGTTGTTCAGCGAAATACTTCGTGGTGTTGGCCGCAACACAAAAGATGGTTCAAAAAAGAAAGGTGGCCTTAAAGTACATGCGATGATGGATGCTTTTAGTGGCGTTACGGAATTTGTAAGGATGACAGAAGCCAGGGAGCATGACCGGAAATTTCTTTATCACTTGAAACTTGCAGCCAACAGTTGGCTTGTGTTTGATAAAGCGTACACGGTTTACCACCAGTTTGCCAAATGGACGAATGAAAAAATCTGGTTTGTAACACGTATGAAAGACAATGCAGATTATCATGTAACCAAAGTATTGGTCGACAAAACCAAAAAGAAAAATACCGCAGGTGTACTGAAAGAGCAATATATTACAGTGGCTGTAAAGCAAAGTGGTAAAGAGATACAGCGTTTAAAACTTCGCCGCATCACTTTTAAAACTAAAGAAGGCAAAGTGTATGTTTTTATCACCAATAACTTTCTACTGCCTGCATCGCAGATAGCCACCATTTATAAAAACCGCTGGATGATAGAGTTGTTATTCAAACAGATAAAACAAAACTTTCCACTGCGGTACTTTTGGGGAAACAGTACCAATGCTATTAAGATGCAGGTATATTGTGTGTTGATTGCACAATTACTGATGGTGGTAATAAGAAAGAAAGCGGCAACAAAAAAATCTTTTGCCAATATGATAACAGTAATACGGCTGCACCTGATGAGCTATGTTGGATTGATAGAATTTATAAAAGATACTTACAAAGCATGGAGAAAAACACACAACGCCTCCTTTGCTTTTGAAACATAAAAAACAAAGGGGGTACTACCTCCAATATTGAAACAACGAATTTTTAGCCTATAACCTTTGACCATAAAAGGTTACAGCATTTTTAAACCCGATTTTAGTCGGACAACAATGA
>JBBRRV010000450.1:0-1412 GCA_038246075.1 Bacteroidales bacterium
AAGTCTTTTCCAATTGAATAATAAGCATGAACAGCACACGCCGTAGCGATTAATTATTGTTACTGTTCATTGCTCCACGGCAGTACTTTGCCCCATATCGGCAGCTTGTCTTTAGCCTGCTCCATGAGTACAGCGAACTCCGTATCGGACTGAGCATAGGCTACGAAGTCGAGCTGGTCAAATGTAATGCCCGGCTTCAAGTATTGCTCGGCGTTCTCCAGGCTCCGGAACTTCTCATACGGCATCATGTAATCTTCCGTCCGGTAGACATGCTTCTCCTTGCCTTTCTTGTCCCGGATCACTGTGGCGAAAGCGCAGGCCCGGTGGAAGTTTAAATAGGTGTTGAACCAATCCTCGTAGAAGCGGTTAATCTCTGGAGCTTGCCGGGCCGGGATATGGTCATAGCCCCAGGCTTTACGAATCACCCCACCATTCTTACTCTCCACCAGGGCGTTGTCATTGTGGCGCCGGGGCCGGGATTTGGTCAGGGTGGCATGGAGCCGCTTTAAAATATCCAGCACTTTTTTGTTAATGAATTCACTGCCATTGTCGGAATGAAACTCCCAAACTACAAACGGGAACTGCTCCAATATCACTAGCAGTACCGGCAGCATGTGCCGGTCGGAGATTGTCTCCACGCAAGCCACCAGTTCCCATTGGGTGACCTCATCCACGAAGTTTATGTGGTAGACGCCCTTCTTCCCATCTGTAGAATCGCCTTGGTGAACGGTGTCGGCCCGGATACAGCCGGGTCGGCCGTTGGGTTCGGGCTTACGGCGTTCACCCAACGTGTTCTTTGGCCCGTGGGTATGGACGTAGACCTGAGCGTGCTCCCGGTAGGTAAACGTTTTCCTCAGGTTGTAGATATGGCCGACGGAAATATCCTTAAGGCGTAGATATTCCGTTTGCCCAAACACGTCGTAAGCTCGCTCTAGAATATGCCTGGTGGCCTGGCCAGAGAGAAGGTGGTGGGCCGTGTCGGTCCGAGCCAACAGTAGCACGTCGTTCCGGGTGTAGCGGGTGGCAAACTGGTGACGCTCATACCGGGCCAAGGTGACGTGCTGGGTGGTGTTCCATTTGGAAATGAGGTTAGTGAGCTGTGACACAGAGTAGCTCGTATATTTTTGCAGGTACGCTCTGACCACCCCCTTACCAGGCTTATTTAGGCGGTCATACTTATACCGGTAAAGTTGCCCTTCTATCCAGTCGTAGGCTTCTGCTTTGCTTTCGGCCTTGAAGCTGACCCCTTCCAGGCTTGCCAGCAAGGTTGTTAATTCTGATATGGTGTAGGTGCGTGTGTCGCTCATGGTGATAGTCATACCTCCATGCTACGGCGCACGCTTTTGAGTTCATGCTCATCTTGCGTTGGAAAGCGGACCTACGTTCATGCCAATCTTGTATTGGACAAGGCT
>JBBRRV010000451.1:0-1401 GCA_038246075.1 Bacteroidales bacterium
AAACAAATGCATGTTTCTAAAATCCTTCAGGATATAACCCGCGCCTTTTTGTATCGATCCCGGAACATTAATTATATGGATTTCCTGTAAAAAAGAACTGGCGGCTATCGCCTTTTTTATAGATTCTTTGGGCAATACATAATTCAACAAATTACCCTTTAATTCGGCAGAAGAAATCTGGTCCTTCCCCTCGACCCATCCGCTTAAAGCCGCTACAACCTGTCCGTTTTTTTCGGCAACGAAAAAGCTTGAAATGGAAAGTTCACAACCATCAACTTCTTCGTACAACATGTCTGAAATATACTTTCTGATCACTTCCTCCGATAAACCGAAAATTCTGGAATAGGACAAAATGGTTGTACCGCTTTTCTCAGCTTCAATAATCGTATCAACTAAAAAGGGAACATCCCCGATCGTTGCCTGCCTGATATTAAATCCATTTTTAATCATGTCGTTAATAAATTCTTCAACATATTACGGTCTATTTTCCCATTGGCGTTTAACGGAAAGTCATCCCTGGCTATTATCTTTGTGGGCATCATGTAATAGGGCAACTTTAACTTCAGCTGTGCCGATAAAACAGCTGTATCGGTTGATCCGTCTTCAATAAAAAGCGCAATTTCATTGTTCCCTGTATTGTTTTCAAAAGCGATGGCAACTGCGTTATGTCCATTGGCACTTTCTCTTGCATGATGCTCGATTTCACCAAGTTCAATACGGTAACCCTGAATTTTTACCTGGAAATCGATTCTCCCGGCATACATAATATCTCCTTCACTGTCAAAGAAGCAGGAATCGCCTGTCCTGTAGAACCTCTGAACCTGGCCGTTCAACTTCCTTTCGAAGAAGGATTCTGCCGTTTTTGTGGGATCATGCCAGTAACCGGGTGTTAACTGACCGCCCGAAATGCAGAGTTCTCCTTTTTGATTTGCACCCAGGATTTCGCCTGTCTCATCGATGATGATGGCGGTTAAACCATTCAAAGCTTTACCAATGGAGGACATCCCATTCAATTGTTTATTAACGCCTTCTTTCTGGAATTTATAACAGGTGCAATAAATGGTCGCTTCAGTGGGTCCGTAGAAATCATATATTTCAGCGTTAGGAATACAATCCGACCATTCTTTGATCAGGGCTACCGGCGAAGCTTCTGCAGTAAGTATGCAGTATCTCATGCTTTGAACGTTTATCTCATCAAAATAGGGGCGTAAGTATCTGAGCATCGAAGGCGCCATTACGCCAAAAGTCAATTTGTGGTCCTCCAATAAACCATAAACATAACTGTATTTAATCTGATCGTGCGGGATCGTATAAATGCAGGCACCTTTTAAAAGTGGCACTAAAAAGGACTGTACCGAAACGTCGAATGTCAGATCAAAACACTGAAGACACCGGTCGGCA
>JBBRRV010000452.1:0-1394 GCA_038246075.1 Bacteroidales bacterium
CGCCTGTTGCGCCTGTTGCGCCTGTTGCGCCTGTTGCGCCGGGCTCGCCATCCCTTGCTTCCACGATGTAAACGAGGAAATGAAAACCGCGCAGTGCGTCGGTATCATATGAAGTAGCACCAGGCAGACCGATGCTCACCGCGGTCGCAGTGTCAATAATTTCGACATCTTGACCTGAGGCGGGCAGGTCTTCTGATGCGACATATACCACCCAGCCCGGATTAAATGCTTTCATTTCTGTGCTCTCCGCCAGTGCTTCTTGAAAACCAACTGGTGCGTAAGGCTCTGCTAAATCTTCATGATGTTGTTTGCGGAACGCATTAAAAGCTTCCCATTGTCGCAACAGGACAGCGTCCCGGCACGCTACGCTTAAAGCAGTGCGACCGGCCGAGGTCAATGGAATAGCAAAGACCGCGCTGCGAGGTCGCACTGCGCGGTCCACTTCGGCTGAAATATTAGCTTCATGTCCAGCCGAAATCACCCGCTCGATCGGGTTTTGCTCTGCCACTAGTTTTTATAGTAGGAGCTACCACCACCGACTAGCGTATAACCGCCGAGCCCGGCGCCGTCCCGATAGTTTTGTTGGATGGCCACGATGTCCGGTTGAGTAATGTCTATATGATTTGAGCCTGGATCGCTCTCTTTATAGACTAAACTCATGTTTTCGATCGTGAGCGTGCGATACTGTGTCGTGCCGAGCAGCGCGCCCGGCTTTTTCAGCGTCAAAACCGCATCCTCATAGGTGGTTTGAAGATGTAGCAAGAGCAGGCTCGCTACGACATCTATTTCTTCGCTGACCGTAACTTTTTGGATCACAACGCCAACGATCGTCCCCAGGACGGCTTGGAGCTCGTTAAGAGCCTGGGTCTGCGTGATATTCGGACCGCTTCCGTATGTCTCGCTTTTGCCAGACAACGTTAAAACCTTTGCGAAAGCTTTAAATGCCATTTTCCCTCCTGTCGCGCATAAGCGCGATTATAATTGTCAACTTAATTTACTAATCTATATTAGAACATGCGAGCCTGGTTGTCAAGTTTTTCGTAAAATTCAGCCCGGTACTTGTCGCTGGAAGGCTGCCAGACTGCTTGAACCAGGTCGTCAATTTCGCGGTCAATAGCATTTATGTCGCTTTCCCACGCGCTCAATGACTGTTTCGCGTGGTCGCGGGATAGAAGATAGAAGTATGAACGAGAGCCAAAATCGTCGTTTTGCCAGCTTTTCAGCCACTGCTGGTACACCCTCATCGTCGGTATCGTGGCAGGAAAAAAATGGCGCGAATAGCGGATATAGCGCCCGGCCCATTCCTCTTTGCTCGGAATTTCATCCTTGCCGCCGGTGATTTTTGTTATGTACTTTGTGAAATACGCCTGGATATTGGATTTAATTTCCTCAAC
>JBBRRV010000453.1:0-1393 GCA_038246075.1 Bacteroidales bacterium
CTATTGCTGTCCGGTAAAAATTGAGATTTGCTATCAGGCTCACACCTGTATTAAATTTCATCTGATGATTGATTGTTTTTTTAATAGCAGGGTGTCAAGTTATAAATGAAAGCTGATTATAATTATTATCTTCTTGTTTTTTGAATAGTTTTAATAATGCTTTTTCAGGAGAATTTAGAAAGGCAAATAAATCGATGTAAGTCATAAGATGAATTCTTACCATTGCAGCAAGATTGGAAAAAGACCATTTAGCCTTTGTTGCTTTCTTCACTATTTTTAAAAGCAGATCTGCAATATGTACACACCATACTTGTATTTTAATAGCATTCTCAGAATCACCCAAAAAATATTTCAAAGTATAATTCTGTTTCATTCTTTTAAATAGTAATTCTATTTGCCAGCGTTTGCGGTACAGAGATGCTACGGTTGTAGCACTCATTCTATAGTTATTAGTTAAAAATTCATATTGCTCTTTTGAAGCTTCGTCATAAAGAGTGACCAGTCTTGCAGTTACTCTGGTGCCGGATCTCCAGCCTAATTGAATTTGTTGATCACCGATGATGGTGGGATCTTTAGACATTTGGTATTGTTGTATGACAGTATAAGTAAAGAGCTTATTAAGCCGGGTGACCCAGGTTATCCCTTCACTACTAAACCGATTTAAAGTTGTAAAATCACGATATCCCCGGTCAAAGACAATTATTGAACCCTTTGGAAGATTGACCTGTTTCAAAAACTGCGAATCATTGGCTGCCGCTTCCGTAATACGAATCATGGAAGGAACATCCTGATCACTTCTTATAAGTGAGTGCACTTTAATACCGCCCTTTTTCTTTCCGCTTACGGGAATTTTACCTGAAGTCCGCAACACTTCCTGAAAAAGAGAAATGACTGTGCTATCGATAATATATAATCTGGAAGCTTTGCTTTTCTTTCGGCTGTCCGATAAAAAAGGAGCATATAGCTTAAAAAGAGAATTATAAATCTCTCCGAATACTTCTTCGTTTCTTCTTGTATTTGCATCTGATATAGTGCTACGTCTTGGGTGATAACGAACGCCAAGATGTGATAAACGTTTTTCCGAAGCAAGCATGCCGGTTGTAACTTCTCTTAGCGAATTACAATTATTAAAAATGGAATATAGTATCGTAACCAAATGCTCATAAGTGGTAAAACGTTTGCAATATCTATCAGCATTATACTGCCTGGCAATGCGAAGCGTAGTATCTTTTGGAATGAATTTTAAAAGCTGACTGAAGATCGGCTGTCCGCTAAAAAAAGTACTTTTGTTCATATTGGAATGTTTTAAGTGTCGTAACTCAAAACTACCAATTTGTGGAGGTCAAAACGACCTCCTTTTTTATAAATGAAATACTTTTACCGGACAGTAATA
>JBBRRV010000454.1:0-1389 GCA_038246075.1 Bacteroidales bacterium
ATGAAAAGATTAACCAGTTAAAGTCTTTGCAAAATGTGGTTATTCGCAAAGAGCATGTCTTTAGAGTTGATTTTCGAAACAGCAAGGCAGCTATTACTATAATTTCAATGGCATTACTCATATTGCTTTCTTTTGGCGACAATATTTGGCAAATTATCAGAAACAGCCAACTAAAGGATAATGATCTGAAATACCGGTATATTAAATCGATCAATGGCATAAATGCGGAAAATATTAACAAGCTTGAGCGTATTTTTCATTACCAGAGAGACAATAAAAAGATCAGGGAAATAAAGGTAAATGTGGAAGATTATGAAAATAAAATTAAAGATAATGCTGAAAAAATTGAAATTCAAAGATTAAGCAATTCCCCAAAAACCAAATGATATTTCCCTGAATTGAATTTTTAATCGAACAGGTCTATCAATTCAGTCGGATGTATTGGAAATCCTTTCATCAGCAAAACCCTCCGGTTACCATCAATTACTCAGAAATGATCGCCCAGATTGCCCCCCATTTCAGGGGTGTCGAAATCCATGCATTTGGAAAAGATAATTTGTGGCTTTTGTAAGAATGCAATTTTTTTGAAGCCTCTCTAAAAATTGGGGGCAAAGTGCAAGCAAAAACATCAATCAATCAAGGCTCTATTCAATGATATGGTTGAAAGTTTAAAGATAGGCATTGCCACCAACTATTTTCTTGTTATTAAGTTGGATGACCAGCTACGTTTTGTAGGACACCTGTATGTTCTTTCTGACTGATTTACAATGAAATCCTTGTAAGATCCTTCAATATTGGTAAATATTCCCCATGCTTTATTGTTTTGCTCCATCTTCTGATGTATTATCAAGTCTTTGTCCAATAATGACTTAGTTGCCTCTCTTTGAGCAAACCAGTTTGAGTAGTTTTGCAAGTATTTTGTTGAAACTCCTCTCAATTGATGATTGACTATCGTTTTCATCCTAGTTGCCATGTTGTTGACATTCTGAACATGAAATTCACCTCCAGCCGAGTGTTTCGATGATATAAAGTTGACATGTTCGATATTTTCCGATTTTGAAAATGCCGATATACTTCGGTGTTTGTCAGAAACTAATGTGCAGGATTTATTGAACTTCCCACCCACTTTACGCGCTATATCCGACTTTGTTATCCTGCCTATTTTGGCAACAGAGAAATCTTTATTCGATTCACGGTCAGCAGTAACCAATAGTTTAACCTGATATTTGTTATCGCCTTGTCTTTTCGACCCACCGCGTTCGCGTGAAAATTGAAGCCCTTTCCTGCCTTTTTGGCTGTATAGAAACCAAATATCGTCTATTTCAGTAATCCCTTTAAACTCTAGTGCTGTTGCACTTAACCCACTAAGAATCTTGTGTCTCCAATCAA
>JBBRRV010000455.1:0-1383 GCA_038246075.1 Bacteroidales bacterium
AAAGTAAGTTGGTCTGAGTTTAGCTGAACAAACTCAAATCAAATAACTCAGTTTGCACTGGTAAAACTGAGTGCTGTATTAAAGTTAAATTAGCAGGCAGCTAGAGGCAGTTAGGCAACTGACTCTTTGAGAGAGTGGTAATTGGCAACAAACGGTTTACCGCTTTGAATGATAGCAAAAGCCAGGTGGATCAACTTGCGGGCACAAGCACAGCGGGCTACTTTGACTGGTTTGTGTTTTTCCTCCCGCAGCCGTTTGTAAAAAGTGCTGATAGCCGGGTTGTAGCGGGCCGCAGTCAAGGTCGCCATGTATAACAAGGTTCGTAACCTGGCGTTGCCACTATGGCCAATACTGGGTCGGGCTCGAATGGAGGTACCACTACTATATTCAATGGGGGCCAATCCGGCATAATGTACCAATGCTTCGGGACTACTACAAGTGGTGAAATTGAGCGTAACTAATACTAGCCAGCAAGCCGTCAGTGGCCCAATCCCCGGAATAGTTCGCAATAAGGCGATATTTTTCTGCCATTGTTGCTCAGTTGTCAAACTACCTTCTTCTGAGCCAGCTAGTTCTAACTCAAACTTGAGCAGTATTTTGATTTCCTGATCCATTTGCTCGACTTGGCCAGTCAGGGTAGAACTTAATTCTTGCAACTGCTGTCGGACACTCTCTACCACGGTAGGATTAACTGACAAGGCGTGTAACTGATTGTCCACCTGATTTTGAAATTTGATTAAACTATCCCTTTGGGAGATCCGTTGACGCAATTCGTGGTAAAACTGGGGCGGCGGGTTCCATAATTTGGGTAGCATTATCTGACCGAACTGGGCCAGGGTTTGAGCATCCAAAATGTCAGATTTAGCGCGTTTGAGCTGGGCTTTAGCAAAGTAATGGACCTGAGCGGGATTAACCACACTCACTTTGTAACCAACACTGCTCAGGGTTACCGCCAGGGCTACCCAGTATGGTCCAGTCGCTTCCATCACCACCAGCAGTTGAGGTGGGGCAAAACCAGTGGCTTCCAGGCGGGCAATAAAACGGGCAAAACCTTCGGCATCCTGGCTAAAAGGTTTGGGTTCAACTTTAGGTTTGCCAGTGGGTAATAAAATAGCCGCTGTAAAATCTTTGGCGGCAATATCTACCCCACAAATAGCTTCAAAAGGTAGTGAAAGCTCAGTAGAATTGGACAAGGTGAAATTCTTTCTGGCTGGGAGCAGCCCCTGGTAAATTTCTTGAATAGCTTTGAGGGTCTAGAATAGCAGTCCTTGACGAAGCTCGTGATCCGTAGTCACCACGAAGGGCTACTTGATGCGGTTCAGCCTCAGGTCTGCTTAAGCTGATGGGGGGCTATCTACATAACGTGGTCGAGCCACCTGCCAA
>JBBRRV010000456.1:0-1380 GCA_038246075.1 Bacteroidales bacterium
GTTAGTGTCATGAATTTTTCGCCACAGATTTACGGTCGTGTTTAGCATGATCTCGCTCAATCACCAAGAAGAACACAGTTAGGCAACTGGTTTCGTGAGGGAATGCTCCGATTTCATCGGATTTGGTACGAAACTCCCGAAACAAACGCTCTAGATGATTGGTCGTGCGAATATGACGGTGCAACGGGCGGTCAAATTGATAGAACGTCAACGTCAACTCAAAATCTCGTTGAAAGACTTGTACCGCTTTGGGTTCTAGCAGTTGCCAGTTAATCATAAACTGTTGGAGTCTCTGCTGAGCTTGTTCAATACTGTCTGCTTCGTAAATCTGGTATGCCTCAGTTGTGATGTCAAAGCGCCGTTGCCGTTTTGCTTGCTCCGGTTTGAGCGGTTGGTCATTGGCATCGCTCTGAGGCAATTGAGCATAGCTCAAATAGCGCTCAATCCCTCGGACTTTGTGGGTGATACAGCGTTGTTGTTGGACATTGGGCAAATGGGTTTGGAGTGCTTTGGGGAGTCCTAATGTGCCATCACTGATGACTAATTGCACCGTTTGCGGATTAACCCCTCGCTCAATCAGATGGGCAAAGAACTGGCTCCACTCCTGTTCTCCTTCCTCGGTGGCAATTTCGTAGTGCAGCATTTCGTAGCTGCCATCCTCCCACACGGACAGTGCTGCCAACACCACCCGCTCTTCTGCTTGACGGCACTGACGCAGGTGTCCAGAACGGTCTTCCTTAAATTCGTCACGGGTGTATTGAATCTCTACCCAGACCCCATCAACGATTAGAATCGCAGGGGTTTTGTCAATCACCGCTAAACGATGGGTATCTAGTTGCTTTTGAACCGCAAGAGTGACGTGATTCACAGCACTGCGTGAGAGAACATGTCCTATCAGAAAATATAACGCTTCTTGCAAGTCCCGCAGCGACAATCCCATCACATACAGGCAACATAACCAATTGACCAGATTGCCCATCCCTCGTTGGTAGCGCTGCAAAATTTGCCACTCTCGTTCCCGGTTGCGTCGTCGCAGTTTCGGCACACGCAAATCACTCAGATGCCCATATTGGGTATCGAGACCCCGTCGAAAGTAACCTGAACGACGAGGTCGCTCTGCTGCTAGTTTCGTTAGTTCTGCCTTGACCTCCTCATCCAGAGCCGCTTCCAGAGTGGTTTTGACAGCCCCAAGCACAGCCGTTCGCAGCGCTTGTTCTAATGCTTCATCTAGTTCGGGCTGAAAACTGCTGGCTTTGACCCGCAATATTTGTTGCTCTCGCTCTGCGATATTCATGGGAGACTGCTCTCAACGCTTGACTCTCCCTACTGTCTAGCTAGTTGTTTTTCTCTTGCCAATGGCGAAAAAATAAAGACACTAAC
>JBBRRV010000457.1:0-1362 GCA_038246075.1 Bacteroidales bacterium
AGCTGCAAAACCTAAAGCTGTGAAGGCAGTGAAAGTACCGGCTGTTAAAAAGCCTGCTGTAGTTAAAGCTCCTAAAGCAGTAAAACCTGTAAAAGTTGTTGTCCCTAAAGCACCAAAACCAAAGACCGTTAAGAAAGCAGTCGCAGCACCCATAGCAAGTGAGCCTCCTGTAACTTCAACTACGGAGAACGTTTAATTAATTTACAGATCTACTACTGAGAATTAAGAGAACCACAGAGAATTAAGAGAACCACGGAGACACGGAGAACACGGAGTAACACAGAGTCAAATTATCAACTCTATATTACGCTGTGTTTTCTTTGTATATGTGGTTTTTTTAATGTCCGTTTTTAAAAAGACTTACCACGGAGACACGGTGAATATGGAGATACACGGAGATTTGAAGTTGCCATGCACAAAATACTGAAAGTGAAACTTCAATGTTTAATGGTGGAAATTAAAATTTAATGATGGTTAAAACCCACTAACTTTAGGTAATTAAATACAAATTTTTGAAAACGAAGTGGCTAAAGGGAATAATTACGTTATAGCAAGCTTCAGAAAATCCATCTTTAAATTGTCTCTGTGACAAGTTTAATCAAGGCGATTAGATATAACTCAAAAGTATATAAATCAAATTTCTATAAGATTATTGGTTGTGCAATTGAAGTGCATAAGCATCCTGGTCCCGGATTGCTCGAATCTGTTTATGAGCCTTGTTTTATTGAGGAAATGACCAGAGCCGGATTGTCTGTAATGTCGCAAATCTATGTTCCGATTTATTATAAAGGAAAAGATCTTGGCGGAATGTTAAAGCTTGATTTGCTTGTAAACGATTTGATTATTGTGGAAGAGAAAGCGGTAGAACAGATGATTCCACTTTTCGAAGCACAACTTTTATCTTATTTAAAACTCACCGGAAAACCAAAAGGATTACTGATCAATTTCAATTCTGAAAACAGTAAAGAACAATTGGTATCGCTTGTTACACCTGGATTTGCAGCTCTACCCGAATTTTAACTTCCTTTTCCAGACGTTGAAATTCACAAACACAAATAAAATAATTATTTAAAAATAATCTCTGTGTGACGCGGTGCGCTCCGTGTCTCCGGGGTTTCCTTTATAAAAAAAAAAGCCAACCCGAAGGTTGACTTTTAAAGGTGGGAGTTACTGGGTTCGAACCAGTGACCCTCTGCTTGTAAGGCAGATGCTCTGAACCAGCTGAGCTAAACTCCCAAAGCGGCTGCAAATGTATGACAATTTCGAACATAAACAAGAGGCGCCCAAAATTTTTACAGTTAAGCCGGACATCCGCCAGCCGGGCATCCGCTTCTTTTGGCCGTTATGCTGATTAAACGTACT
>JBBRRV010000458.1:0-1358 GCA_038246075.1 Bacteroidales bacterium
ATTATCAGACAAAAACGTCGCTCGCTCTCCTACAATTTTGACGATTGATGATAGGAACATCTCTAGCATTTCATGAGTTTTCGTAATCCAAGAAGAGGGCAAAAAGGCTTCGTAGCCGTCTTCTATCATCTGCGCCACGCACTTTTCCCCCTTTGAAATATACTTTCCAAGATATGCTGCTGCTGACTTTCTGATTCTTTCTACGCGCGTTGAAGCAATTCCGGCACGAGATGAATCTTCCAAGGAGTACACATTTGCCAGTATCCGAGACCACGATTTAGCGAATATTTCAGGTCGTAACGCCCATGATTTACCAGTCTTACGCCCAACAAAAATCCAGTGCTCGTGCAGAGCAAACTGATTCGCAGCAGCAAGGCGACATAATTGTACCTCCGTGCAACCGACGATGAGGGGCGGCAACCCACATCGAGCAAGCGAACGCTGCAACCACTGAAGCATTTGCCGTTTTGCTTCAGCGTATAGCTGAGCCGGACGCGAGTGACACTCTTCCGGCAGAGTAAGCGTGAGAAAGCTAAGATTCTGCTTGCCATAGGTTTTTTCCAAGAGGAGAACGGAATTTAGGACGAGACGACGATTATATTTTGTCAGACCTCGCCGCCCACGGGGCTTTGCAACTTTGTGAGAGTTAGTGACGTTTGACAAGCCCAGGGTAGAGGCAATTATTTCTGCTCGAAGAGAATCAGAAACTTGCCCCCTGAAGTAACTTCGCTCAGAGAAAAGTAGCGCGCGATCGCACTTTTCTTGGGGTTGATCTGAAAAAAGTGTGGGGATTGTCTTGCGTCGAGTTGCGGAGAACTCGCCACTAGGATAGAGTCTAAAAGAAAGAGCGGTTCTGCTTGCCGGTAGCGTCGGGTTGCTCAAGGAAAAAATCCCAGATTGGTTTGCGTGGTTGCAATCATTCTGGGATTTTTGCTGTCAAAAAGCAACTAGTACATTTGTTTTCAGCGGTCGTTAGCGAGAACGGCTAAATAATAGTGGCAAGCCAGGGGAAGCCCGCAAGATTCCATGAAACTTCTAATCTATAGAGATAGCTTGCCGTAAAAGGGGGGATGCGAATGGGAATCCAAATCCCTGGAGCGTAGACGATTCCGCTTTCCACCACGTAATGCTGACGCGGAGCAACATTTTCAAAAACATACAAATAAAAAAAACCCAAGCGTCGCTGTGGGGGGGATGGCTGATTTGTGATTTGGATGGATAGCTGCTTCGAGACCACAGCCGCATTGTTAAGTAGCGTCTGCCGTCCGACAATGCTGATTCCCGACGCATTTGCCATGAATTTCGCTGCGATGAAATCCGGATGAGTTTATAGAGAATCGGGGACAAAAGAAGGAGAG
>JBBRRV010000459.1:0-1351 GCA_038246075.1 Bacteroidales bacterium
CGAGCAAAAACGCGACAGGGCAAATTTCTGTCTTTCGCGTGTGAATCTGGTTAATGTGAATAAACTTCTCCCGTCGGAGCTCAGCGGGGGGATGAAAAAACGCGTGGCCATAGCCCGTGCCATTGCCATGAAACCCCAGTATCTCTTTTGCGACGAACCCAACTCCGGCCTCGACCCTGTAACAGCCAACCTGATCGATAACCTCATCAGCGAGATCACCAGGGAATATGAAATTACCACCGTTGTTAACACTCATGATATGAATTCGGTGCTGGAAATCGGTGATAAAATATCATTTATACACCAGGGGAAACTCTGGTGGGAAGGTAGCAGTGATACCATCCTCAAAAGTGACAATAAAGAACTGAACGATTTTGTTTTCGCCACAAAGCTTACACGAAGACTTAAATCCTGACATGAATACCCTCGACATCATCCTTGCCATTTTGCTTCTCCTCTTTGCTTACAAGGGTTTCACAAATGGATTTATCATTGGCCTGGCAACGCTTGCTGGCTTGCTGGCAGGTTTATGGTGCGCCCTGCATTTTGCTGATTACGCTGCGCATATACTCCGTGACGTCATACATTTTCACACCAGCCACATGGCGCTGGCTTCCTTTACGTTTACCTTCCTTGCTGTACTCATCGTTGTATTCCTGATAGGCAAACTGCTCACCGGCATCATCAACCTCATGGCCCTGGGTATGCTCAACCGGTTGGCAGGAGCTTTGCTGGGCATCGCCAAGGGGTGCCTGATCCTGAGTGCCTTTCTCTATCTTTTTATGTTAGGCGATACCGGTGGAAACTTTATTCCACACTCACAACGGGATGAATCTAAGTTGTTTAAGCCTATCGTAGCCATTTTCCCGGCCATATTACCCCTGGTGAAAAAACAACTATTCCATCCGCATGAACCGGCTGAAGACCCCCTGCAGGAGCGTCATCATTAATAGATATTACCAAAAATAGGCGCACAGAATTTCTGACAAGGCGATGGGGCGATGGGGAGAGCGGGTGATGGAGAGATGGAGAGATGGGGCGAGATGGTGATGGAGAGATGGAGAGATGGAGAGATGGGGCGATGGAGAGATGGGTTGATTTGGGTGCACGAATCATGGTTTAAAAAAGTCAGGAATAAAATTCAAATAAACAAAAAAGGATGACCCTGATACAAGAATCATCCTTTTTCTTAGCCTATCATTATTCCGAGCGAACGAATCAAACTTATCAAACGATTCAAACGATTTCCAGCTATACCAATTAATCCTCCAGTATAGCCTTCACACCAGGAAGTTCCTTTCCTTCAATAAATTCAAGCATGGCACCACCACCAGTGGAAACATAGCTCACC
>JBBRRV010000460.1:0-1349 GCA_038246075.1 Bacteroidales bacterium
AAACAGCATAGGGGGAATCCCTTCACAAGTATCATATGTATAAATGCAGATAAATACATTTATTCATCCCTCAAATTTAAAATCACAAAGCCATGAAAAAAAGAATCGTTTCCGCCATCGCATTGTTTTTTGCTGTCACCGTAGCATGGTCCCAGAACAGCAAAGCACCCAGAATTCCCCTGATCGGGGAAGATGCACCATCATTCACCGCTGAATCCACCAACGGGCAAATCACTTTTCCGGATAATTTTGGTAACAAGTGGAAAATCCTCTTCAGTCACCCTGCTGATTTCACACCGGTATGCTCATCCGAGATCCTGGAACTTGCTCAGATGCAGCCGGATTTTGATAAGCTGGGTGTGAAAATCGCCGTGATATCGACCGACACGTTGTACAAGCACATCAGCTGGAAAAAATCGTTGGAGACACTAAACTATAAGGGCAGGAATCCGGTGAAGATTGATTTCCCCCTCATCGACGACAACACCTGGTATGCTTCAAAACTATATGGAATGCTGCATTATCAGACCAGCACCTCAAAAGATGTGCGGGGGGTATTCATCATTGACCCCAAAAACAAGGTACGCGCCATCTATTTCTATCCCATGGAAATAGGAAGAAACATGGATGAGGTTATCAGGACCGTTGTGGCACTGCAAACCTCTGACCACAATAAGGTTTTAACCCCGGCCAACTGGAAGCCTGGGGATGATGTGATGATCCCGTATGTTAAATCCATCGACCATGCTGAAGTCATGAACAGCGCGAATAATAAGGACACTTACCAGGTAAGTTGGTATATGACGTTCAAAAAACTGCATGGTGCCACTGCAAGCGAATAATAAGGATTGTGGCTTATCCGGCTTCGCCGGGTTAGCTTACTTGATGGTCATTTAATAGAAAGAGCCCTGGGGACAGGGCTCTTTTTAATTAATTCAATTCATAAGATGCAAAAAATCTAAAATCTAAAATCTAAAATCATTTAAACTTAAATGGTTTTCATTTTAAGCTGGCTGGTGCCATTTTTTCATGTTCTTTTTGCTTGATCCAAAAGAATCTGGCTGGCGCAAGTCTGTGACTTGTGCCTGACTCGCACGCGTCTCCCGCTGTTTGCAACAATAATCTTATTTTTCATGTTCTTTTTGCACCTGGCTGGCGCAAGTCTGTGACTTGTGCCTGACTCGCACCCGTCTTCCACTGTTTGCACCGATAAACTTATTATTTATTTTGTTCGTTCTTTTTGCTTGAACAAAAAGAACCAAAAATTCAAGACTCCACGTAATTTTCTTGTTTTCCCACAGGTCGGCTCTGCACGCGACACAAGCCGCGCCAACCCACAGGCCAGCCCT
>JBBRRV010000461.1:0-1344 GCA_038246075.1 Bacteroidales bacterium
GTACCTTGGGTATCTCTGGTCTCACCAGCTTAAACGGTGGTGCTACGCTCGCTGCCAACCAGAACCTAACCTTTACCGCTGGTACTGGTACCTTGACTCAGAACTTCCAAAACGGTGCCGGTGCTGCCAGCTTACCTGGTACAACGACTGGTCACACCCAGAACGCGACTAACTTCAACAATGGTGCCTCAGCTGCCACGCTCAACGGTACGAGCATTGCCTTAACTGGTACGGCTACTTCCGGTGGTGCTAACACCAACAACGCTATTAACTTCACAAACGTCAGTGCTGCTGCCAACAACACCTTTAACGGTCTTAACTTCGGGACTGGTTACACCAACCTCATTAGTAGCCCAACTGCCAACCTAACTGGTGCCGGTGTCCTATCTGGCTTAACCGGCATTACCAGCAGTGGTAGTGCCACCTTCACTGGTCTTAGTAGCGCCGGCATCGTCACCAACACCGCTGGTGGTCTGCTTGGTACCGTTACGGCTGTGCCAAGTGCCAATGGTGGTACTGGTCAGAACTTTGGTGCTTCAACTGGTGTCCCAAGCATTAGTGCCGGTACCTGGAGTGTCAGCGCGCAACTCGGTGTCGCCTTAGGCGGTACTGGTATTGGTAGCTACACGGTCGGTGACTTACTCTACGCTTCTGGTGCTACGACCTTAAGTAAGTTAGCTGACATTGGTACGGGCTCCTGCCTTATATCTGGCGGTGTCGGTGTGGCTCCAAGCTGGGGTAGCTGTGCTGGTTCAACGGGCGCCATCGTCCAAGTACCAGCTGCCACTGCTACCAACACCATTAGCCCAACCGTTAACAGCGTCACGGGCTTAACCGTCAACGGTACCCTTGGTACGGCTGCGACTGCTACCTCGATCGTCCAGGGCGGGGCAGCCTTAGCCTTAAGCATTACCTCGAGCAGTACCGGTGACGCCCAGAACATTAGCTTAACCAACGCTGCTGGTACCCAAACCAACGGTATCTTAGTAAACCGCAACAACGCCGGTGGTACGACCACCAACCTCTTGAACTTAACCAACACGGCTGGTACAGCCACCAACGCCCTAACCATTAGTGGTACCTTCACGAACTTGATTAACGCCACCAACTTCAGTGTTACTAACGCTGGTGCGGTCACCGAAGCCGCTGGCTTAACTGTCCAGAGCGGTGGTTCAGCCGTAACTGGTGCCAGCACCTTCAGTAGTACCTTGGGTATCTCTGGTCTCACCAGCTTAAACGGTGGTGCTACGCTCGCTGCCAACCAGAACCTAACCTTTACCGCTGGTACTGGTACCTTGACTCAGAACTTCCAAAACGGTGCCGGTGCTGCCAGCTTACCTGGTA
>JBBRRV010000462.1:0-1344 GCA_038246075.1 Bacteroidales bacterium
GGACCTGTTTAGAAGTTTGTGTGTGAAGCCATATTTTCTCTTACGGAGGGAGTCATGGCCAACACACGGAAGGGGACGGGGAGGGCGGAACGTGCGGTCGCCGACGCCGCGCTCGATGCCCTGATCGGCGACGCGAAGGGGCCGGCGGAATTTAGCGCGCTCGTGCGACAGCTGCAGAAACGGCTGGCCGAGCGGATGCTCGCCGGGGAGCTGACGGAGCATCTGGGCTATGCACCGGGCACGGAGAAGCCCGCCGAGCAGGGGAATCATCGCAACGGGACGAGTGCCAAGACGGTGCTGACCGAGAGCGGCGCGCTGCCGCTCGACATTCCGCGCGACCGCGAGGGGACGTTCACTCCCCAGCTGGTGCCGAAGGGCGTGCGCCGGCTTCACCAGTTCGACGAGAATGTGCTCTCGCTCTACGCACGCGGCGTGTCGGTGCGGGAGATCCAGGGGCACTTGGAACAGCTCTACCAGGTCGAGGTCTCGCCCGCGACGATTAGCACCGTGACCGACGCGGTGCTCGAGGACGTGACGGCGTGGCAGCAGCGGCCCCTCGATCGCGTGTACCCGGTCGTGATCTTCGATGCGCTGCGCGTGAAGATCCGAGACGAAGGAGTCGTGCGGAACAAGGCGGTCTATCTTGCGCTCGGCATCGATCGCGATGGGCAGAAGGATGTGCTCGGGCTCTGGATCGAGCAGACCGAGGGCGCAGGATTCTGGCTCCGCGTGATGACGGAGCTCAAAAGCCGCGGGGTCGACGATATCCTGGTGGCACTGGTCGATGGCCTGATCGGCTTTCCCGAGGCCATCACGACGGTCTTTCCGCAGGCGCAGGTCCACCACTGTGTCGTGCATCTCGTGCGGCAGAGTCTTGCCTATGCGTCGTGGAAAGAGCGCAAGAGCATCTCCGGCGCCCTGCGTGCGATCTATCGGGCGCCCACCGAAGCCGCGGCGACCGACGCCCTCGCGGCGTTCGCCGCGGGGCCCTGGGGCGCACGCTATCCAGCGATCGTCGCGCTCTGGCGGCGGCACTGGCCCTACGTCACGCCGGTGTTCGCCTACCCGCCCGAGATTCGGCGGCTGCTCTACACGACGAACGCGATCGAGAGCTTGCATATGCAGTTGCGGAAGATCATCAAGACACGCGGGCATTTCCCGACCGACGAGGCCGCGAGCAAGTTGCTCTATCTCGCGCTGCGCAACATCCTGACGAAATGGAAGCGGGGCAACCATGCGTGGAAAGCGGCCATGCCCCATCTGGCCATCCTGTTCGGCAGTCGCTTCACTGATCACGCCTGAGCTTCACCCATCTGCTTCACACACAAAATTCCTGACACGTCC
>JBBRRV010000463.1:0-1334 GCA_038246075.1 Bacteroidales bacterium
CACTAGTGTCCGGTTAAATGTTGAACAAACTCAATTGCTTGGCGCCAAGTGGCGTTTCGAGACCAAGTGAATCGAGCTGCAAGGCGCATGCAAGCTCGTTCTTCTCGAATACCGACACGGAAAGAATCTGTAGCAAAGTGTATAGGGAGGCATCGAGGTGAAGCTCCTTCTTGACGATCGCGATAAGCACGTAGGTCGATACGGCACACCAGATTTGCGTCTTCACCGCATTCTCGCTGGTGCCCAGAAATTTCTTGATGCGCAGGTGCTGCTTAATCCACTTGAAGAACAGTTCGACCTGCCAGCGGCTCTTGTAAAGTGCGGCGATCGTCAATGCTGGCAGGCTCGCATTGTTGGTGAGAAACACCAAGGTCTTGCCCGATTTCGGATCCTTGAAACGGATCCGTCGGAACTGTTCGGGATAGTCCTTTGCCGCGTAGAAGCCGTTCAGCGCGATCGTCTGATCGCAAATCACGCCCGTGGCGCGGTCGATGGTTGCGGAGTACACGCGTCGAGCATCCATGCCGCGTTTGGCACGGGTGACGAAGAAGGCCCGTGCCTGATGCAGCTGGTACAGCCGGGCGTAATCCAGATAGCCACGATCCATCACATAGAAGGCGCCGGCCTCGATCGGCAGCAGGTCCAGCACATTGACGTCGTGCATCTTGCCGTCGCTGATGTGAATGAAGGTCGGAATGCTGCCGCGGAGATCGAGCAGCGTATGCAATTTCACCGCTGCCTTGGTCGAGCGAAATGGCGCCCAGTCGAACAGACTCAAACACAGATCGACCGTCGTGGCGTCCAGGGCATACACGGTGTTGGTCAAGTCCAACCCCAGGTCGGTGTCGCCATAGAGCTTGCGGGCGTGACGAATGAGCAAGGCGGCGAGGTCGGACCACATATGCCAATCGCGCGCCTCGTTCGCATCGGCCAACGTGGAGCGATGGACCGCATGCCGCAACCCCATCGCGTAGAGCTTGTTTGCATTCGCTCCCAGCGTCACCTCGATGTCGCGCAGACTCTCGCGCCAGGTCAGTTGCGCGAACGCCATGACACGAAACTGTTCCGCGCAAGTCATGCGACGTACCCCAGCGTTGCCGGCGTAACGATCCACGATCCGGGTAAAGCTGGTCCATGGCACGAACTCCATGACCTGCGCAAACAGCGTCTTGCCTGCATTCACGGCCGATCTCCCAGAGTAGCAACCCCGGGAAACTACACAAAAATGAGAATTCGAGATTCAAATCGGCACCAAACAAAATCGGCCTGCAGGCTACGTCAATACTGGCTTCCCAAGAAATTGGGCCTCATTTAACCGGACACTTGTGTTCGGA
>JBBRRV010000464.1:0-1333 GCA_038246075.1 Bacteroidales bacterium
AAGCAATTGCCTTACGGGGATCACAAAGTTGCAGCACTTCCTCTAATACATTCATTGGCATAGGGCTGCGCGTTATGGTATCGATAACAATCCAGCGCGAGGCGGCGGCGGCAATCAAAATGCCTTTGCCGTCCAGAATTTCATAATCGCGTAAGGCGTAAAAACCTTCAACTCCCCTGGGCCAGGTGCGGACCGTTATAGATTCACCCCATTGAGGGTAGCGCTTTACCTCGAGTTGCATCCTTGTTATTACCCATATCTGCTTTAGTTCCAATGCTTCATCATATCCGAGCCCAAGGTGTTCGGCATTTCTCAGGGCACTTTCCTGAAAATAGTTGAATAATGAAATAATACTGGCATGACCTTTTGCATCGGCATCGCTCCAGTGCAAATCATAGGAATCTGTCCAGACAGGTTGTAGCGGAGAAATCATAGCAGGTATTTTACGGTGGATACACAAGTTGCAAAATTAGTCTCTTTTCCCGGCGGGGACATTGATTTATCAATTAAACATCAACCTCCGGTAACCCGTTAAATAGCTTCAGGCTTACATCACAACCCTCAAATACCTCAAAAGCCGACAAACTGATCATCGGAATAGGTTAAAGGCATATTTTTTTGTGGTAATTTTGTTGGCGTAAAAATCGTGAGCGAACATGCGAACGATGTGCATAATAGCTATCAAATGAGAAAGAAAGTTGATTTCCTGGTTATAGGCTCTGGTATCGCCGGGCTGAGTTATGCCCTGAAGGCTTCGGCACATGGCAAAGTCTGTATTGTAACCAAGGCCAGGGCTGAAGAAGGTTCTACTAAGTACGCCCAGGGTGGGATTGCAGCCGTCATGTACACGCCTGATACTTACGAAAAACATATCCGCGATACGATGATTGCCGGGGATGAACTGAGCGATGAGAAAATCGTACGCATCACCATCACTGAATCAACCGACAGGGTAAAGGAATTGATTGCATGGGGCGTGGAATTTGACAAGACTGATTCAGGAAAATACGATTTGGCAAAGGAGGGCGGTCATTCGGAATTCCGGGTGCTCCACCATAAGGACCAAACCGGGCAGGAGATCGAACAAATTTTACTCAAAAGGGTCTCGGAAAATCCCAATATAGAAATTCTGGAGAACCACTTTACTGTAAATCTTATCACGCAGCATCACCTGGACGTAGAAGTAAACCGCCGCACGCCTGACATTACCTGTTACGGAGCATATGTGCTCGACAAGGCCAACAACTGCATCGACACCATTCTTGCTAAAACAACCCTGCTGGCTACCGGCGGGGCAGGTAATGTTTATGCTACCACAACCAATCCTTCCATT
>JBBRRV010000465.1:0-1331 GCA_038246075.1 Bacteroidales bacterium
ATAAAAAAAGATGCAAAGCTGAATGGATTTCATGATTCTGCTTCATGAATCATGAAATATTGTTTCCATGTACACCACTCCTGCAGATTACCACAATGTTTGTGAACCCATTGAATGGTTTACAACATCCACATGTATTGGGGGTGTCTTTCTTTAACATACCTGGTTGGGTAGTGACTGTGATCAAGGAGGCAGTCCTACTATCCGGCGACCATGGCTTGCACTTCCTATGGTGGCTGGGTAGTGCTCATTCCATTGCGGGGTGAGCACACAGCATAATTTTTGCTAGCGGTGGGGAGATGCGCTTGCGCGTTGACCCACCTTCTTTTTTTTTAATTATTCTCTAATCATTTTTAATTAAAACTCTAATATAAAATTGACATTTATATAGTTCCGAGATGAATGTTCTTTATCGAACCTGAATATTTATAAATCCCACTATTCCTTTTGAGATTTTAGCTGAAGTTTTATTTTTCAACGTTCCATGGTGCGTGTTTATGGGATGGGATCCCATAATGATTTACATGAGAAGGCTTTCCTGAAATGGAAACGTGGGATCGGAGAAAAAAGGGTTATGACTATACTCTTAAAGGATCATTTCTTTAGTGAGTATACCATTGTGATTTTTCAAAATCGCTTTTTCTAAAACCGTGAAGATGAATTGAAGCTTGTGCTTCCTGAGCGTGAGGCAGCAGGCAACTTTGGTTGCACTGCATCGATGATCGCTAAAGGGAAGTACGGCAATTTGAACGGTTACTTTTTTCCCTTATTCTCATTACTATCACACACATTTACGGGGAACAAATCCTATTTGATAAAAGTATTATGTGTGTTGCATCAACAAAATACTATATTGCTCCTGTACTTACCACACAATGCATCTATCGCAAATAGAATTGCTGCATTTGGATTACCACAATCTTTGTTTTACATATCAACAGCTTATGTGTTCTTTTAATACCATCCATATTTCTCTCATACCTTCTCGGCCTTTTGGCTAAGATCAAGTGTAGTATCTGTTCTTATCAGCTTAATTTCTGATAGACCGATTACGATCGGTCAGAAATTAAACTAATTTTTTGTTGGGGATGCAGGGTTCCACTCGCGAAAGCGAGTCCTGCATCACGAGTTGCCCTGCTATTGCACTACCGGCAGGTGCGGCTCACCCAGGATTTTTCTTTCAAACTAATATAAAAAAAGATGCAAAGCTGAATGGATTTCATGATTCTGCTTCATGAATCATGAAATATTGTTTCCATGTACACCACTCCTGCAGATTACCACAATGTTTGTGAACCCATTGAATGGTTTACAACATCCACATGTATTGG
>JBBRRV010000466.1:0-1329 GCA_038246075.1 Bacteroidales bacterium
AACCGTTAGCGGTCATTGTAAAGGACGACCTGCAAAAAGCATAATTACAATCATAAAACAAATAAAAATGAAAAAAGAGAAAATAATATTTTGGACTGCGACAATTATCATCTTCTTAATGGAAGGTGTAATACCTGCATTTACTTCACAAACAGAATTGGCAAAAGAAGGAATTAGACATTTGGGTTATCCAGAATACTTTGGAAACGCATTGGTTGTTTTTAAAGTTTTAGGTGTTTTAACATTAGTTATTCCAAAAGTCCCAAAACGATTAAAAGAATGGGCTTATGCTGGTTTTGCTTTTGACTTTATTTTTGCATCAATTAGTCATTTCGCAATTGATGGAATTAATTTTCAATCATTCTTTCCTCTTATATTTTTGGGAATTTTGGCAACTTCTTACATTTACTATCATAAAATAAACTCATATAAAATTTAAAAATTATGTCATTTCAAGCATACATAAACAACATAAAAGCCAAGACAGGAAAAAGTCCTGACGATTTTAAAAAACTTGCAGAAAAGAAAGGCTTTTTAAAAGACGGAGAAATTATGGTAAAAGCAACTGAAATAACAAATTGGTTGAAAGAAGAATTTGAATTGGGACACGGACACTCAATGGCAATTTTTGCAACATTCAAAGGGAAAAATGAATAATAAAAAACAACGAACCGCTAACAGCGTTCATTTTATAGTATGACGAGAAAAATTAAATATTACAATGTATACAACATTAATTACCAAACGACTAAAAATAAGACCATTAGCTTTGACAGACAAAGATTTTATCTACTCACTTACCAATACAAGCGGATGGTTACAATTTATTGGTGACAGAAATATAAAAAACGTTTTAGATGCCGAAAATTACATTAAGAAAATTCTTGGTAGCCCAAACTACTATTACAGCATTTTTGAATTGAATGACAGTAAGAAACCCATTGGCATTGTTACCTTCGTAAAACGAGACAACCAAGAATTTCAAGACTTTGGTTTTGCAACATTAGCAGAATATGAAGGAAAAGGATTTACTTATGAAGCAAGTAAAAAATATTTGGAGTCTTTAGACGAAAATGGTAGTTATGACACAATTTTAGGAATCACAAAACCTACAAATATAAAATCAATTTCTTTGCTTGAAAAACTTGGGTTTAACCTGAGTGCCAAACAAACAATAAATAATGACTCAGTTGAAATCTATAAAAGAACAACGAACCGCTAACAGGCGTTTGGCAAAAGTGGCGGTTCAGTGCTACGCAGACACATTTGTGGTTAATCAAAGTTTGGTTCTCCGCATCAACATTTGTGGTGAAAATCGCCACCTTCGCC
>JBBRRV010000467.1:0-1324 GCA_038246075.1 Bacteroidales bacterium
CCTCGTATTGTTCCAGGATAGGGAAGTCGTTGGTTTCAAATTCATTTTTCTTTTTTATTCCCATTTCAACGCGTGTTTTTTCCAGCCATAAAGTAGGCCAAGACCTAAAATAGAGAAAAAGATGAGTATTTCAATGTATGCAGTTATGCCGCCATCCTTCATTACGACTGCCCATGGGAATACGAAAACAGTTTCCACATCGAAGATCAGGAATATGATGGCAAACATGTAGTAACCTACTGTGTATTGCTGCCATGTACCTCCTACGGTTTCAATACCGCATTCGTAAGGCTCAAATTTAGCTACGTTAAAGGATGTCGGGGGCACAAGGCTGGAGAAAATCATAGCTCCCCCCACAAGCACCACGGCAACAATAAAGAATAATACCAATGCTGAACTTTCCATATGCTGGTTAAATTATTAAAGATAGGCTGACGGTGGGCAAAAGTATAAAAATCTATTTAGTTATATCTACATATATGTGAAGAAGTACGTATTTAGAATCACTATAAATATAAAGCATGCCACAGGAGTAAAAATGTTAAAATTTGACAAATCACACGAGAAAGGCTGCCAGTTACAAATAGAAACCCTATCTTGGCCGTTTCTAAGGATAATGCAAGGGTTATTTTTTAGACCGGGAATTACAAATGATTATTTTCGCGATTAATATTTATATATTATTTAACAACGTATTTGAATTAATTGTACATTAGTTAATATCAATCTAAAACATTTCTTATGAAGTTAAAATGGTTTTTTCTCCTGCTGACGGGTATGATTTTAAGTACAAACATATATTCACAGAAAACTTTTACACCGGCTGCAATTACCAAAATAAGCATAAAGACATCTGCACAGGGTAGTGCTTGCAAGGACCGCATCGAGCGTGCCATGGCATATCAGATAGGTGTAGTCAGTTCCTGCTTGAATCTGGTAAACAAGGTCATCATTGTGAGTTATAAACCATCCAAGACCACACTTGAAAAAATCAAGAAAGCCATTAGCGATGCCGGTTATGATGCCGACGGATTGGCAGCCGATGCCAAGGCTTATGCTAAACTTCCGGCGAGTAGCAAAAAGCCCGGCGTTGTTGTACAGGTAGAGAATTCTGAAAAATTACCAAATCTTTAGCATTATCACGCTTTAAAGACTGTGGTCGAGTAGAAGCCGCCCCCGGAGCTTTCCAATGAGTATTTTATCTATCCAATGCGGCATATCATCAAGGCTGCAAACTGTTATATAATCTTCAGGGAGCTGAACTTTCCAGTCAGCAGCCAGCAGGTTCCATATTTGTTTTCGTTCGTTCATGGGGCAGCTGGCC
>JBBRRV010000468.1:0-1318 GCA_038246075.1 Bacteroidales bacterium
CAATACTTCGGTAAATTTTAAGCGGCAATTTTGCCGTAATCCAATAGATCTTTGACAATTTTTTGATTTTTTGGCGTGTTAGGGTTTATAGCAAACATGCACATAAATCGTTCGAGCATCAAAATGTTGTTATATAATGTTTTATAATCGGACATTGAGAATGGTTTATCCTCTTTCCCCTTGGTCATCATCCAATCATGTTTTGCCAGGTTTACCGCTGTAAGTGCTGCATTAAAGTGAAAATCCAGTTTGTTTTTACTTCTTGCTTGACAGCAAGTCAGACCAGTAAACTGCTTTGCATCCCGATACAGAAATTCAATCTGGAAACGTGACCGATAATAGCGAACAATCTTTTCACCAGCTTGCTTCAAATCTGTAGAGAAGTATAGTTTCCGTGCCATCTCTACACCTTCTTTATAAAAGATCGCAATGGCCAACTTGATGTCCATTTTAAACGCCCTGGAATAAACAACTAATGAGTAGATTGTAATATCTTCGGTTGACAGGTCTAAAGAAAATTGATTTGGGTTAAAGTTAAGAACGTCCACAAAACCATCGTACTTTTTTGGTGCTCCTTTTTTACCCGTTCGTTCTCCCGAAAATTTATACATCAAAACACTGTCATCTCTTAAACGGCTAATGAACTCCAGACCTGATGACTTTACGGCTTGAACAATTGGTCTCTTTGAAAAATAGGCATCGGCTACGATATAGATAGAGAACGCTTTAAACTGCTCTGCATTTTCAGTCACAAGACTTGCATAGTGAGTCAACAGGTTCAATCCTTTTTCAGCCAATTCATCCGCAGATGGTGTTTGCCAGGCTTTTAAATGAAAAGCTGTGTTATTGACAATATCAACCACAGCAAAACCGCAGATATCCAAACCCCATTTTGCTGCACCGGCTACACCGGACCAATATCTGCCTCGTCCATAAGTTGACTTTCCAGCTTTGGGTATATAAGAAGGATCAAATGCTATAACCCTTTCATCAGAAATGGTTTGATTGATCAACTGGGTATTAAAGGAGAGGAAGTCGAATTTTTTCGCAAACTGGTTCCTGAATGTTTGTTCACAAAGAGTACTGAATCGTCCAAGTTGCAGGAAATTAATCCTACCTTTGATGCTCAAAATATGCCAAAGAACGCTAACAATAAAATCCTTTCGGGATTTAATCAGCTTTTCAAAAACTTCAGTTTGTAAAACGCTGAATATAATGCATTTAACCGATTTGTTGACCTTGGGAATCATTTTTAAAAAATTACGGAATAATCTTTTAAATTACTGATTTCTAAGGTCTTAACCAAATTAATTCACAC
>JBBRRV010000469.1:0-1311 GCA_038246075.1 Bacteroidales bacterium
TACAGAAATTTATATCTTCATCATTTCCGTTATACCATAGTCCCCTGATCGAATATTTATCATAATAATTTAAAGTGAGTAGCGTGCAGAGTGCATCATATTCTCCGATTACCGGGAATGCGACATCAGTATAAAATGCTTTTCCTCCATAGCATCTGGATTCACTGTCAAAACGCGGAAACTCCCAGCAACGGCTGACGCCGTCAGCATAACGTTGGAGCTCTTCCCGCTTCTCCTGTTGAAATGCAGTTGTAATCCCCGTTATAATGACCCTCCCCAGGGCGTCATACTTGGTAAACATCCACTCCGCACAGTCCTGGCAATCCTTGCGCATATTCCCATCCTGGTATAAGACCACCTCGTCGGCCAGGTTATAAACATAATATTCAGGAGCCTTACCCGGAATCTGTTTTTCGATTAACCTTTGTCGCCCGTCATAAGTATAGCAATACACATATTTCATTGCCAGCTCGCCCGAAGCATCAAAATCACCTTTTATCCTGGCCGATCCTTCAGGGGATATCGTGAAACGCAGTAATCCTGCATCGTCATAAACATAATATGTGTCTGTCGTTGTCCCGCCATCTGCTATAGAACGTCTCAGGACAACCAGCCCCTGTTTGTCCTTGAATTCATAGCTTTCTACTCCATCCTCATCCAGGATTTTCGTCACATATAATTGGTTATCGGCATAATTACCAACTTTGGCACAGGTTTTTCCTGTCACTTTCCAAAGTGTGACGACCAGTTTTGGATCGGAGCTGTTATTATACAGATATGAGAATCTGACGGGATGGCTGGTTGCACCCAACTGCCATGCTGTGCCCGGGGCACCCTGCTCCAGTATTCGGTTGAGGGGCGACTTTTCAAATGTTACGGGCGATTTGCCATTGGCATCACCAAAATGCTGTTCATAAAAAGCAGGTTGAACAGTAGCAAAATCACTCCTGTAATTTCCGGTGGAGGGTTCAACGGCATAGGGTTCAAAATTTACCTCATCAAGCCCTGCACTATTGTAAGTCATCGGTTTTATTAAATCGTAGCCTTCCGGGGTAATGCCTTTTTGTACCGTTTGAACCGGGCGTCCGAGTCCGTCGAAATATTGAATGGTCTGTATAGCAGTGGTTAAAGGTGTAGTAATATTTAATGAAGAGGAATCAGTAACACCGAAAATCTGCACTTCGAACGAATGCAGGTAATTCATGCCTGTAGTCTGTGCATTCACAAATCCGGTTATCCCCGCTGACAAAAAGCATGGTATAATGCAGCGCAATATGGTCTTCATGACTGGTTTTATCTGGGTTATGAAAA
>JBBRRV010000470.1:0-1307 GCA_038246075.1 Bacteroidales bacterium
TATAATACTCCCCAAAATTAGGACAGAAAGTTAAGATTGGAAATATTAACTTTAAATTTTAACTAGATGTCAAAAAACAGAAGAAAGCACAGTAAGGATTTTAAAACCAAAGTTGTTTTAGAATCACTAAAAGAACGAGACAGCTTGGAGGTAATAGCCAAGAAATATGAGCTATTACCAACACAAATAACCACTTGGAAAACTATAGCCTTAAAAAAGTTTCCGGAGTTATTTGGTAACGAATTAAGACCCGACAATAAAAATGAGGTTGAAATTCAGGGGTTATATGCACAAATTGGTCAATTAAAAGTAGAAAACGATTTTCTAAAAAAAAAGCTTCAATGATTAACCAAAGCGAGCGTTTGGGGATGGTTGAAAAAGACACACCCCAATTAAGTATATCCTGTCAATGTCAATTACTTTCAATTAGTAAAAGCACTTATTACTATGTTTCACAAAAGGAATCAGACGAAAACTTATCAATCATGCGATTGCTTGATGAGCAGTATTTTGAGACCCCGTTTTATGGAGCATTGCGATTGCTAGCCCTGCTCAAAGACAATGGATATATCATCAATTTGAAACGGGTTCGGAGACTGATGAAAATTGCAAATTGGCGCACAATTTACCGAGAACCTAAAACAACGGTTTCGGATAAAACACATTATAAATATCCCTATTTATTACGAGACTTGAAGATAGATAGAAACAATCAAGTTTGGGAAATGGATATTACATATATCCCAATGGAAAAGGGGTTTATGTATTTGGCTGCCATTATTGATGTCAATAGTCGTTATGTAGTAAATTGGTCAATATCTAATTCCATGACAGCTGAATGGTGCACCGAAATAGTTGTTGAGGCAATAAAAAAGCATGGCACGCCAGAAATATTTAACACCGATCAGGGAAGTCAATTTACAAGCGATATTTTCATTAAAACACTAAAAGATAATAAAATACTTATTTCTATGGATGGAAAAGGAAGGGCTATCGATAATATTTATATTGAAAGATTATGGAAAAGTGTGAAATATGAAAATGTATATTTGAATGCTTATGAAAATGGTATATCTTTATTTTCAGGATTGAAGAAGTATTTTGAGTTTTATAACAATGAGCGGTTTCATCAATCATTAGACTATCAAGTGCCTAGTAATAGATATTTATTAGCGGCTTAAACCGAGAATAACTTTTTTAGGCCTTGAAAGGGCCAAAAAGTTATTTCCCGTTTTAACCGAGTATTGAGTTTGAGTAAACAATCTTAACTTGGTATAATTTCTGTCCGAAGATTAGGGTATAGTATA
>JBBRRV010000471.1:0-1306 GCA_038246075.1 Bacteroidales bacterium
GGTTCTGGCGAAGGCGGCGGGGACGGTGCCGTACCCGGGGATCTGGGCGGGGGTCTCGTCCCCGGCGAGCAGGGCCCGGTCGGTGATGACGACCTGGACCTCGACGGGACGGCGTCCGCGGTGGCCTGCCCGGTGACCCGGGTGGTGAGGGTGTCGGCCATCACCTGCCCCTTGCTGCGGGGCTCGCCGGCGGCGCGGGCGCGCTCCGCGGCCCCGGTCAGGGACGCGTACGCGGCGACGGCCTGCGCCACCGGCAGCAGCGCGCTCAGGTACGCCATCGTGTCGGGGGCGGGGCGGAGGGAGACCCGCCGCTGCCCGTGGGCGTGGGCGTTGCGGGCCAGGACCGATGTCGGGTCGATCCGGTACGCGATGGCCTTGACCCGCCGGACCAGCTCCTGGTCCCCGAGCATCCCCAGCTCATCCCCGAGCCCCCCGTCGGTGGCAGCGGCGGCGATCTGTGCGTCCACCGCGGTCCGCTGCTCACCGGTCAGGACCGCGGTCTCGCGCACGATCAGGTTGGCCCGCCACTCCGTCAGGACCCCGGACGCGAGCGCGGCGTACGTGTGCGGCATCTGCGCCGTCAACGCCACCGCGAGCCGCACGTGTCCGGCGCCGAGGCTCGGGGACTCCCGCCGCGCCAACGCCACCTGCCCCACCACCCCCAACACCCCGCCCCGACCCGCAGACCCGCGCCGGCGGCCGTGAGCGCCCGTGCCGGGCTGACCGGACTGGTCGCCATCCCCGGACTGGCCGGGCTGGCCGCCATCCCCGGACTGGTCGGGCAGCTGGAGCGACGCCGCCTTGGCCTGCTCCCCGAGCGGCCCGCCAGCCCTCGAAGTCACTGCCGTCCGAGCACTCCCTCGCCTGCGCGGTCCACGCCTTCGCGACCTGGGCCTGCGAGGCCACGAACGCCGCCGTCACCCGCACTTGCGCCGCCGCCGCCGCCGCCGCGGACTTGACCCGCTCCAACACCGTCAGCTGGTCGACCCGCTCCGCATCCCCGACCCGCACATCGACCCGGGACAGCAACGCCACGAGGGCCGTCAGGTCCCCGGTCGTCAACGCCTCTGCGGTCTCGATCATGTGTACGAGTGTACTCGATACTCGCCCGTCAGACAACAGGCAGAAGACACCAATCGGCTTGTCCCCAAGGGGAATTAGTACCCCATGACCATGGAGTTGCGGTGCCGATCGCCGGCGACGGTCGGCGTGCTGATCGGGGAAGGTTGACCACGTCGGGGCGTGGTCAACCTTCCCCGATCACGCGTCGGCTGCGAGCAAGGCAGAGGCCCTGGTGCGGTTGGAC
>JBBRRV010000472.1:0-1303 GCA_038246075.1 Bacteroidales bacterium
GGTACAGCCCGGGTACATGGTTTACAAAGTAGTCCGGCAACATGGTTTACACTCCTTCTACACTGCACAGCGACTCCCTTTCGCGAGGATCGCTGATGCCCTGGTTGGAGACCGACGCCATGAACGAACGGCTGAAATTTGTTCAAGACGCGCAGAGTGACCGGTTCACGATGGCCGAGCTGTGCGCGCGCCACGGTGTGAGCCGACCCACCGGGTACAAATGGATTGCCCGGTACGCTGAGGAGGGGCGACAGGGGCTCGGTGACCGCAGCCGCGCGCCGCACACGTGTCCGCATACGCTGTCCCCGACGATGACCGACTTGTTGTGCACCACGCGCGAAGCGCACCCGTTCTGGGGCGCCCGCAAGCTCTTGGTGGTGCTCCAGGGGAAGCATCCGCGGATCCGCGACTGGCCGGCACCGAGTACCGTGGCCGATCTGCTCGCGCGGCGTGGCCTCGTGCAGCGCCGCCGCACGCGGCGCCCGACGACCCATCCGGGTGTGATTCCGGCCGTCGCCGACGCGCCAAATGATCTCTGGACCGCCGATTTTAAAGGGCAGTTCCGCACCGGCGATGCCGCGTACTGCTATCCGCTGACCGTGGCTGATCTCGCGTCGCGGTTTTTGCTCACGTGTCACGGATTGCGCTCCACCAAATGCGAACTGGCGAAGCCGATCTTTGAGCGCGCGTTTCGCGAGTATGGGTTGCCCCGCGCGATTCGCACCGACAACGGCGTGCCGTTCGCCACCGCGGCGATCCACGGCCTCTCGTTCCTGAACGTGTACTGGATGCAGCTCGGCATCGCGCATCAGCGCATTCGTCCCGCCTCGCCGCAGGAGAACGGCGCGCATGAGCGCATGCATCGCACGTTGAAGCGGCAGGCGATCAAACCGGTGCGGCAGACCTGCGCCGCCCAGCAACGCAACTTCGACGCGTTCCGCCGTGAATACAACGACGAACGTCCGCATGAAGCGCTCGGCCAGACGACGCCCGCCTCACGCTACACCACCTCACCGCGGCCCTATCCAGCGCGTCTCCCGGTGCCAGAATATCCGGGCCACTTTCTGGAGAAGACCATCACCACCGCGGGCACCTTTCGCTTCGGCAAGCGGATTGTGTACCTCGCCAACGCGCTCACCAATCAACGGATCGGGATGGAGGAAACCGACGACGGCCTGTGGTCGATCTACTTCCACACGGTCCTGCTGGCCACGTTCGACGAACGCGATTACATCATTCAGAGCTGACCCACGTGTAAAGGATGCTGCCGGACCAAAGTGTCAACCATGTTCCCGATCATTCA
>JBBRRV010000473.1:0-1299 GCA_038246075.1 Bacteroidales bacterium
GGAATGAAAATATGAAAGCGCGACTCCTGCCGCCGGCGTAGGCTGGCGGTGGCGAAGCAAAAAGAAAGAAAGGAGCCGCGCCATGCAAGAGTATATTGCGTTTGACAGTCACAAGCATTACACGTGGGTAGAGCACTGGGAGGCCAACACCGGGGAGTTGCGGCAGTACCGCCTGGAGCACGAGCCTGGAGCTATTCAGCGAGCGCTGGGTAAATGCACTCCGGGAACGGCGGTAGCGGTGGAGGCTACGGCCAACTGGTATTGGATCACCGACGAGATCGAGCAGGCGGGGTGCGTGCCGCGGCTGGTGCATCCGCGCAAAGCGAAGTTGATGATGGGGCAGATCAACAAGACCGATAAGTTAGACACTCACGGATTAAATACGCTGCAACGTAACGGCACATTGCCGACGGTGTGGATTCCGCCGGGGAACTTGCGGGAACTGCGGGAGCTGACGCGCACGCGAGTGGTGTTGGTGGCCCAGCGCACGCGCTGGAAGAATCGCATCACCGCGACGCTGGCCAAGTGGGGATTGCCGGCCAGCGAGTACAGCGACCCGTATGGAAAAAAAGCACGCGAGGAACTGGAGCAACGGCTGGAGCGTTTACCGGAACAGACGCGCTGGGCCACGCAGCAGATGCTGGCACAACTGGATGGATTGAATGCGCAGGTCAAGGCCTTCGAGAAGCGCTTGGAGGAACTGGTGGAGGTTACGCCGGCGATGCAGTGGGTGGAGACACTCCCGGGGATCGCAGTAATTTTATCGGCGACCATCGCGCTGGAGGTTGGGGATATTGGGCGCTTCTGGAATGCGGAAAAATTGGCGGCGTACTCCGGGACGGTGCCGCGGGTGCATTCCAGCGGAGGGCACACGCGCTACGGGCGGACCCGGCCGGATGTGAATCGCTATTTGAAATGGGCTTTTGCGGAAGCGGCGAATTCCGTAGCGGTGAATTACCGGCGTTGTCCGGACCGCCACGTGAGCCAGTTGTATGCGCGGTTGCGGGTTCGCAAAGGGCACAACAAGGCGGTGGGGGCGGTGGCCCGGCACCTGGCGGAAGCGGCGTTCCATGTGCTGAGCCGCAAGCAAGCTTATCGAGATCCGGCCTATAAAGTGGGTCGGAGCAACGGAGGTGTAAGCGCGAACGTGTCATGAGCCGAGGTTTGGACTCGCGGAATGAATGCGACACACCTCCGAAACATATTCATGCCCGCTCCACAGGGCGAAGAGATGACTGGGGAAAACCCCTTCGGATTTTGTTCGGAGTCGTAGTTGACAGTCGCGCTTTCAGAGATGAC
>JBBRRV010000474.1:0-1298 GCA_038246075.1 Bacteroidales bacterium
AATGGTAGCCTTTATTTTATCAATCTGAATGGAATAATTGGCTAATGTATTTACGATACGGTTTTTATTCGCTTCGAGTTCATCCTTGTTTACATTGATGGTCGTGCTGCCGTAATCGTCGAGCAGGTCGAGCGTTGGAAAACGGTAACCGCTTAGGTCGAGCGTAGGGTCATAAGGAGAATCCGTGGTATAATGCGCCACGTCGGGTTTCTCTTCCCTTGGCCTGGGTGTTATGACCACCGGGGCAACCGGCTCAATGATGAGTTCTACCAATTCGTTACGAACTGGCCGGGCTGAAACCTGCGGCAATTCAAGATCCAGCACTTTTTCGTTTTTCAGGGGTGAAGAAGTATTGGTAAAGCCCATGGCATCATGTTTCTCATCTTTCACGGCAAACTCTACCGTATTATATTTGTCTAGCGCCAGAGTGCCCGGTTCCGCTCCTTTGGCTGCATTCTGAGCGGAAATATTGTCGTCGGAGTCATTTTCCAATGATTCTTCCGTATGGCGGAATGAAAAATTATAGACCACGATGAGGTAAGCGAATAGTGCAAACACTAAAAGTATGCCTGCGCCTGCCTTCCCCAGCATTCCCGAGAGCCATTCACTGCCCTGGTATCCGACCGTACCTCCCAGTATGGATAGCGAAGTTCCTTTCAGCACGAAGCCGAGGGAAACCGAAAGCCAAACCATGATGAGCAGGGAGTAAGTGAAAACGCGTCCTGAATGCAGCAGTGAATGCTTCAGTAACAGGCGTATACCCCAGACCAGTAATACGAGGATGATCAGATATGCGGAAAGGCCAAATCCTTCTTTGATTGCTTTTTCGGATAATGCAGCACCCATACGCCCTGCGTAATTGTTCACATCCAGCGAATTGTCGAAGAGCAATCGCTTAAAAGATATCGTCGCAAAAAGATCATCGGATCCCCATGTGAACCAATTCAGAAAATAGGAAGTGAAAGCGATCAGCAGGTACAAGGCGAGTAAAATAAAAAACGCGCCGGTGATGCGATGCAGTTTTTCATTTTTCAAAAATTGCAGCGGGTGTTGGGCTGTTTTCGAGGGCTTGGTCCTGACTTGTTTTTTCGGTGTCGAAACCTCTTCTTGAAATTCGTTTTTCCGGGTTGCGGTTCCTTGTTTGGCCATGCGTATAAAGGCTTGAATTCACACAAAAGTAGCAAAATCTGATGATAGTGCCTAAGTTACAGACAAATCCCCCTTTCGGGGGATTGTGCCAAAGATGAATTTTAAATCCCGAATGGAAGGGGTAGGCCATTGAAGTCCAGCCCTACCAT
>JBBRRV010000475.1:0-1298 GCA_038246075.1 Bacteroidales bacterium
AGGACTTGTAAAATAATAACATGACTATTTTTGCATTGTATGTTAGCTTTTGTGCATGGATATCGAATCAGCAATCAAAGAGCGCTTTCAGAATCTTGAGTGGACAATGGATGAACGGATGCGGCGTTTATTTGCGGCATCTGAAGCGAAAGCAATTGGTCATGGCGGAATCACGCTTGTATGGAAAGCGACTGGAGTGGCTCGTGGTTCAATTCAGCAGGGCTTGAAAGAACTTGCTGAGAGACCGGAAGCCTTTGAAATCGATTCTCGTCGAATCCGTCGAGCCGGTGCTGGGAGAAAAACATCTGTCAAAGAAGATGCACGGTTGCTGTCAGCCTTGGAAAGCCTGGTCGAACCGGTAACTCGCGGCGACCCAGAATCACCTCTACGCTGGACTTGCAAAAGTTTGAGACAATTGGAATCTGAGTTAGGTCGTCAGGGGTATTCAGTAAGCCACACCTCGATCGGCGAACTGCTTAGAAATCTCGGATATAGCCTACAAGGCAACCGTAAAACCCTGGAGGGAACGAACCATCCAGATCGCAACGCCCAGTTTGAATATATAGCCGCACGGTCAGAAAAAGCATTGAGTGATGGCCAGCCAGTGATTTCGGTTGATACCAAAAAGAAAGAACTTGTAGGCCAGTTCAAGAACGGCGGGAAGGAATTACGCCCCCAAGGTGAGCCAGAAGAAGTTAATGTGTATGACTTTGTGAATAAAGAGTTGGGCCGTGCAAATCCTTATGGTGTCTATGATCTGGCCAAGAACGAAGGCTGGGTTAGTGTGGGAACAGACCATGACACGGCAAGTTTTGCTGTATCTACAATCCGACGTTGGTGGTTTGCAATGGGTAAACCGCTTTATCCTGATGTCAAAGAGCTGATAATCACGGCAGATGGTGGCGGTAGCAATGGTTCTCGTGTTCGGTTGTGGAAACTTGAACTACAACAACTGGCTGACGAACTTGGTATCCCTATCCGAGTCAGTCATTTTCCACCAGGTACAAGCAAGTGGAACAAGATTGAGCACAGACTGTTTTCACACATCAGCATGAATTGGCGAGGAAAGCCATTGATAACCCATGAAGTGATCGTCAATTTAATAGCAGCAACTACAACTCGAAAAGGTTTGAAAGTACGAGCAGAACTAGACACAAATCCTTACCCGAAAGGCATAAAGGTGACGGATGAAGAATTTAATACAATCCTCATTTCGCGTGATGAGTTCCATGGTGAGTGGAACTACTCCATTATGCCTTCAAACAGTAGAATGACCACGTAAATATTTTACAAGTCCT
>JBBRRV010000476.1:0-1297 GCA_038246075.1 Bacteroidales bacterium
CCCCTCCCGACGCCAGATACGCTGTACCCGATCTTTGCCCACGTGCCAACCATCACGTTGCAACAGCGCCGTAATTCGCCGGTATCCGTAACGACCGTATTCACTGGCCAGGGCAACGATCGCCTCCGTCAGTGCCTCTTCGTTGATCCTCTGGATCGCGGCATAGCGTTGTGTCCTTCGCCACTGCCCCAGCAGCCGGCAGGCATGTCGCTCGCTCACCTCGTACTGTTCGCGCGCATGCTCCACCGCACAACGCCGCCGCTCAGGGCTCAGAAGTTTCCCGAGGCCACATCCTTCAGGATCTGCTTCTCCAAAGACAGCTCCGCCACCAAACGCTTCAGCTTCGCGTTCTCGCGCTCCAGCTCCTTCATCCGTTTGGCTTGATCCAGCTTCAGGCCGCCGAACTCTTTTCTCCAGCGGTAGTACGTCTGCACCGTGATCTCTGCTTCCTTGCAGGCTAGTGGAGTGGTCTTCCCATTCGCGATTTCCACTTCCACCTGCCGCAGCAGCGCCACGATTTGCTCCGGCTTGTGTTTCTTCATCGGCATGTCCAGCTCTCCTTTAGAGTGATTCTCTCTCACTCCCGCTGGACTAATTCAAGCCGGTCACGTCACGTGCAACCTAGCAATATCAACCTACAAGACAACAAGCTTTTTATTGGAGGTACAGCTCCGTCGCAGAGCGTCAAAGATGCGGTCTGGAGTCAGATCAAGCTTGTGGATGCAAATTTTTCCTCTGACCTGATAGCAGATATTCAAGCTCCGGCCGCCGCCGCGGCTGCTGCGGGCGCCCCACCTGTCGCCGCTACGCGGAAGTACACCGTACTTGCAGGGGACAGCCTATCGAAAATCGGCAAGCATTTTTACGGTGATGCCAACCAGTATATGAAAATCTTCGAGGTTATAGAGGCCCAGCGCTCACCGCATGAATTGCGTTTTCCTCGATTACGGAGGGTATACTTGCGCCCAGCTAGAAGGAAGCCATGGCGCAGAAATTCATCGAAATCGTCGGTGAATCAAAGGAGAGCTTTGCGAAAGTTGCAGAAAACGCAGCGGCAGAAGCCGCAAAATACCGTCCGCGGTATGAAGTGGGCGCACGTTGCCGAACTCGAAATGCTACTTGATGGCAAGAAGATCGTCGAGTACCGTGCGGCAACCTGTCGCCGCAAAATGAGAATGTCCGGTTTGTGCAAAGTAGAAATGTCCGGTTTCATGGAAGGCCGAGGGTCCCATGGAAACGGAGCGAATTGCCTTGAGCCAGCGCGAACGGGACCAACTGAAAGTGCTGCATGAGGTAA
>JBBRRV010000477.1:0-1297 GCA_038246075.1 Bacteroidales bacterium
TAGTGTTTTAAGTAATTCAAAAATGAACCGTATGCTTCATTTAACAAGGATACTCAATTATTCAAACTTAAAATCAGCTAAAATGAAAACCTTAAAATTATTAATACTTGGAATGGTGCTGTGTTTTGCAGGCTCTGTGCAGGCGCAGGTTGCCGTCAATGTAAATATCGGTTCACCTCCGCAGTGGGGACCTTCCGGATACAGCAACGTGCGTTATTACTATCTGCCTGATGTGGAATCCTACTATGATGTTCAATCTTCAAGATTTATTTATTATGAAAGAGGTACATGGGTGCACAGAACTTACCTTCCTGCACGGTACAGGAATTATGATCTGTATGGCGGATATAAAGTAGTGATGAATGATTATCGCGGCGACCGGCCTTATGGCCATTTTAAAGAGTATAAAGTTAAGTATGCAAAAGGATACCGCGGTCATGAGCAACATAACATTGGCGTGAGACCCGGCAAAGGACACGACGATGCCAGATATTCCAGAGATGACAACCATGGAAAAGGCAATGGTGGTGGAAAAGACAAACACAATGACCATGGCAAGGGCGGTGGACATGGCAAGAATAAATAATGCATAACCTGCTATAATATAAAAAATATGAGCCGCCTCCTGTGGCTGGGATTGCAATCTGCTCAGGAGTGGCGTTATGAAGATAATTTCTCGTGGTTGGGATGTTAAGAATGCAAAGGGGGCAAGTTTGTCCCCTTTGCATTTCTGTTATAAAAGACTTTAGCACTAATTTTAATGCTTATCACCTGTCTTCTCTAAAATCTATACCCGAGCGAAAGACCAAATCCAGTATTTTTATAGGAGGTTTTATCATCTGTCAAATACTTGTCTTCAGGATTGATTTTCAGCATACCCAATTGGGTGTTGAACTGAAAAAACAGTCCGCTTGCCATCTGGTATCCCGCAAAAATATTAGCACCTGCATCGAATCGTTTGACGTAAGGCACTGATTCGTCATCACCTAATTCTATGGTGCTTTTAAATTTGACACTGGTAGTGCCATAGTTATCCTTCAACTTGCCGGAAATGCCGAAGGCAAAATAGGGGCCCAGACCAACCATCACATATCCGCCACCCAGGGCACCTTTGTAAAGAAAGTTTAACGGCACTTCAAGGTAGTTGAGCGTGGTTGTGGCTTTGTAATTGGTGCCGAACAACAGCTGTGCCTTGCTTTTTGCTCCTTTTGTGCTGAACAGCAACCCGGGCTGGAAATAAAATTCCGGAACAATGGGTAGCTGCACATTCACCCCGGCATGGAAACCCACAAGCATA
>JBBRRV010000478.1:0-1296 GCA_038246075.1 Bacteroidales bacterium
GTGAATCGCGCCGGGGATTGGTTTCGCAGCGGGCACTGTCGGCTGCTTTTCCGTAATATGCAGGTACCACATCTTCACCGCCGGTAAGCAGCAGGCCGTCGCAAGAAGTAAGCAGTTTTACCGCCGAGTCGATGGGCATCTGATCGAAGTTGACCGTTATAGCAGTGCTATCCGTGCGGTGTATCCATTTTTCATAATTGGCGGTTGCGGAAGAAAGCGCGATACGCAATGGTTCTTTCTTAGAGGTATGGCAACTGGCGAGGAGTGTAAGAATGCTCAGGAACAGAAAGATGGATTTGCGGGTTTGCATAGGACAGGGTTTTGGTTTCTTTTATCAAACGAATTAAACGTTACCTTCCGTCTACCATTATGGAAGGACTCTTTTTAGAATCGAGAATAATGAGTTTAGCGTTGGGTGAAGTGGCGATGGCTTTGATCATCTCATACTGCAGCTGCTTATCGCTGAGGCCTGTGCTCAGGATTTTCTGATAATCGGCAATACCCTGGGCTTCCACACGTTTGCGTTCAGCCTCTTGTTTTTCTTTCTGCAACACAAAAATCATTTTTTGCGCATCCTGCTCAGCATTGATTTTCGATTCGATAGTTGTCTTGACCGATGCAGGTAAAGTGATATTCCGCACCAGCAGTTGCTCCAATACAAGCCCTCTGGTTTTGAAATTCGCTTCAATTGTGCTGAATATCCGTTCCTGGAATTCATCGCGCTTGGAGGAATATAAAGCTATAGCATCATAATATACGGCATTGTCACGGATCTTTGTACGGCAGATCGGACGAACAATTGTATTCCTGTAATCGGTGCCTATTTCTCTCAGAATACGTGGAGCTTCATTGGGCAGAACCTTATACAATACAGTAAGGTCGATGATTACTTCCAGTCCGTCGGCCGACAGCACGCGGATGGCGTCGTCTCCCGTTTTGCTTCCTTCATCTTTTACGGCCGACATGGTATAGTTTTGCGTTTTAATATCAAAAGGAACCACTTCCACCAAGGGATTAATGACATTGAGCCCGCTTTCAAGTATCTGACTGTTTACCTTTCCAAAAAGTTTTTGAACACCGACCTCGCCAGGTTCTATCTGAACAACGGCTGAAATGGCAGCACCAATGACCAGCAGAAAAAGTCCGATGATCTTAATGGTGCCGATATAGGGCTGAGCAGGTGAATCTGTTTTGGAAAGTCCAAATCCAATGGCAATAATGATGATGCCAAGTACGATGACGAACATAATTTTGAGATTTATTGTGGTTAAAGGACCCGTGAATAAGTGGTAAATA
>JBBRRV010000479.1:0-1295 GCA_038246075.1 Bacteroidales bacterium
AGGGTATCTCTAAAAACTAAATGTTGATATAAACATTTGATTGTTAATAACTTAAATGATGAAATAACATATAAATTGCTTAATTTTACAGTAATAAAATAAGCAACTATGAAAAACATAAATCCACTTGGCCTTTTTGATGATCATTTTTTAATGGAGAAACTCACTAAACTAGGTGACCCGCTTCAAAGACTAAACGATTATATTGACTGGAACATATTCAAGGCACCACTTGACAAAGCTTTTAATGAAGAAGCAAAAGACAGAGCCAAAGGCGGTCGGCCATCGTTTGACAAATTATTAATGCTTAAAGCTCTGATTATACAGAGTTTATATAATCTATCGGACGACCAGTTAGAGTATCAAATAGTAGACAGGTCGAGTTTCAAACGGTTTTTAGGGTTGAAAAAGAGCGACAAAGTACCTGACAGTAAGACATTCTGGGTTTTTCGTGAGCAACTTATAGAAAAAGACGCTATTATGGCATTATTCAAGACATTCAATGAAATACTTGATTCAGCCGGTGTATTTGCCAATGAAGGGAAAATGGTTGATGCAAGTTTTGTAGAAGCACCCCGCCAACGTAATACAAGAGAAGAGAACAAGCATATAAAACAGACTGGCACCGCACCTGAGCAATGGATTGAAACCCCTCACAAACTCTGCCAGAAAGATGTGGACGCACGTTGGACGAAGAAGAACAATGTAACTTTTTTTGGGTATAAGAACCATATCAAAGCGGATACAAAAACAAAATTAATTGAAGAATTTATTGTAACAGATGCCTCAGTTCATGATTCTCAGCCCATTGAAGGGTTGCTTACTGAAAACGATAAAGGGCAACCGCTTTATGCTGACAGTGCCTATACTGGGGAAAAGCAGGAAAATGTTTACAAAAACAAAAAAGTGATAAACATGGTACATGAAAAAGGTTACAGGGGCAAGCCACTGACAGACGAACAAAAAGCAGACAACAGGGAAAAATCAAGGATCCGTGTAAGAGTAGAGCATGTATTTGGTTTTGTTGAAAACAGCATGAACGGTTCAATTGTCCGCACTATAGGAATTGTAAGAGCAAAAGCCAAGATAGGCATGATGAACTTAACCTACAACATTAGCCGTTGTGTACAGTTAAAAATCAATGTTTCAATGGGATAGGTATGTCCAGCAATGAACGAAGTTGATAATTAATACATTGAATATCAATAATATAGATAATAAATACTAAAAATTCACAATCCGATACGAATAATTTGATCGTATTGGGAATAAAAAAACAGTTTTTAGAGATGCCC
>JBBRRV010000480.1:0-1289 GCA_038246075.1 Bacteroidales bacterium
CAAATTCTAGGAACTGTTGCACTGGGTTGACAGCTACTAATTCCAAAGACTGATTCGCTTGGGCCGGACTAAATATTGCGGTACGGGTTAGTCCCTGGGATTCCAGGCGCAAGAGTCCCCGATGCTGAGGGTCAAGATCAAAGAAGAGACGATAGCTAATTTCCAGGGTGTTGGGTTTCTGCGGGCAGTTGGCAACAAAACGAAGAACAGAATACGCCCCATCGGTATGGTTATCTACAAGTTGTTTGGTCAGTTGAGCAGGACAGGGTGCCCCATCGGCCTGTATTCCTAAACGCGATAACGCATAGGAGGTGACTTCTTTCTCATGGGCACGGAGTTCAGCCCAAGTGATCGACCCGTCATCGTTGTTATCTAGGCTGACTGCGTAATCCAGGTCACGCAAGGCAATGTCCCACTGCCCCTGGATTTGATTGCCCTGGACTTTGAAGTTGAGATAGCTGTCGCTGGGCTTATGGGCGGTGGCAGGTAAAGCCCACAAACAGAGGCTAACGAGGATTGCCAGTATCTGCTTCATCTTCACGCTTTACCTCCTAGCTGCTTTCGCAATTTTGTTAGGGCAACATCTTCTGTCCGGGATTGAGCCAACCAATCCAGCGCTGATTTGGCGGCAGTAATCTCTTGGGCGGCTAGAGCCGATTCCAGGAGAATTCGAGTATCAGCGGGTTCTCGTTGGATTTGCCAATTAGTCTGGGCTAGCTTAAGTGCTTCACGGGGCTTGTTTAAGAGCTTGAGCGTGTAGATTGCTTCTTCCCGCTGATGGACCGTATCCCCGCGCTGACGACTGGCGGCGAAACGATCTCGAAGGACTGCCACATGCTCGGCCAAGGTCTGCGCCTTCAAAGCTTGCTCGGCCAGCGTGAGGCGTAAGAGGAGATTGTCAACGCGGGTCTGGTCTTTAAGTAAGGTCACTACTTCCTGGGGACGTCCTTGACTAAGCAGGAAATCTGCATAGATTCCAAATAGATAGCTATCAGGACCAAGGGCGATCGCTTGTTTGAACTGCTTTTCTGCGATTTGCGTTTGGCCCCTGCGCATCGCTATTTCTGCAAGCGTCGTTCTAGCCCAAAGTTTTTCGTCGGTGATAGCGCTGGGAGCGTCGGCAAGGACCCGTTCTAGGAGTTGGTAACCTTGTTGGGCTTGTCCATTCAGACTGGCGATGCTGCTCAGACAGGTCACGCCTACCAACCTGGTCGAGAGACGGAAAAGCGGCACACAGTCGCGTTTGGCTTCGGGGTAGTTCCCCTTTGCCTGCTGAATCAAGGCTCGGG
>JBBRRV010000481.1:0-1289 GCA_038246075.1 Bacteroidales bacterium
AATCCAAAACTGATTACCGCTGCAAAGGAAGCGATGGATACGCATGGTTATGGTCTTTCCTCTGTACGTTTTATATGCGGCACCATGGATCTGCACAAAACCCTGGAAGCTAAAATAGCCGAATTTTTTGGCACTGAGGATACCATCTTATACGCTGCCTGCTTTGATGCCAATGGTGGCATATTTGAACCCCTGCTGGGTGAAAATGATGCTATCATATCCGATTCCCTTAACCATGCTTCCATCATCGACGGCGTGCGGCTTTGCAAAGCACAGCGTTATCGTTATAACAATTCCGACATGGCCGATCTGGAAGCACAACTTAAACTTGCACAGGCTCAGAATTTCAGACTTATCGTTACCGATGCCGTCTTCTCGATGGATGGCAACGTAGCCAAACTGGATCAGATATATGCATTGGCGCAGAAATATGATGCCATGATCATGATCGATGAATGCCACTCGGCAGGCGTTGTTGGGGCAACCGGTCGTGGTGTTACCGAACTGCATAACCTCAGGGGTAAGATTGAAATCATAACCGGTACACTGGGAAAAGCTTTTGGAGGTGCCATAGGCGGATTTACCACCGGTAAAAAAGAAATTATCGACTTGCTTCGCCAGCGTTCACGTCCTTATCTGTTCTCCAACTCGCTTCCTCCGATGATTGCTGCTGCCGGCATCAAAGTATTCGATATGATGAGCGAAACGAACGAACTGCAGGACAAGCTGCATGAGAACACAGCCTATTTCAGCCAGAAGATGATGGAAGCCGGCTTCGATTGCAAGCCTACGCAAAGCGCCATTGTTGCTGTAATGCTCTACGATGCAAAGCTATCGCAGGAAATGGCTTCCCGCCTGCTTGCTGAAGGAATTTATGTGATCGGATTCTATTACCCGGTGGTCCCAAAAGATAAGGCGCGCATCCGTGTTCAGGTATCGGCGGCGCATACCCGCGAACACCTCGACAAATGTATCGCTGCATTTACAAAAGTCGGTAAGGAGCTTGGCGTGATCAAAAGCGCCGGTGGCTGTGGCTGCGGTTGTGGCTGCAACGAATCGGGAAATTGATTGCGCATACAATTTTTCGGTTGATTTGAATAAAGAGCTGCTTTCGGGCAGTTCTTTCTCTTTGGGGGAGTTTTAAACTCCCCCAAAGAGAAGCCAGGGTCTTATAAAAGATAAATATTTATATGCGCAAGCGAACAACGCGCAATAATACCTAAGTTTGAAGTGTCTAAAAAAGAATTTAGTTAAGCTATTCAGGTCTCATTAATATTCCATCCATGAAA
>JBBRRV010000482.1:0-1274 GCA_038246075.1 Bacteroidales bacterium
CTGTAAGCTCCCCCAAAACTAGTACGTTTTAAAAGTAGACAAAATGTTTAACTTTAAAAACGTAATACAATGAAAAAAAGTCAATTTAGTCCCAATCAAATTGCCAGCATACTCAAGGAGTTTGACAATGGCAAAACAGCAGAAGAAATCACCCGGGATCATGGTGTGAGTAAAGCAGCGTTATATAAATGGCGTCAGCGATACGGAGGTATGGAAGCCTCAGAGCTAAAGCGCATTAAAGAGTTGGAAGAAGAAAACAGCAGGCTCAAACGCATGTATGCTAACCTGGCGATGGAGCTTGATACCGCAAAATACATTATTGAAAAAAAGCTTTAAAGCCTTGCGAGAAGCGAAGGATCATAGAAGATCTTCGCACAGAGCGGCCCAAAGACATCAGCAAGGCGTGTCGTATTTTACGGGTGAGCAGAAGCAGTTTGTTTTATCAATCTGTAAAGGATGATCGTACACTTATAGCCATGCTGGAGGATCTGGCTTATAAAAATCCCAGAGAAGGATTTTGGAAATGCTATGGCAGGATCAGAAACGATGGTACTATTGTAAATCATAAAAGACTTCACCGTATATATAAAAAAATGAAATTACCGATGAGGCGCAAAGTGAAAAAGCGTCTACCCGCAAGAGTTAAGGAGCCCTTGATGGTTCCTGATCAGTTTACCCAAACCTGGAGTATGGATTTTATGAGCGACGCTTTGAGTAACAGTACCAAGTTCCGTTCATTTAATATTATTGATGACTACAACCGGGAAGTGCTGTTTATAGAAACAGATTATTCGCTAAAAAGCAGCCGGGTAATATGGGTGCTCAGGCATTTAATAAACAGATATGGAAAGCCGCAAAAAATAAGAATGGATAACGGGCCGGAGTTTGTAGCAAAAATAACCAAAGCCTGGAGTGAGGCAAATGGAATCGAATTTAAATATATTGAACCGGGCAAGCCAATGCAAAATGCATATATTGAAAGATTTAATAAAAGTTACAGGGAAGGAGTATTAGATGCCTTTTTGTTTGACAGTCTCGATGAAGTAAGAGAGGTGAGCCAGGTTTGGGTTGACGATTATAATAACCACAGGCCACATGATGGATGTAAAGGGCTGCCGCCAAAAAAATATAGAATAGAAAAACAAAAACTCATACACGCTGTTGGACTACATTACGCTTCGGCTACGCCTCCGCTCCATTCCGTCCAACAGCGTGTAAATACAATTGGATTAAAAAGTCTACTTTAGATATGTACTAAAAAAGGGGAGCCTACA
>JBBRRV010000483.1:0-1265 GCA_038246075.1 Bacteroidales bacterium
AAGACAAGTATTAATAAAGAGAATAACTTGAAGAAAGTTATTTCCCTTTATTAACACTTCAACTACATCATCATACATTTATAATTCAAGAATATATTAGGAAAATCCTAATAGTGGTCTAAAGAATGGGGAGTAGCATAAACATCCAGCCTGTGATCTACAATGTTAAATGATTTCAGGTTGAAAGACCGGAAGGGTATGCATATGTTTCTGGTCAGATTTAAGCACAGTTTCGCAACAATGATAGCTCGGCATTATGATGCCGTTACGATCAAGGAATACAAGTGCATGGCGGCCATATTCATCGCAAGCACGCTTTTATAAGCCATTCAGCAGCACAAGCAGCTAGCGCCTTACTTTCCCTTCTGTTTCAGATACTTAAAGCGCTTCCTGGCGTTTTATAAAAACACCTTTTTATAATGCCTTGAGCATCCTCGAATTCATTATCCGCTCCCAAACCCGGAGCCATCTGACTATATCTTTTACAGATGATTACGTTTTTTACGCCTGAAGATCTGTATAGCTCATCAACAGATTAGTCTAAAATCTTGCTTCTTTAAGGAAGTAGCGACTGATTTTTTATTCAAATTTGATCACTTCAACCGGGCAGCTTTCGGCTGCATCTTTGATTTGTGCTTCATAATCATCGAAGTTTACGCCTTCGATGACAGTGGCTGTGTCCTCCATGATGAAAACTTCGGGACAGATGTCAACACATAGTCCACATGAGGTGCATCCTTCCTCAATCCATACTTTTTTTATTGCCATGATAAGTAGTTTTTAGTACAATTAACAATTTAGTGGTTTCACCCTTTAAAATTCACAATTTCTTTCACTGAACAATGTGCAATTTATGCGTTCCTTATCCTTTTTATCGTGACCCCGGGCCTCCGATGATTCCATTTTTCTTATGAAACAATTATTTAAACCCTTGATAATACTGCATTATGATGATTAATTTTGTATGCAAGCGATTGTATTGTTAGTTTCTTAACTAATTTTAAAAAGTCTTCTCTCACAGGAGAATAGTCGTCATGAAGAGGACAGGGGTTTTCGCAATCACAGCGGTCCAAGCCGAACCCGCATTTGGAAAAGAACTTTTCGCCTTCAATTACACTGATTACTTTGTACAATGTAAGTGGAATGTCCGAATCTTTAAAAAAGAATCCGCCACCTCTGCCTTTGGAGGATAAGATCACTTCTTCCCTTGCTAAGGTCTGTAATACCTTAGCCGTAAATTGTTCGGGCGAATTGATCTTTTTAGC
>JBBRRV010000484.1:0-1260 GCA_038246075.1 Bacteroidales bacterium
CGACCTGCTCCCCAAGGTTGATCCACTCGGGGTGTGAGATTCCTGGTTGAAAATAGTAGCAGTCGTCGCGCTGTGGATTGCGTGGAAATGTGGAAATCATGCGGCCGTCTCCCGGTGGGCCGCGGCGAACTCGGCCGGAGTCTTGTCTTCGAGCGAGCTGTGCGGGCGGACGTCGTTGTAGTCGGTGCGCCACCTTTCGATTTCTCGTCTGGCGTCGTCGAGCGTCGAGAACCAGTGCGCGTTGAGGCACTCGAGGCGGAGCTTCCCGTTGAAGCTTTCGACGAAGGCGTTTTGATTCGGCTTGCCCGGCTGGATGAAGCGCAGCTCGATGCCGCGCTTCTCGGCCCAGGAGAGGAAGGCTCCGCTCGTGAACTCCGTGCCGTTGTCCGAGACGATCGCCTTGGGGAGCGGGTGCGTTCTCGAGAGTTCTTCGAGCGCCCGCACGACGCGGGCGCCGCCGATCGAGGTGTCGATGATTGCTGCGGGCCATTCGCGGGTGTAGTCGTCCATGATCGTCAAGATCCGAAACCGCCTGCCCGATCCGAGCTGGTCCGCAACGAAGTCGATTGACCAGCGCTCGTTGGGCCGGGCCACCGGCAAGAGCGGCCTCGGGCGCTGCCAGAGCCGCTTTCTCGGGCGTTTCCTTGGCAGACCGAGCCCTTCGGATCGATAGAGCCTAAGAAGCTTCTTGTGGTTGAACCGCAATCCGCCCTTGCGCAGGAAGTAGCCGAGCCTTCGGTAACCGAACGCCGGGCGTTCGAGAGCAATGGCTCTGAGCTTCTGACGAAACTCCTCGTCGCCGGGCCGACGAAACTGGTACCGGCACGTGGAACGGCCAAGGCCGCCAAGGGCGCACGCCCGTCTCTGGCTTCTGCGGAACCCCGTGATCATGACGCCGGCCGCTGTCCGCTTCGAGGCGGGCGTCACCATTTTTTTCCGAGCACCCCCTTGAGGGCTGCGATATCGAGCACTTGCTCGGCCACGATGTGCTTCAGACGCCGGTTTTCATCCTCGAGCATGTGGAGCTTCTTGGCGTCGCTCACGTCCATGCCGCCGTACTTCGCTTTCCAGCGGTAGAACGTCTGCTCCGAAATCCCATGCCTTCGGCAGAGCTCTTTCGTCTCGGCCCCGGCCTCGGATTCCTTGAGAACCCCGATGATCTGCTGCTCGGTAGACCGTTTCCCCTTCATGTGAACTCTCCCTTCGTAAGTCTATGGAGAACTCACACCCTCTGTGGATCACTTCTCGGGGAGCAGGTCG
>JBBRRV010000485.1:0-1257 GCA_038246075.1 Bacteroidales bacterium
CTACGGAGGTAGTGAATCGAATGTGCGGGCCTACGTTGGTCATTTGAAGCAGAGCTACCAGCGGCCCAAAACTTTCCTTCCACTGGAATTTGAACCAGGGCAGGATGGTCAGGTAGATTGGGGTGAGGCCGAGGCCTGGATAGGTGGAATAAAACAGACCGTCCAGATCTTTGTAATGCGCCTCAATTACTCCCGGCGGGCTTTCGTTAGGGCTTACCCAGCCCAGAAACAAGAAGCCTTTTTTGAAGGCCATGTGTTGGCTTTCCAACATTTCGGGGGAGTACCCCAGCGTTTAGCCTATGACAATCTGGCAGCCGCCGTTAAAATTCTAGTGGAAGGGCGGGTGCGGGAAGAGCAACGGTCTTTTGTGGCTTTCCGCTCCCATTACTTATTCCAGAGCCATTTTTGCACTCCGGGCCAAGGACATGAAAAGGGTGGAGTAGAGCACGCGGTGGGTTTCACCCGGCGCAATTTTATGGTACCTATTCCTAAGGCTGGCTCTTTTGAGGAACTGAATGCTTATCTTTTGGCCGAGTGTCTTAGCGATGATGGGCGGGTGGTGGCTGGGCAATCGGCCAGTATTGGGCAGCTCTGGCAAATGGAAAAACCCCAGCTTAGACCGTTACCATTGCGCCAGTTTGAATGCTGTGTTACTCGGCAGGCGCGGCTCACTCCCTACAGCCAACTTAGCTACGAAACAAATCGTTACAGTGTACCGGTGGAAGAGGCCAGGGCTAACCTAATCATTAAGGCTTATCCATTTCGAGTAGACATTTTGCGTGAGGCTGATAGCAGTGGGCTGATTAAAGCGCAAGTAATAGCCAGTCATCCGCGCTGTTACGGTCGAGAGCAAGATGTTTTCAATCCACTGCATTACTTGAAACTATTAGAGCAACGGCCCGGAGCTTTTGAATATGCTAAACCGCTCAAACGCTGGCGGGAGGATTGGCCGCCGGTCTATCATCGAATGTTAGAACGTCTCAAAACCAAATGGCCTGAAGGACGTGGGATCAAGGAATTCATTGCGATTCTCAAACTCCATCAAACTCACCCCGCCGCGCTGGTGGAGGAGGCCATTACCCAGGCCTTAGCATGGGGCTGTGTCCACTTCGATGGGGTAAACCATTGCCTGTATCAAAAAAGCCAGCCAGTTCAAATGACCCTACCGCTGCTCGATCTTAGTGGGCGACCCGAATTAGCCCTGGTGGGTAGCCAACCGTTAGATTTAGGTGGCTATGATCAACTCCTTAAAGAAAA
>JBBRRV010000486.1:0-1248 GCA_038246075.1 Bacteroidales bacterium
GTCTTGGGAGTCAAGGGGTAGTACTCAAATAATTAGGGTCAAAGGGCTTCCCAGACTTGAGGACCCCAAAGATGAGATGGGCTAGTTTCCGCATCGCTGCCACAATCACCTGCATCTTGTTCTTCCCTTTGCTCAACAGTCGCTCACAAAAGGTCTTGATGAGGGGATTGAACCGTTGAGACACCATGGCTGGCATAAACAGTGCTTTGCGCAAGCGACCATTGCCAGTTCGAGAAATTCGGCTTCGCCCGTGCACAGAGGTACCAGAGGTCTTCTCCTGGGGAGTCAATCCCATATAAGCAGCAAGTTGTTTGGCATCCACAAATGTATCCCAGGACTGCACCTCAGCCAAAATAACGGATGCGGTGACTTCGCCAATTCCAGGAATGCTCCGCAGCAAGTCCGCCTGCTGCTTGAGGCCAGGATGCTGGTCAAAGTGGTCGCGGATAAGTTGTTTGGTTTTCTGGATGTCTTGCTTCAAGTAGTCTATGTGTTCCTTTATTAGGGTTGCCACCTGCTCGGTGGAAACGGCTAGGCGGTTGTCTTCTTGCTGGTGCATGGCATTCAACGCCTCTAGGCGGCGGACTAAAGCCTGTAGATGCTTGACCTCGGGGACAGCGGGCGTCCAAGGCGCAGGCCGCAGGGCAGCACAAAACCGAGCAATGAGGGCGGCATCCACCTTGTCATTTTTGGTGCGAAGCAGTTCACTTCTGGCAAATCCGAGGACTCGAGCCGGATTGACAATGCTCACGGTGTGGTTGGCTTGGTAGAGCACTTCGGCCACGGCATCTCCATAGACGCCCGTAGCTTCTAAGCAGGCATGAACAGGACTCACCTGCTGGTGATTCAACCAAATCAGTAATTCTTGGTGCCCCTCTGGAGTGTTGGGTATGACTTTGGGTTTGGATTTGCCGTTGGGCAACAGCAAGGCAATATGCAGTTTACTCTTGCCCACATCGATGCCAAGGACAGGTTGGGACATGGTGAACATCTCCTCTCTTGGGTTCATCAGGTAGACTGGGCCAGAACTATGCTTGTGAATGCAGGCTCACCCGTGCTCTGGGGGCCTAAGATGCCGTTCAGCTTGGCAGGACCAATCAATCAAGGCAGAAGGGACTTATCTAATCAACAGGCTCATCACCTAGACAGACAAACAGCCTCACTTCTGCCTCCCACTTCCTCTATAGGAAGTAGACCTGGAACCAGTATTACCTAGTTACCCAGTTAACTCTCAAGATACAAGACAGA
>JBBRRV010000487.1:0-1242 GCA_038246075.1 Bacteroidales bacterium
AATGAATGGTTGCTTTTCTCAATGGCAAGCAGTTTTTTTTGTGCATCAAAATCGGCCAGTGCATTGACCATTTGCGTATTCATTGCAAGTTTTGCATTTTCAAGTGCATACTCGCTTGTGTTGAGCTGGATGGTTGAAACCTTGATTTGCCTGTTCACATTCCCTGCCTGGTATAGCGGGATGGAAAGGGTGCCCCCGACCTGTGGGCCAAATGCGTTATTTGTCCTTAAATTTCCAATGGCATTGTCGCTTCTTTGGTAGCCATAACCGGCATTGAAATTGAGCCGGGGTAAGAACAGCGTTTTGCTTTCCTTCAGGCTCAGTTTTGCAACATCTACCTCTTTTTGGAAAGACTGGATACTTAGATTATTGGCATACAGTTTTTGAATCAGATCCTGCATGTTGGGATTATAACTGGTTTCGATACTATCCGTTACTTCAAATTCAGTGGCAATATCCCTGCTGAGCATCTGGTTCAGGTTTTTCTTAACATCGGCAATAACCCTTTGCTGATTTATCGCATTTTCATGGTAAACATTCAAATCAATCTGTGCCTGCAAAAGGTTAGTCTTGGCTGTGTTCCCGGCATTAAAACTTGTCTGCAGGATTTTAACTCTTTCCATATTGTAATTGATGACCTCATTGATTGAAACAAGTTGTTGTTTTTGTTTCACGACATCATAATAGGCAAGGATAACATTTGAAACGGTTTGTAATACCCTGTCCTTGTATTGCAATTCGCCCAGCGTTTCAATTTCCTGAAGCTTTTGCCTGGTAACAAACATTTTCCCACCGTCAAATAAAGTCCAGTTAAGCCCGATGTTGGCATTGAATGAATTAGAACGTGCATTCGTCGAACTTGCTTCGGTACTATTGGAATAGGTCTGTTTTGTATTGTTGGAAGATAAGTTATCTGAAGCCGTGATGGCGACACCCGGCAACATGCCTGCATTGCCGGCCGTGTTGTTGGCCTTGTCCACAGCGGCATCATTTGCTGCCACCAGGATGTCATAGCTGTTTTTAAGGGCAATACCTACAGCATCATTTGCGGTAAGCAGCTGTTGCGCCTGTGCCGAAAAGAGTGTACCAAGGCATATGGTGAGACTGAATATGATCTTCTTCATTAAATCAATTTTTTATTTATGAGTGTTATTCAGGCACTGAATCCCGCTGGTCCTGCAGTAAACGGGCTTCTGCGGGATTAACAGATTCTTTGATAACGTTAAGCTTTTTGCTTGCCAT
>JBBRRV010000488.1:0-1239 GCA_038246075.1 Bacteroidales bacterium
GCGCAAGCTGAGGTCTGGGATCACATTGGCGGAAACAGGGATTGAACTCGAAATAATGAAGTACCTGCTTAAGAAGTAAACATTAATGAGTAATTTATTATTCGTTGATACTTTGAGAGTAGGAAGATTTCTTGGTTTAGCGCTGACGGGATGTAAGAGTTCTGTTGGTTGAGCGCCAAGGTAATCTTGCAAACAGGTTTAAACTGAAGAGTTTGATCCTGGCTCAGATTGAACGCTGGCGGAATGCTTTACACATGCAAGTCGAGCGGCAGCGCGGGGCAACCTGGCGGCGAGCGGCGAACGGGTGAGTAATATATCGGAACGTATCCTTGAGTGGGGGACAACCCGTCGAAAGACAGGCTAATACCGCATACGCTCGAGAGAGGAAAGTGGGGGACCGCAAGGCCTCACGCTGAAGGAGCGGCCGATATTCGATTAGCTAGTTGGTGAGGTAAAGGCTCACCAAGGCTACGATCGATAGCTGGTCTGAGAGGATGATCAGCCACACTGGAACTGAGACACGGTCCAGACTCCTACGGGAGGCAGCAGTGGGGAATTTTGGACAATGGGGGCAACCCTGATCCAGCCATTCCGCGTGAGTGAAGAAGGCCTTCGGGTTGTAAAGCTCTTTTGTTCGGGACGAAACGGTTACGGGTAATATCCGTGACTACTGACGGTACCGGAAGAATAAGCACCGGCTAACTACGTGCCAGCAGCCGCGGTAATACGTAGGGTGCGAGCGTTAATCGGAATTACTGGGCGTAAAGCGTGCGCAGGCGGTTATGTAAGACAGATGTGAAATCCCCGGGCTTAACCTGGGAACTGCGTTTGTGACTGCATAACTAGAGTGCGGCAGAGGGGGGTGGAATTCCACGTGTAGCAGTGAAATGCGTAGATATGTGGAGGAACACCGATGGCGAAGGCAGCCCCCTGGGTCGACACTGACGCTCAGGCACGAAAGCGTGGGGAGCAAACAGGATTAGATACCCTGGTAGTCCACGCCCTAAACGATGTCAACTGGTTGTTGGGGAAGCAATTCCTTAGTGACGAAGCTAACGCGAGAAGTTGACCGCCTGGGGAGTACGGTCGCAAGATTAAAACTCAAAGGAATTGACGGGGACCCGCACAAGCGGTGGATGATGTGGATTAATTCGATGCAACGCGAAAAACCTTACATACCCTTGACATGTCCGGAAGGCCGCAGAGATGTGGTTGTGCCCGAAAGGGAACCGGAACACA
>JBBRRV010000489.1:0-1236 GCA_038246075.1 Bacteroidales bacterium
ATGGGCACCTCGAACAATGATGTTTTCCGCGCGGCGCGGACCGCTGATGCGGCGTGAGCGCCGTTTTCAAGCTTGATGTAGCGCTGAGCGATCTCAGTTTTGTCCGTCCTCATGCAGCGGCCATTCGCTCCAGGATCACGAGCCGACGCATATTGTAAACAAGATTTTGTAAACCGATCTTGGCTCTCGCCCGCACCGCGCCGATGGTGCGAATGATCCGGCCACCCGGCGCATTCTCTTGCGCACCGAACACGTGTTCGATCCGGACGCGGATCTTGCTCTTCTTTCGGTTGGCTTCGACCTGTGCATCCGAAAGCGGATGGTTGCGGAATGCGCGGCTATGGATACGACTTCTGAAGCCGCGTTTATCGAGCCTCGCTTCGGTCTCAGCCGAGCGGTAAGCGCTGTCGGCGTAGACGTCCTGCGACGTATTGGCTTTGTTCAGTAGCCCATCCAGCTTCTGGCTATCGTGCACTGAAGCATCAGTCACATCATAGCCACGGATCAGCTTGTGCCGGGCATCGGCATTGACGTGGTTCTTATAGCCAAAGAAGCTCGTGCCGTGCTTCTTGGTCCAACGCGCGTCCTTGTCCTTCTGGCTATTTTTTGCGGGTTTCTGCTCCCAGTCCTCGGGCGTTTTGCCGGCCTTGACCGCCTCGTTCTCCTCGCGCGTGTTGCGCTGCTTGGGCACCGGCACGATCGTCGCGTCGACCATTTGCCCCCCACGCGCGATATAGCCCTGGGCCTCCAGATGTCGACCGAAGCGCTCGAACAATGTCTCGATCAGTCCGGCTTTCGAAAGCTTTTCACGGAACAGCCACAGCGTCGTGCCGTCGGGAATGCCGTCCTCAATGCCAAGCTTGAGGAACCGCGTGAACGAGAGACGGTCGCGTACCTGATACTCCGCCTGGTCATCGGAGAGATTGTAGAGCGACTGCAGAATGAGCATGCGGAACATCACCAACGCGTCGATCGGCTTGCGACCGGCTTGGCTCTTCTTCTCCGCTGCCGGCGTCAGCGCCGCGGCCTCGATCGTCTTGCGGAAGCTCTCCCATGGCACCAGCGCGTCGATCGCCTCCAGCGGATCGCCCTTCGCCGATAGCGCTTCGAGCCGCTTGTTAGTATCGAAGAACCCGAATTGCCCCATAGACCGCTCCCGCTCTCAGACCTTGTGCGTTCCTTGAATCTGATTTGCAGTTCGTCGGCCAGACGGCAGCGTAATTATTCGAGGTGCCC
>JBBRRV010000490.1:0-1232 GCA_038246075.1 Bacteroidales bacterium
CTTTGGTCAGTCCGCCAGTGGTCGTGCCGATGACATCGGACACCGTGGTGTTGCCCGCTCCGCCAAAGCTCAGGCCGAAGGTGGCACCGGTCAGCGGGCTGCCCGAGGCCAAGGTCAAGGTCCCCGCATCCGAATTGATCCGCGCAGCCGAGCCCAGCGTCACCACGCCCGACACCGTGTTGGCACCAATGACGTTGCGCAAGGCGCCATCGCCCAGGACGCCCGTGCCGTTGAGCGTCAGCGCATCGGCCACCGTGATGCCGCCCTGCAGCGACAGCGTCGCACCTGCAGCAACCGTCGTGCCGCCCGCGCTCGTGCCCAGCCCGCCGGAATTCGTCACCGCCAGGGTGCCAGTACCAACCGTGGTGGCGCCATCCCAGGCAGCGCTGGCCCCGCTCAGCGTGAGCGTGCCGGTGCCCGCCTTGAACAGACCACTTGCACCCGCGCCAGTGATCGTCCCGCTGAACACGGTCGAACTGTTGTCACCCCCCGCTGTCAGCACATTGCCGGCCAGCGCCACACCGCCCGCACCGGCCAACGAGCCTACCGCCTCGGTGCCACCGATCTGCAGCGACGCCCCGGCAGCCACTGTCACTGCACTCGCATCGGCGATGCGCTCGTTGCCGCTGGTGGCCAGCACGCCCTGGCTGACCGCCGTTGTACCGCTGTAGGTGTTGGCACCCGACAGCGTCAGCGTGCCGGCGCCGTCTTTGGTCAGTCCGCCAGTGGTCGTGCCGATGACATCGGACACCGTGGTGTTGCCAGCCCCACCAAAGGTCAGGCCGAAGGTGGCACCGGTCAGTGGGCTGCCCGAGGCCAAGGTCAAGGTCCCCGCATCCGAATTGATCCGCGCAGCCGAGCCCAGCGTCACCACTCCCGACACCGTGTTGGCGCCAATGACGTTGCGCAAGGCGCCACCACCCAGGACGCCCGCGCCGTTGAGCGTCAGCGCATCGGCCACCGTGATGCCGCCCTGCAGCGACAGCGTCGCACCTGCTGCAACCGTCGTGCCGCCCGCGCTTGTGCCCAGCGCAGCAGAATCGGCAGCGACCAGCGTGCCGGCGGTCACCGTGGTCACGCCGGTGTAGGTATTGATCCCGGACAGCGTGAACACCCCAGCACCTTGCTTGGTCACGGCCACCGTGCCTAAACCGTTCGCGATCACGCCAGCAAACCCAGTGCTGGTGGCGTCCCCGGTGGTCAGCGTGACCGCACCCGCTGCGCTGCTGGTC
>JBBRRV010000491.1:0-1230 GCA_038246075.1 Bacteroidales bacterium
GGTAACGTAACAGTTTGTGCTGCGCCTGCATTGGCAACTGGTGGCTGGTTGGAAGCAATACCCACAGTAATGTTTTTCAATAAATAACTTCCATCTGCATTTCTGCCATTGATTGCTAACGGTAATGGTTGACGGTAACCACTGGGATCGCGTACTATCAATACCATATTGTATGTACCCTGGGCTACATTCGCCGGCAGTGTAAAATTATCGGTAACTGTTGTTGCAGCTGAAGATGGCAGAAATAACTTCGGTGTAAAACTCGATACCCCTGACCAAACTGCCACATTACTGGCGTTTCTTAATTCATACGTCACATTCCAGTTTTCATATACCGGCGCTACGCCCAGGTTTTTCCAGTTCAGTGAAATAGCAAATGGCATACCCCCGCTCAACGTTGATGTGATCGTTCCCGTTTCAAGTACCAAACGATAGCCCGATGCTCTCCACGCCGCTCTTATATTATCTCTTCCCTGAAGTGATATATTTTGTTCACCATAATAATTTCCATTCCCAAATGAAGAAGCATGATAGAATGTTACCTGGCGCGGCAGATCCCAGAACGGTGCTCCTCCAACTGCTGCATTGTATCCTGCTACCTCTCCCGTTAACGGTGCATATTTATAACGATTCATGATCGCTGTATCAAATCTTAGTCCGTTATAGGTAAACACATTGTTCTCCGCCCACTGGCTTATATACCCTTCTGTTAATCCCCAGTTCATCCGCGTGATCCCTATCTTCCCCCATTTGTTACTTGCTGTTAATGCATACCAGCCTGTTTGTGGATCGGTCCATACATTTTGTAACTGCTGCCTGTCAAATGCAGCATGCGGTATCACCAGCGGATTATTTGGAAACGCATTAATATAGGCATCTATCAATGCCTTCCCCGCTGCAAATGTTGGAATTCTTCCCGCTGGAAATTCTGCTGCTACATTCCCTACTAAATTCGAGAAATTCCATTCTGCCCATGAACCCATCAGACCGATACTCACTACTCCCAATGCATCACTGTATTTTTTTCCGCTGGAACTGGCTGTATTGATATGCGCGGCCAGTGCATTGAGCAACGCACTTACTCTTGCCTGCCAGTTGGCACTATTATAATTGGGTACCCAGCTTGGATTCTGAGGACTGATCCAGTCTGTATTGTTCCCTCCTTCTGATTGCATTAAATTATGAAGGTATAACGGATAGGCCATCCCAACTCCATTTGCTGATACACCA
>JBBRRV010000492.1:0-1210 GCA_038246075.1 Bacteroidales bacterium
GCCACGAGGACCAAGTCGCACTCGAGGTCTCAGGCAACGCCTGGGAGGTGGCGCGGATCATCCGCCCCCACGTCGGGCGGGTGGTGGTCGCCTCCCCCACCGACACCGGGATCCGCGGGGCACGGGCAAAGACCGACCGCCTCGATGCCCGGGCGCTGGCGAAGCTCCTGGCCGCAGGCTCACTCGACTCGGTCTGGGTCCCCGATGAGCCGACCCGGGCGATGCGCCGGCGGCTGGGACGCCGATCCCAGCTGGTCCGGGTAAAGACCAAGGCCAAGAACGAGATCCACGCAGCGCTGATGCGCCGGCTGATCCCCAAGCCGCCGATCTCAGACCTCTTCGGCCTCAAGGGGCGTAACTGGCTGGAGGAGGTGGAGCTGCCCGCCGAGGAGCAAGAGACCGTCGACGGCTGCCTGCGCCAGCTCGACTTCTGCGAGGGCGAGATCGCCGCGATCGAGCGCGTGATCGCAGCCGAGGCGCTTGGCTCGGCCGAGATCCGCCGCCTGATGACGGTGCCGGGGGTCAACGTGATCACCGCAGCGACCTTCATGGCCGCGATCGGTGAGATCGACCGCTTCCCCACCCGCCAGAAGCTGGTCGGCTACCTGGGCCTCGATCCCAAGGTGCGGCAGTCGGGGCAGAGCGCGGCAAGCCGCGGGCGGATCTCAAAGCAGGGCTCGGCCTCGGCGCGTCACGCGCTGGTCGAGGCCTCCTGGAGCGCGGTGCGAAACCCGGGCCCGATCCGGGCCTTCTACGAGCGCATCCGCGCTCGGCGCGGACACCAGGTGGCAATCGTCGCCGCCTCGCGAAAGCTCGCCTGTTTGTTCTGGTGCCTGCTCACCCGGGAGGAGGACTATGCCTATGCCCAGCCCACTCTCACCCGCAAGAAGCTGCGCCGGCTGGAGCTCTTGGCAGGCCACTCCAAGGGCGGGGTCGAGCCGGGACTCTGGGCGACCAACGCGGCGATGCGAAAGGCAGAGCGCGCACTCGCCGCGCAGGGCGAGCTCGCCTACAAGCGCACGGTCGCTGACTGGCAGCGAGGGCAAGGGAAAGCGGGCGCCGGTGCGACACCGGGGCGCGCATCTGATGCAGCGCGGCAGGGATCAGCCCCAGAACCTGCGCTTTAGCTCGTCGTCATCGACGCCCATGCAGAACTCTCGCAAATTGGAGGTGATATGCGTGACGGGGGGTTGATTTTCATCCGTCGCGC
>JBBRRV010000493.1:0-1210 GCA_038246075.1 Bacteroidales bacterium
ACATGCATTTCTCGAAACTGAGGCTGCCATTGCACTTGCTACTAACGACGGAGTTCATTTATACAGCCAGGGACAAGGCATCTATGTGGATCAACAGCAGGTGGCTTCCCTGCTGGGCCTTGACGACGAAAAAGTAAGGGTAACCCTTGTACCCTGTGGCGGAGGTTTTGGGGGTCGGGAAGACATGACGGCCCAGGGACACGCCGCGTTGTTTGCCTGGCATTTGAAAAAGCCGGTAAAACTGCACCTGTCGCGCGAAGAATCCATTGCCATGCACCCAAAGCGACACCCCGTCTGGATGGATATGAAGTTAAGCTGCGATGAAAAAGGTCTGCTTACAGGTTTGAAGCTGCGCGCGGTTGGCGATTCAGGCGCTTATGCCTCGGTGGGCACCAAGGTCATGGAACGCGTGGCAGGCCACGCTGCCGGCGGATACCATGTTCCCAATGTCGACATTGAAGCGCTTACAGTTTATACCAACAACATTCCATCGGGGGCCATGCGCGGATTCGGGGCCAACCAGGTGGCCTTTGCCCTGGAAAGCTGTATTGACGAGCTATGCGAAAAGGGTGGCTTTGATCGCTGGAAATTCCGATATGAAAACGCATTGGATAATGGAAAAATGACTTCAACGGGTCAGGTTTTGGAAGCAGGCGTCGGCATTAAGCCTTGTCTGCTGGCATTAAAGGATCATTTTTACGCTGCCAGATATGCAGGTCTGGCTGTTGCCATCAAAAACTCAGGTGTTGGCAATGGAATGCCCGATTTTTGCGATGTAAAAATCAATATCCTGAAAAAAGGCAGGATTCTTATTCAACATGGCTGGACGGAGATGGGCCAGGGTGTGCACAACATGGCCATCCAAACCCTTCACCAGGAGACCGGAATACCTTCAAACCTGATGGATGTGAACGTAGATACGGATGCGGAACTACCCACGGGTATGACAACTTCATCACGTGCTACAGCTTTGCTCGGAAATGCCGTTATGAATGCCTCCATTTCGCTCCGCAACGATCTGAAAACAAAAACGCTGACTGAACTGGGCGGAAATACTTATGTGGGGAGCTATCTCTGCGACTGGACCACAAAGCCCGGCGCCGATGTGAAAAAAATTATAACGCACTATTCCTACGGATATGCTGCGCAACTTGTCGTGCTGGATGAAAAGGGAGACATTGCCAAAGTCTACGCAGCACACGATGCAGGT
>JBBRRV010000494.1:0-1199 GCA_038246075.1 Bacteroidales bacterium
TAAGCTGACCAACATTTAATTTGCAAGTACTGCATTTCCTTTGTTTTTCACCTTTCGCTTCCACTGGATCTTCAATTCTCCTTGGTTCAGGAGTCGATCGAGGAGGTCTTTTAATTCGTCGCTTGATTGAAATAATCGATGAGCAATAAACTCCTTACAGGAGTGCCAGACTAACTCAATCAAGTTGTAATCTGGACTATAAGGTGGCAAAAACCAGAGTTCTAGATTCGGGCATTCCGTTGAGAGCTTTTCGATTATTTCCTGCTTCTTGTGATAACTGGCATTGTCCAAAACAACCAAAATCCTGGGTCCATTCTGCTCAAACTCGCCATCAAGATTACCCTTGTCTGCCCATTCTTGTCTGACAAACTGGTTCAGCTTTATCAGGTTGGCGTAAAAACTATCCCCATTGCCTTGCTCAATGAAATAGCATTGCTGTCGCCGATCCTCATAGCGAAGTCCACCCATGATATTGACTCGTCCTCGACTCCGTTTCCCTGAGACTGCTTTTCGTTTCCCCTTCTTACCCCATTGTTTACGTCGAATCACTCGCAAACTAAATCCACTTTCATCCCAAAACCACACTTGAAGCTTCTCTGGGGACTGCATGGTGCTCCCCAGTTCTGCCTCTAATTTATCCTTGAAGACCCTCCGTTTTTCGGCATCTTGCTTCTCCTCCAAGCTATACTTTGCCCAGAGGTATGCGTACTTTTTTTGGCGCAATATCCTCCCCACTTGCACACTGCTCATTGGGATCTCGGTCTCTTGCTCTAAATGCGAGGCTAATCGTGCCGTTGTCCAGCGCCCGAATTCGTAGCCTAATTCGCTCGGTAATTGCTCGACTACCATCAGTAATCGTTCAATGTATTCAGGCGTTGCCTTTCGATAATTGCCTTTTGAGCGCTGGTCTTTGAGACTCTCTAAATCATCTGGGTTCCCACGGATGCACCAATGCGCCACACTTCGATAAGAACACCCAATAAAAGCCATGATTTCCTCATAGGTCTTCCCATCATTTCTCAGCAGTAGCATTAATATCCGCTGTCGTTGATGCGAATCCTCACTTTCTCGCAGCGCATTCTGGAGGTTCTGTTGTTGAAGTGGATTGAGAAATTTAAGAACTGGCATCGCATTCAATTAGGCTGTCTTTCAGGTCTGATTTTATCTGGCTTTGTGCATTCTAGATGATAGTCAGCTTA
>JBBRRV010000495.1:0-1198 GCA_038246075.1 Bacteroidales bacterium
TGTCAGCTCCCCCATTTTCCGGGCCATTCAAAATTAGAGTTTTATAATTGTTTTTAAGGCTCATAAAAGTTCAATCGGAGTGCAATAATTCAAGGAACTGTGAGGTCTTTCATAATTATAATCATATGTCCATTCTTCGATTTTTTGTCTAGCCTCTGATATTGTTTTAAAAATGTAAGCGTTGAAAACTTCTTTTCTCATACTACCATTAAAGCGTTCAACAAATCCATTTTGCATTGGCTTGCCTGGCTGGATGAAGACCAGATCGACCTTGTTATCTTTGCACCAATGATCCATTTTGGCACTGATAAACTCAGGTCCATTATCTACTCTGATCATTTTTGGTAATCCCCGGCTCTCTTTAAGTTGTTCCAGCACACGTACCACGCGTAAAGCAGGAAGTGATGTATCTGTTTCAACTGATAAAACTTCACGTTTAAAATCATCAATAACGTTTAATACTCTGAACTTTCTGCCATCCATCAAGCTGTCCTGCATAAAATCAATCGACCACACCTGGTTCGGTGAATCTGGCTGGAATAAAGCTTGTTTTACTCTTGCCGGAAGTCTTTTCCTCGCCCGGCGTCTGATATTCAATTTCATCTCAGTATAAACTCTGTAAACTCTTTTATGATTCCAGGAAAAACCTTTCTTTCTGAGTCTGTAAAAGCACATCCAAAAGCCAATGGCCGGATGCTTTTCAACCAAAAACAAAAGGTTATTCATAATCTCTTCATCATTTTTTTGAACCGCTTCATATTGAAACGTACTCCTGGGGAGATTTACTTCTTTACAGGCCTGACGGATACTGACTTCGTGAACAATGATCATGTGGTCAGCAACCTCCTTCTTCCGTTCAGGCGCTATAACTTTTTTTCAACTGCATCTTTAAATGCATGGTGTATCAGGCTGAGATCGGCATACATTCTTTTTAACCGGGAGTTCTCTTCTTCAAGTTCCTTGAGCCTTCTTAGTTGTCTGGCATCCATGCCGGAATACTTGGCTTTCCAGTTAAAGAAGGTGGCATTACTGATACCATGTTCACGACAAATGTCGGTTACCTTAATACCCGTCTCATGCTGTTTCAGAATCGAAATGATCTGGCTTTCTGTAAATCGTGTTTTTTTCATAAGGCAAAGTTCAAATAAAATTAGTTTTTACTCTAATTTTAAATGGCCGAAGTTCAGGGAAGCTGACA
>JBBRRV010000496.1:0-1198 GCA_038246075.1 Bacteroidales bacterium
TAGTGTTAAGTTAATTATAATATGACGTAATAATGTGTATCTTTGCAGAAAAAATCTCATGGTACATTATCACGTTAAACTCATAAAATTAGAAGTTGAAGAACTGCACAGTATCATTAATAAAGGTTCACATACTTCACAGACTTTTCGGACAGCTTATATCCTATTGAATTGTGACGAAGGAGAATACGCCGAAAAGATTACAAATGAGCAAATCAGCAAAGTGCTTAAAGTTGGAATGCGTACGATTGACAGGGTAAAGAAACGATTTATAGAAGAAGGATTTGAAGGTAGCCTTGAAAGACAGCCCACAACGCGGATCTATGAAAAGAAAATAGATGGCGATGTGGAAGCAAAAATAGTAACGCTCTGTTGCAGTAAGCCTCCAAAGGGATTTGCGCGATGGTCATTGCGTTTACTGGCTGATAAAATGGTTGAGTTGAATTATGTGGACAGTATCTCTTATGTGGCTGTAGGTAACATTTTAAAAAAAATGAACTTAAGCCTTGGAAAGTGAAAGGTTGGGTGATACCGCCAGCGCAAAACAGTGAATTTGTTGCACACATGGAGCAAGTTTTGGATGTGTACAAAAGGCCTTATAATAAAGATTTTCCTGTGGTTTGCATGGATGAATCGCCGAAACAGTTAATAGAAGAGGGAAGAGCATCAGTTCCAATTAAGCCAGGGCAAGAAGAGAGAGTTGACTACGAATATGTCAGACATGGTGTTGTGAATATCTTTATGGCAAACGAACCATTAAAAGGGAAAAGAAGAGTGGAAGTAACGGAATTCAAGACAAAGAAAGATTGGGCTAAGTTCATTAAAGAGATTGCAGACGAGGATTACCCGGAAGCAACAAAAATTACACTGGTAATGGATAACTTCAAAACACATGTGGCATCGGCTTTTTATGAAACTTTTGAGCCAGAAGAAGCCAAACGTTTATGGGATAGGTTTGAGTTTATTTATACACCAAAGCATGGCAGTTGGTTGAACATGGCCGAAATAGAATTGCACGTTTTAAATGGACAATGTTTAAACAGACACATTGCAACATTTGAAGAGGTTAAAGACGAAGCAAAAGCGTGGGAAAGCAATAGAAACAATAAGGATTGTAAAATTAACTGGCAATTTACCAATGGGAATGCAAGGATTAAACTCAAAAGACTTTATCCGTCAATTCAAAGTTAACATAACA
>JBBRRV010000497.1:0-1195 GCA_038246075.1 Bacteroidales bacterium
AGGATCCCTTGTGTTTCAAGGCTTTTCATCTGTTTGTCGGGGATCTTGACGCCGGTGGGGTAGGCCGTGGTGTCGAGTTCGGCGTGGACCTTCAGCCCGCTTCGGGTGGTGGTGGCGGCGATGGTTTCGATGATGACTTCGTGGCTGGTCAGCGGCCGGCCGCGCCAGTTCATGGAGATATGCGAAAACAGCCGATGTTCGATCTTGTTCCATTTGGACGTGCCGGGCGGCAGGTGGCAGACGGTGATCTGCAGCCCGGTGCGGGCGGCCAGGGCGGCGAGCTCGGTTTTGAACAGTCTGGTGCGGTAGCCGTTGGAGCCGCCGCCATCGGCGCAGATCAGCAGCCGCGTCGCATCCGGGTATCCGGCGTGCCCCTCGCTGGTCCACCAGCGGCCGATCGTGGCGACAGCGAACTCGGCGGTGTCGTGGTCGGTGCCCACCGACACCCATCCGGTATCGGCGGCAACGTCGTAGACGCCGTAGGGGTTGGCCTTGCCCAGTGCGGGGTCGATGAAGTCGTGGACCTTGACCGGTACTGGCTGGCCGGCCGGTGACCATTCCCGGCCGCCGTTCTTGTAGGCGCCGACCAGCTCCTTCTTCTTGGTGTCGACACTGATCACCGGGTCCGAAGCGTCCAGATGCGCTTGGGCCTGGTCGTTGAGGTAGCCGAACTGGGCGTCCCGGTCGGGATGCTGGCCACCCTCGGTGGTCTTGGCGTTGGCCTGCAGGCTGTAACCCAGTTCGTGAAGCAGCCGCCGAACCACGAAATCGCTGACCCGATGGCCGCCTTCGGTCAACGTGTGGGCAAGGACGCGAGTCGACTTGTACGTCCACCGCAACGGCGACATCGGATCTCCCCGGGTCACCGGGTCGATCAGCGCCTCCAGCGCCGCCACCAGCTCCGGGTCATGCGCCTCGGCCCGCTTACGACCCCCACCAGGCTGACGGGACCGCACGACAGTGGAGGCATCCAGCCCCTCCGCCTCGCTGCGACCCCGCCGCACAGTGTCCGCCGACACCCCCGCCGCGCGCGCCACCACCGCGACCCCACCGGCACCCAACTCGCCGGCCTCGGCCCCCAGCCACAGCCGACGCTGAAGCTCGCTCAGATGCGGCCGCAACAGTGCGAACCGGCGGCCCAACGACTCCGCCAGATCCGCCATAGCACAACCGTAACCGCAACAGACCCAGAAAC
>JBBRRV010000498.1:0-1193 GCA_038246075.1 Bacteroidales bacterium
GAAAGCGGCATGCCTGTAAAGGAGATATGTCGTGAATTACAAATTCATCCAGCTACGTTTTACAATTGGAAAGCGAAGTATGGAGGCATGAATGGTAGTGAAATAAAACGCAATAAAGAACTTGAAACTGATTACAGCCGTCTGAAACGGATGTATACGGAGTTAAGTATAGAGCATCATGCATTAAAGGAGTTTGTCTCAAAAAAGTTATAACGCCTGAAGCGAAACGGGAAGCTGTTGATTTTTTAACCATCGAACAACAGTTAAGTAACCGCAAGGCGTGTAAACTGATAGGAATATCCCGAACCAGCTATCAGTATAGGACAAGTCCAAAGGATGATACCGAATTGCAAATGGCATTGCAATCGTTAACTACCAAACACACAGCGATAGGCTTTTGGCAATGTTGTTACCGTCTTTGGAACAAAGGGCATTGGTGGAACCATAAACGCATTTACAGAGTATACACAGACATGAAACTTAATATAAGACGAAGGTCAAAAAAGCGTTTACCCGAAAGAGTAAAACAGGCTTTAATGGTTCCATCTGCTCCTAACCAGGTTTGGAGTATTGATTTTATGAGCGATAGCCTGATGGATGGAAGGAAATTCCGTTTACTTAATGTGATAGATGATTTTAACCGTGAATCTTTAGCTATTGAAGTTGATACTTCATTACCATCATTAAGAGTAATAAGAGTATTGGAAAGATTAATATCCGAAAGAGGAAAACCTGCAAATATCCGGTGCGACAATGGGCCTGAATTTATCAGTCATAAGCTTGAAGAATGGTGCAATGATAAAACCAGGCAGATCACTTTGCAATTTATTCAACCCGGCAAACCAATGCAAAATGCTTATATCGAAAGAAAAAACGGAAGCCTGAGAAGAGAGCTCTTGAATACATATCTATTTTACAGTCTTGCAGAAGTAAGAGCCATGAGCGAAGAATGGAGGATTGATTACAATACAGAACGTCCACATAAATCATTGGGTTACTTGCCACCAAGTAAATATGCTGAACAATGGAACAACAGTTCAAATAATGAAAAAACGCTTTATCCACAAACGGCGAACGTAAATCATTTAAAAATTGAAGAGAGCCGTTTAGTGGATAAAATAGTTGAAAAAACAAAAGATGATTAATTTAGAAAACTCTAACTGCAAGTGGCACTAAAATAAGGGGAGCTTACA
>JBBRRV010000499.1:0-1188 GCA_038246075.1 Bacteroidales bacterium
AGTGAAGTTCCCCGGTGAAGTTGAGACTGGCTTAGCGTGACCCTCGAGGAGGGCACCGATGCCGGAGGTCAAGTCTCGGACCTATGCCAATCCGCGGCGGCTACCGCGTCGGAACCACTACCAGGAGGGACCGGACTTCCTGCTCGTGGCGACCCAGGGCGGCCGTCCACCTGACGGTGTCGGACGGCGCGGTCAGGCGGCGATCGTTCGGCGACGTCGAGGCGCGCTCCGACGCTGGGCCGATGGCGAGCCGGTCACGACGATCTGCGCTGAGGTCGGCTGCAGCCGAGCGAGCCTGTTCCGTTGGCGGACACGCTTCGAGCGAGGCGGGCTCGAGGCGCTCCTCGACCATCCACGAGTCGGCCGAGCGAGTGAGCTGCCGCCCGCCCTTGAGCGGCTCATCCTGACCGTCCGTCTGCTGACCTACTGGAACAGTCGACGGATCGCCGCGGAGTTCCGTCGACGCGGCGTCTGGCCCCTCGGCCATGGCCAGGTCGACCGCCTCCTCACCCGTCACGGCAGCCATCGCCCGAGCTACATCCGGATACCCGGTCCGCGGTACGAGCGAGCGGCCGTCAACGAGCTCTGGCACATCGACCTCAAGGGCCCGTTCTACCTCCTCGGCGCGACCGGCCGGGCGCGGACCTGTCACTTCGTCGCCCTCGTCGACGATCACAGCCGGTTCCTCCTCGGGATCCGGGCCGTGCCGACCAAGGAGGCGATTTGGGTCCTCGCCCTGCTTGAGGAAGCGATCGAGCTGTGCGGCGTGCCACACGAGTTGATGACCGACAACGGGACGCCGTTCGTGGCGATCATGCGGACGATGCTCAGCCGCTTCCAGCGCAGCCTCGCCGAGCTCTCGATCCGGCACATCCGGACCCAGATCGACACGCCCTGGACGAACGGCAAGGTCGAGGCCTTCTGGGCGACCCTGCAGTCCGAGGTCCTCGACCGCCAGCAACTCGCCGACCTCGCTGCCGCCGAAGCCGCCGTCACCGCCTACGCCGGCTACTACAACTACCACCGGCTCCACGGCGAGCTCGACTGGCAGACACCAGCCGAGCGCTTCGACGGCACGCCGTTCATCGATCGTGGCTTCGGGAGCGTCCCGGCCCTGGCAGGGGTCGCGGAGCTACTCGACGCAATCCTCGCCGCCTGAGCCAGTCTCAATTCCACGGGGGAACTTCA
>JBBRRV010000500.1:0-1183 GCA_038246075.1 Bacteroidales bacterium
CGCGCAGCCGAGCCCAGCGTCACCACGCCCGACACCGTGTTGGCACCCACGACGTTGCGCAAGGCGCCACCGCCCAGGACACCCGTGCCGTTGAGCGTCAGCGCATCGGCCACCGTGATGCCGCCCTGCAGCGACAGCGTTGCACCCGCAGCAACCGTCGTGCCGCCCGCGCTCGTGCCCAGCCCGCCGGAATTCGTCACCGCCAGGGTGCCAGCACCAACCGTGGTGGCGCCATCCCAGGCAGCGCTGGCCCCGCTCAGCGTGAGCGTGCCGGTGCCCGCCTTGACCAATCGACTTGCACCCGCGCCGGTGATCGTCCCGCTGAACACGGTCGAGCTGTTGTCACCCCCCGCTGTCAGCACATTGCCGGCCAGCGCCACACCGCCCGCACCGGCCATCGAGCCTACCGCCTCGGTGCCGCCGATCTGCAGCGACGCCCCGGCCGCCACCGTCACCGCACTCGCATCGGCGATGCGCTCGTTGCCGCTGGTGGCCAGCACGCCCTGGCTGACCGCCGTGACGCCGCTGTAGGTGTTGGCACCCGACAGCGTCAGCGTGCCGGCGCCGTCTTTGGTCAGTCCGCCAGTGGTCGTGCCGATGACATCGGACACCGCGGTGTTGCCCGCCCCGCCAAAGGTCAGGCCGAAGGTGGCACCGGTCAGCGGGCTGCCCGAGGCCAAGGTCAAGGTCCCCGCATCCGAATTGATCCGCGCAGCCGAGCCCAGCGTCACCACACCCGACACCGTGTTGGCGCCATTGACGTTGCGCAAGGCGCCACCGCCCAGGACGCCCGCGCCGTTGAGCGTCAGCGCATCGGCCACCGTGATGCCGCCCTGCAGCGACAGCGTCGCTCCTGCAGCAACCGTCGTGCCGCCCGCGCTCGTGCCCAGCGCAGCAGAGTTGGCAGCGACCAGCGTGCCGGCGGTCACCGTGGTCACGCCGGTGTAGGTATTGGGCCCGCCCAGCGTCAGCGTGCCGGCGCCGTCTTTGGTCAGTCCACCCGTGGTCGTGCCGATGACATCGGACACCGCGGTGTTGCCCGCCCCACCAAAAGTCAGGTCGAAGGTGGCACCGGTCAGCGGACTGCCCGAAGCCAAGGTCAAAGTCCCCGCATCCGAATTGATCCGCGCAGCCGAGCCCAGCGTCACCACACCCGACACCGTGTTGGCGCCACCGACGTTGC
>JBBRRV010000501.1:0-1183 GCA_038246075.1 Bacteroidales bacterium
CTAGCTACCTGACAGTTTAAAAAGAGAGGTGATTGACGAGAGATCTCCACTAAAATAGGTTTTGCGGAACCATTTTATACACGGAGTAGCCCATGTCAATCACCAAGCTTTATCATACCTGGATGGCGAAAATCAAGCAACTGATTCCGAACGAGCGGATCACACGAGTGCAAAATCTAGCCTGGCTTATAAGCGGGATCTATGCCAGCAAATCGGTTCACTTGAGCAAAGTAGCCAGCAAAATACCTGGCAAAGCACTGTTGGTGAGTACCACGCGACGCTTGGATCGGTTTTTGGAGAACAAGGATTTTCGAGTGCGGGATTGGTACGAACCGATTGCGAAGAAGCTTTTGGCACAAAGAGTGGGTCAGGAATACCGTCTAATCGTAGATGGAAGCAAAGTTGGTTTTGGACATCAGCTTTTGATCGTGACCCTGGCCTATCGCAGACGGGCTATCCCATTGGTATGGATGTGGGTGCGCTGCCGTCGTGGACACAGCACGGGAGGACGACAATTGGCTCTGCTGAGTTACATTCACAAGTTGTTGGCGCAGGATGCGCAGGTGCTTTTGTTGGGAGATTCAGAGTTTGGTGCCGTCGAAGTGCTCAAAAAGCTGGATGAGTGGGGCTGGAAGTATGTTTTACGCCAAAAAGGCAGCCATTTGGTGCGAGAAAACGACCAGAGCCCCTGGGTTTCGTTGCGAAGCTGCGTATCCAAAGCAGGCGAAAGTCTCTGGCTGGGACAAAAACAATTGACCCAATTACACGCTTACTCGGTCAATGTCCTGGCGCATTGGAAGATCGGCGAGAAAGAACCCTGGCTGCTTGCCACCAACCTGCCCTCGCTCCGCCTGGCGTTGCGATCTTACGAACGCCGCATGTGGATTGAAGAAATGTTTGGCGATTTCAAATACAACGGCTTTGACCTCGAAAGCACTCATCTCCGTTCTGTTTTCAAATTGCATCGTTTGACCTTTGCTGTCGTTTTGCTGTTTCTTGAATTGCTCACCTCTGGCTCTAAAATTATCAAGAACGGCTTACGCCGCCTTGTTGACCGTTCTGACCGCCGCGATTTGAGCCTCTTTCGCATTGGTCTCTATATGCGTGAAAGACATTTGGCTAATTCCATCCCTTTTGTCCTTGATTTCTTCCCCCTCTTATGACAAACTGTCAGGTAGCTAGA
>JBBRRV010000502.1:0-1181 GCA_038246075.1 Bacteroidales bacterium
CTGAACTTTTGGCCATCGTCAGTTTCATGCAAAAATGTGAGCCCCATGAGCTCGTCCGGCGAAAACAATGGGAGCTTCACTGCCGAGGGATCAACACCATCGGACAACGACATTAGTATCGACTTAGCAGGTACGTTGGTGCCGACTTTGGTTTCCTCCCCTCCGCCGGGAGTGGAGACCACTTGGTTCTTTCGAAGGTTGGGATTGTCCGCCGTCTTGGCAGATCGCACATTCGAGCGGGCCACAATCTGCTCCGTTTCATCATCGAGGATCCAGTAAGTCAGGATGTCGCCTTGCTTGGGCGCTGGCCCGCACCACCGGCCAGCCTTCTCCTTGGAGTTTGGGAAACTCTCGTGCGATTCATACAATACTTCCTCCCACCAATGATGGGCAAGGAACGGCGAAATATCCGGCTTCTGGTTGAACGCCGCTTCCAAGGGCGTCTTCCAATTGAGGGTCTCGCTCGCTAGGTGATTCATGAGCATGATCACAAACAAAGTGCACAGTAGCCAGAACCGAGCCGGCGTTCCGGTACGATCCATGATGGCATTGGTGAGTCGCTTCACGTCTTGGATCCGACGTTCGGCGTAGTTCTGATGTTGATAGTGGGGCTCCGACTGAAAGTCTCGAATGGAGTACATGCGGAGAATCTTTTCAACTTGCTTGCCGCATTGGGCACGGGCGTTGTCGCTGAACAAACCAAGCGGAGCACCGTGATCCCGGATGAAGTCTTCAAACGACCCAACCATCTCAGGCTCGGTCCGCATTGGATACCCGGCCAGATGCTGGCTTGTCTTGCCAGCATACAATTGCAACATCATGGCCCCACCATGGCCTTTCACACCATCATCGGCAGCGGCAACGTCCGCAAAGAACGTGTCCGTAGCATACACTTCGTTCAAACGAGGAACATTGGCAGCAGGAAACCTCGACTTGAAGTGATGACGGAACGGCAACCGAGTCGAGGCACGGTAGTACTGCGTCGTGTTCTCAAAAGTGCGCTTGATCCGATCCAAAGGCGACCAACCAAAGTAGGGACGAAGCGCAGCAAAGTCAGGCGGTTGGCGTGCCACTTGCGCCGCCTGAACACTCAAAGTAGCAGCACAAACTGTGCACTCATCCACGGCCCGGTCAAAGCGTTCCTGCAACTCCCCGTAGTCATTGACACGAGGGTCTTTAAA
>JBBRRV010000503.1:0-1179 GCA_038246075.1 Bacteroidales bacterium
ATTAACCCAAACCTGCCGCATCAGTGATGCGTCGCCAAAGGCTCCGGGGATAGGGGATAACAGGAACTCTAAATGTTCCTTGTCGGGATTTGCTACAAACTCGTGAAAAACCGCATCTGCCATGGCATGCATGTCTATTTTTGAAAATTTCATTTCCTGCCTGCCAAGGCGGGAGAATGACAGGAGGTCATCAATGAGCGTTCCCATTTTGTTTGCATTGTCAGCAATCACCTGAAGCAAACGGGTTCCTTCTGCATCCAGGACGGAACCATAATCTTCCTGCAGGATCCTGGAGAATCCATCCAGCGCGCGGAGGGGAGCGCGCAAATCATGTGAAACTGAATAGCTGAACGCTTCAAGTTCCTTATTGGCTGCCTGAAGTTTTTGCCTTTCCACCTTAAGTTCTGCAGTTGTCAGGTTTAGATCCTCAACCATGTATAACATGGCCAGCTCGCTTTTATGAAGCTTCTGCACTTTTTCCTCAAGTTCAGTGGTACGTTCTAAGACAATTATTTCGAGGTCCTCTTTTAATCTTCTCAGATCATCGACGGCTTGTTTCTGTGCCGTTACATCCATGATATTTCCAAATACCCTGACAATCGCACTGTCAATGAATTCAGCCTGTCCGGAAGTTCTGATCCACTTGTAAGTGCCTTCGGATGAAGTGAATTTCAGCATAATGTCATAGGTCTCACCATAGCGCAATGCCCGGTCGAAAGCTGTATTAAGCTTTTCCTGATCAGTGGGGCTGTAAAAGGGCAGGTACTGGTTTGCCCGGGAAGGTTCAAATTCTGTGGTCTTAACGCCGTAAATCCTGAAAACACCATCGGTCCATGAAGTTTTCCGGGTCTCTACAATATACTCCCAGCCACCAACCTTGGCTAGCTTTTCCATTTCGGATAGCAATAACTGTTGGTTTTTAAGCGCAACAACTGCGCTTTTATGTCCCTTGACTTCTTCCTGCAGACTCTTTGTTTTCCGCCTGACCTCGCGGCGCAGTATAAACATTGAAATAAAGGATAGCATGAGCATGAAAGGAATCAGCACATATAGCAATAGTTTTATAACATTTCTATAGGTAAAGCGCTCAATGTATTCCGGACCAAACCACTTGTTGTGAAGTCTGCTATAAGTCTTGTCTGCGATCACGACCGAAAGGCCCTCATTGAGTTTGGTCAG
>JBBRRV010000504.1:0-1173 GCA_038246075.1 Bacteroidales bacterium
AAATCTAGAGTCCAATTCATACCTAAAAGGGTATAAACCGAATTCGGGTACAATCAGAAGTTTGGAAGATCAGTATGTTGAACTATTTGGTAAAGTGAGCCTTTACATTGATCCGGATGAAAATTCATTTTGCAACCCTACAGAATCTACAGGTCATGAAAAGGCTTTCGTGCGTATATATGATCTGACCACCGGACGTTATATCGATTTGCTCAGCATAGCGGCAGGTGCTTATATGCCAGCAGATAATCCAGATTTTACGCCAAACGGACGTAACCGGCTTTATGCCTTTTTTATGAATGGTCATACATATAGGATAACCCTATCTGCAATTGGTATTTGCACGCAAGCATCTGTTGGTATCCTATATATTGATAAAGTTTCCGAATACATCAGGACAGATATTGAAGCTGGAGGATCAAGGGTAAGGCAAACCTTACTCAACAACCTGGTGGATAATCATCAGGAATTAACCAGGTATTATTATGGGCCGATGGATAATCTGCAATTGTCTTCAGGTGATCATGGAGCAGATCCAAAATATTACACAACAACGCAAAGTCTTGATAAATGCGATATACCATGCGACTATACGCTGGTTACCCATGTTATTTTGAATTCCAGCAGCCTTACGCCGCTTTTTAATTCCGGGAATAGTAATATCTGCTATAAATATGTTTCAATCAGCAACGGGGGCGATAATTTTGAAAACGGAGGAAGCGAACATGAGTTTATTATCAACAGAGACACCCCGGGAAATCTGATTATTGGGAATAACTATATTACCGGTGCAACATGGTCAAATACAGGTTGGGATAATAGTCTGGAAAAGCAAGTCCGGTACTTTGTAAAAAATGAATCCGGGGCCCTGGTGCCTGTCAGGAAAACGGAAAATTTTTATACAGCTGACGATAGAAACTATAATGAAGCCTATGGTTATGCCATTCATAAAAATTACGAATTATATTGTTCATCAGATGTTGTATGCACCTGCACCGAGGAGCAAACACATGAAGCATTTAATTATTATAGCTGCATAGCAGATCACAAGCACGTGATATCTGTCACCACGCAAAAATGTATAAGTTTCAACAAAGGGACCCCACCCAATAATGTCTTAAAAACAATTTATTCGCCTTGTTTTAATCATCCCGCAGGATTTCGCTATATAAA
>JBBRRV010000505.1:0-1171 GCA_038246075.1 Bacteroidales bacterium
CAGGTGCATCCCCAGGTTGAATCATACTGGGGTCATGTTAATCCAATCGGTGAGCGTTCATGCTATGATGAAGGTAAGCGCTCGGCTGAAACACTTTTTGTGAACTACCACAAGCAAAACAATGTCCGCATCAAGATCATAAGGATTTTCAACACTTATGGCCCGCGCATGCATCCGCACGATGGCAGGGTTGTATCAAATTTTATCATGCAGGCATTGCAGGGCCAGGATATCACGATTTATGGCGACGGCTCACAAACGCGCAGCTTCCAGTACGTCGACGACCTGGTTGAAGGTATGATCCGTATGATGGCTTCCGGGGAAGAATTCACAGGACCCGTTAATATTGGTAATCCGAATGAATTTACCATTTTAGAACTGGCTGGACTGGTCATCAGGCTAACCGGCTCAAAGTCAAAGATCGTCAGGATGCCGCTTCCGCCGGATGATCCTTCACAGCGGCAGCCCAATATTGATCTTGCCCGAAAGGAGCTGGGATGGTCACCCAAGATTGAACTTGAAGAAGGTTTGATCAAAACGATTGATTATTTTTCTACTATTATCTGATAAATTTTAAAACATGAAAATACTTGTAACAGGATCGAAAGGCCAACTGGGAAGCGAGTTGCGCGAACTATCCGGTAATTTCCCGGAGTTCAGTTTTCTATACACTGATGTTGAAGAACTGGATATCACCAATGCATTAAAAGTGGATGAATACTTTGCGGAAAACAAACCTGATGCCGTGATCAACTGTGCTGCCTATACAGCCGTTGACAACGCAGAAACCGACGAAACCCCGGCTAACCTAATCAATGCGACGGCAGTGCGTATCCTTGCCCAGGCGGCAGCTGCACATAAGGCTTTGCTGGTGCATATCTCCACGGATTATGTTTTCGATGGCAAGGGGTTTGTTCCTTACCAGGAAACCGATGCGACAAATCCTGTTTCCGCCTACGGACGCACCAAACTGGCAGGAGAACAGGCGGTTCAGCAATATGCTTCCAACGCCCTCATTTTCCGGACATCTTGGCTTTATTCAGCATTTGGAAACAATTTTGTCAAAACCATGCTCAAATATGGCGCAGAACGCAGTTCAATGAATATTGTTTTCGATCAGGTCGGAACACCAACCTACGCGCTGGACCTGGCAAAGACGATCCTTATTTTA
>JBBRRV010000506.1:0-1162 GCA_038246075.1 Bacteroidales bacterium
CTAGGACTTACGCAAGCCAAACTCAGCTAGCGCCTAACTCGGACTTTTGTGGTCAGATCAAACGGCGGACATTGGCACGGACGGCATCCTCAGCTCTTGTTTCATAAAACTGGATAGCATCTCCTTCTTGATGCTGTAAATATTTTTTCCAATCTTTCTCGCCACCGTCGTCATGTGGTTCCAAACAAGAATTACGCAGCCTATATGATTTCTCTGTGCTGCGGCGGATCGACATTGGCATTTCTCGATGCCTAGTGTCTGCTTAACTTCACGATGATACTGCTCAATTTTCCAGCGAATCGCACAAATCCCGCGCGTGTCATCGATCAATGCCTGTTCAAGATCGTTCGTCACAATCCATTCCGTGCGAGTGGTAGTTATCGCAACCCGGAATAGTTTGACCTTGAGATCGCCAGGGAATCCATGGACTTTTATCAGCTTTCCTTGCTCAGCGTCTTGAGCGCTCCACTGCAAGTCATTCACCGCCGTATAGCCAGACTTGCCGCCGCTGTCATCGACCTTGCGGTTGCTCTTGATCGGGCAGTAAAACACCTTGTCCGCACGGTGCAAATGGATCATCAAGTCCTTGGTGGCGTACCAAGAGTCCATCAACACCACCCGAAATGGCAGCTTCTTCACATGCAGCGCATCATCGAACATCTCCTGCATGTGTGTGAGCTTGGACTTGGCGTCGCTGTCGGGCGCGTACACCCGCCAGTCGATGATCCAGTAGCGCTGGGTCTTGGGGTTTACATACAAGCAGTTGACCACGCCAATGCCTTTGATCAGGCCATGTGCGTTCCCGCTGTACTGCAGTTTTACTAGCTCAATCTTGTGAGAATGATTCTTGTCGGAGACGCTGTCGTCAAAGACAAGAAATCCATCGGGGTCGAATTCAATGACATCCTTGACCTGATCCCAAACGACCCCCGGCGTCACGTTGTCGTTTTGCAAGTATCGATTGATCGCGTCATGCGAAAAATGCTGATGGTGATCTGCAAAATAGGTTTGCGTGTAATTCGTCTGGGTGGCCAGAATAAATTGACAGTAGTCTCGCCGCGTTGGCTTCATAGCTCATTTTAACCCATGAAATAAAGGCGTCAATTATAATACCAATCAATGCCTCACGCTTAAATATAAAGTTTCTTTTGCGTAAGTCCTA
>JBBRRV010000507.1:0-1156 GCA_038246075.1 Bacteroidales bacterium
ACCAGGCGGCACAGCCCCCTTTTTACTAATTTCTTGTAGGCTCGTTTCAATCTCTTCCAAGGCCTCATACCCTTTTAAACCGGGATAGTCAAAGGGTAAGCTTCCCTCAAAATTTAAGGCGGTTTGAATGCTCAAGCCGTAATCTTCCAGAATTTCAAGTTGGGCTTACTCGACTGTTTCGCTCTGAGTAAGTTCAATTTGCTTTCCAAATTCGGCTAAGCGATGCTGGGTAGGTCGCCGACTTTCCCTTAATTTGTTCTGCACATCTTTGCGCAAGGCCGTTCTGACATGGCGATCAGCCTCGAAAATTGGACGAGAAGCTTCCCTCAGATAATGAAATTGGCAAGTCTGGTGGGGAATATTCGGCCAGAGTTCAGCAATTGCCAACAGTTCCGAAACCTGAGCGTCGCTAATCGCTCCGATTACTGCTAGTCCTAAATCTAAGACTGGTTGCAAAACCTGCTTTAAAGTTTGAGTGTCCGAACTGGTGACATTTTGAGCGTTAAGCAAGCGACCAGTTAAGACATCGCGCACCAGGTAAATGGTTTCATTACCTTTATCGGGCTGAATGCCGTCTATCGAAATGATCAAGCCACCATTCTCAGCGACCTGGGCCAGCCATTTCTCCCAAGCTGGGCCGCTTCTTTGCTGTTGAGCCGCTCGCAGTAGCTGACAGTAAGCTTCGAAAAGATACATTACTTCGCGCCGGGAAATGGTGGTTTGAGACAGGGCCAGTTTTTCATTTAAGGTTTGATGAACTTCATCGAGGGTGTGATGCCCAGCCAATTTGAGATGACCAACCAAAGCAATTACATCGAGCCCAAAGCTAAAACCAGGCAAAGCTAAAGCATCACAGGCGGCACTACGATAAACTCGAGGATGTGCTTCACAATCAGGTTTTGGACAGCGGTATCCACAATGCACAGCATAAATTGGCCCTTTTAGAGTGATGACGGTTTTGTGAGAAAGGGTCGTAAATCGTCGCAGTCGGGTTTTACAAACTGGGCAACTAACTATTTCCGGTAGAAAGCTTCGTCTAAGCCGATTTGAAAATGCTCTTTTTTTGCGCATAAGTTTCACCAGTGCTTTTAGAAAATTTTAAACTCCTGCCCTTCAGTTTAGCACTTCTACCAGTACGACGCTATTGCACTAACGG
>JBBRRV010000508.1:0-1155 GCA_038246075.1 Bacteroidales bacterium
GCTAGTAATCGCAGATCAGCAACGCTGCGGTGAATACGTTCCCGGGCCTTGTACACACCGCCCGTCAAGTCACGAAAGTCGGTAACACCCGAAGCCGGTGGCCCAACTCGCAAGAGGGGGAGCCGTCGAAGGTGGGACTGGCGATTGGGACTAAGTCGTAACAAGGTAGCCGTACCGGAAGGTGCGGCTGGATCACCTCCTTTCTAAGGAGCACTGGCACCTTTACCGGTGTCCAGGTAGCCCCGTCACAGCCGATCGTGTTGTGGGGGTTGCTCACGGGTGGATCATCGATTATTTGGCATCGCGCACGTCTGGTGTGCCGGCAAGTACTGGTCTTCTCGTCCCTTTTTGGGGGTGGGGAGCTCGTGGAAAGCTGGTGGCTGGGGTGGGTGGTGTCTGGCACGTTGTTGGGTCCTGAGGGCTCGGACGCAAGTTCGGCTTTCTTGTGGGCCTCACCTGTTCTTCGTACCGGTGGCCTCCCGTTTTTTGGGTGGTTGTTCTGGCGGGGGCACGTGGTGGGGTGGCCGCCCGTATTTTGAGAACTACACAGTGGACGCGAGCATCTTTGTAAGCATCATTTGTAGACCCAAGTTTTTAAGGGCGCACGGTGGATGCCTTGGTACCAGGAACCGAAGAAGGACGTAGGAATCTGCGATAAGCCACGGGGAGTCGATAACCAGACTGTGATCCGTGGATTTCCGAATGGGGAAACCCGGCTGGAGTAAAGTCCAGTCACCCGCACCTGAACACATAGGGTGCGTGGAGGGAACGTGGGGAAGTGAAACATCTCAGTACCCACAGGAAGAGAAAGCAACCGCGATTCCGTGAGTAGTGGCGAGCGAAAGCGGATCAGGCTAAACCGATCATGTGTGATAGCTGGTAGGCGTTGCATGGTCGGGGTCGTGGGACTTTTCGGTACGATCTACTAGTCGTGCAGGGAGTCAAAAATTTGTGTCATAGTCGAAGGACATTGAAAGGTCCGGCATAGAGGGTGCGACCCCCGTAGACGAAATGCCTCGAACTCCTGAGAAGTATCCCAAGTAGCACGGGGCCCGAGAAATCCCGTGTGAATCTGGCGGGACCACCCGCTAAGCCTAAATATTCCCTGGTGACCGATAGCGGACAAGTACCGTGAGGGAAAGGTGAAAAGTACCC
>JBBRRV010000509.1:0-1151 GCA_038246075.1 Bacteroidales bacterium
GGCGGATTCAAGGGATCTCCGCAACAGAGGCGGCGAGTCAACGACGATGAGTTGACTCGAAGCGGAGGTTCCCGTGTCACGCCACCTGACCACGGAGCAGCGACTCCAGGCCCGCCGACTGCGCCGCGATGGCCGGTCGGTTCGCGAGATCGCGGCCGCGCTCGGCTGCTCGACCCGGACCGTCAAGCGTGTCACGCGGGGGCCGGGGCTCCGCGAATCCCGGCGGATCATCTGGTCGGCGGGACCCAGACGCCTCTCGCTCGCCGAGCGTGAGGAGATCAGCCGCGGGCTCGTCGCCGGTGACTCGCTGCGGGCGATTGCGGCCCGGATCGGCCGGGTGGCCTCGACGGTCAGCCGCGAGGTGATGGCGAACGGCGGCCACGCCCGTTACCGGGCTGTGGGGGCGCACCATGCCGCCTATGCCCGATCTCGTCGGCCGAAGCGGGCCAAGCTCGCGGCGGGGCCGCTCCTCAACTGCGTCGAGGCGTGGCTCGAGCAGTGGTGGTCGCCCAGCCAGATCGCCCGCCGGCTGCGCCTCGAGTATCCGCACGACGAGGCGATGCGGGTGAGCCACGAGACGATCTACCAGTCGCTCTTCGTCCAGGGCCGCGGCGAGCTGCGCCGCGAGCTCAGTCGTTGCCTGCGAACCGGGCGGGCGCGGCGCCGGCCGCGGGCCGGGGCTGAGCGCCGCGGCCGGATCCCCGACATGGTGCTGATCAGCGATCGCCCGGCGGAGGTCGAGGATCGCGCAGTGCCCGGGCACTGGGAGGGCGACCTCATCATCGGCAGGGCTGGCCGGTCCGCGGTCGGCACGCTCGTCGAGCGCACGAGCCGCTTCGTGCTGCTCCTGCACCTGCCCGACGGGCGCGAAGCCGCGAAGGTCAACGAGGCGATGCGGCAGGCGATCGCCAAGCTGCCCGAGGACCTCGTCCGCTCGCTCACCTGGGACCAGGGCAAGGAGCTCGCCTCGCACGTCGCGTTCACGGTCGACACCGGCGTCCAGGTCTACTTCTGTGATCCGCACAGCCCATGGCAGCGCGGCTCGAACGAGAACACCAACGGGCTGCTCCGCCAGTACCTGCCCAAGGGCACGGACCTCTCGAGCCTCACCGCGGCGGACCTCGCCCGCATCGCGACGAGCCTCAACGACC
>JBBRRV010000510.1:0-1150 GCA_038246075.1 Bacteroidales bacterium
ACCCGATGCACCTGAAAATAAAAATATCGTGATCCTTGACAGTGGCAATTACCAGCACCAGTTAAAAAACGGCATTGCGCTCGTCGATTTCTGGGCTTCATGGTGTATGCCCTGCAAAATGATGGGTCCCATTCTCAATGAGGTTGCTGATAATATTGATGGGAAGGCTAAAATCTGCAAGGTGGATGTTCAGCAGCATCAGGATATTTCTGCCAAATTTTCGGTACGGAATATTCCCACACTCATCCTTTTTAAAAACGGAAAAGAGATCAACCGCTTCGTCGGTGTAAAATCAAAAGACTTTCTGATGAAAGAGATCAATAAAGTACAATAATAGAATTGAAAAGGCGATCACCTCTAAATAATAGCGCAAACAGGAATTAACTTGAATAAGTAATCCCTGGTAAACTTAATTTTTGCAGTCACCCCGATCGGAGTCGAGGGGGGCTTAATGTTCTTTCTAATCTTTCTCTGCCAAGCTGAAAAGCGCTATGGATAAATAATTTGCTAAATAAAGGGCTTCGACGCTACTACCAATGATGCATTTTTTATATTGCTGACAACCAACAATATACCCCTCGGCTCCCCTTCGACTTCGCTTGTTAGAAGTTACCCCTCATCCTGACAGCGTATTTTGAGCATGGACAATATTATATTATTAGTGCTTATATCTAACTGACATTAAAAAATTTCCATTCCAGCTGGATGGAAGTGATAAAGTTCACTTAGAATTGGCAACTGGCGCATAAGAATGACTCTGCTGAATGGATAATCGATAGCTTTAAAATCACATCAAAAAAAACAACCCATGAAAGAAACCTGCGAGACAGATAACAAACCAAAAACATTCAAGGAATTGATGCGCTCTTCCTTGTTCTGGAAACCTGCAGCCGGCGTGATTGTCGGCGGAACACTGGGTTTTTTGTATTACCACTTTGTGGGCTGCAGCAGCGGGAATTGTGCCATTACCAGCAATCCCATCTCGAGCATGCTTATGGGGGCAGCACTTGGGTATTTTATTGTAAACAGCCCCTGCAGAACATGCTGATTTTATTAATAATTTTGTAAGAATCACTATGGAAATAAAGGAAATAAATAACCGGTACAGCGAACTCGCTGAATCAGCATGCTGCCTTTCCTGTGGAGGCGC
>JBBRRV010000511.1:0-1147 GCA_038246075.1 Bacteroidales bacterium
ATAATAAACCGCCATCAATTATACTAATATAAATAATTAGTTGTATCTTAGGTTTCTAAAATTTGAGATATGCGTTCCTTACAAATTGCTGCTCATTTTACAAATGCTGCGGTTCAAAGCAAATTATCAGCAAGCAGAAACACAACAAGCCATAGCAGATGGCAAATTATTTATTTGATTCAGGTTGGCAATATGCATTCGGCAGAGCTGATAGCTCCATTAGTAAATTTATCTGTTCACAGTATTTACAAGATTGTAGAGCGTTATAACCTTGAAGGAGCATCTGCATTACTGTATAAAGAAAAAGGCGGACGACGAAGATTTTTATTAACTACCGAAAAAGAAACGGCCCTATTTGTTTCGCTGGAAAATCTTGCTTCAAAAGGGTTAATTAAAACCGCCAATGATATTAGAAAAGTGATAGAACAAAAAGTAGGCAAAGCTGTTTCAGATGATTATTTATGGGACTTATTGCATAGAAATGGATGGAAGAAAAAAATGCCAAGACCACATCATCCGAAACGAAGCCTGGAAGACCAGGCAGACTTTAAAAAAAACTTCCCGAAAAGTTGGAGTCCGCTTCAATGAGCTTCACAAAGGAGTTACAGCAATTACCTGTTGTTGTTTTTTTTGAAGATGAAGCAAGATTTGGGAGAATAAGCAGAGAAATGGCCTGCTGGGTAAGGTCAGATATGATACCATCAGTTGCAAAACAACTGATCAGAGAATACATTTATGCATACTCAGCTTTATCTCCACAAACCGGAGATTGTTTTTCCATAATAAGCCCATTTTGTAATACAGATGCTATGAATCAATTTTTACAGCAGCTATCCATCCAATATAGCAATTACAGAATTATACTAATCCTGGATAAAGCAGGATGGCATATAAGCCAAACATTAGAGATTGCAGCTAACATAAAACTGATGCACCTCAATCCTTTTTCACCAGAACAAAATCCTGTAGAATTACTTTGGAGAGAAATCAGAAGAAAATATTTTCATAACATAATATTCCATAGTCTTGATGATGTTGAAAATACTTTGACCGAGGCTTTACTAAACTACCACTTGCAAAAAGATAAAGTGATGAAATTATCGGAAGGATTTTTAACTATTTAGTATTTTTGATAGCGGTTTATTAT
>JBBRRV010000512.1:0-1146 GCA_038246075.1 Bacteroidales bacterium
GAGGCTGCCTGTCGAAGGGCTTTAAAAGCAAGCAGAATAACCTATGGGTTGATAAAAAACATCCTGGTAAACAATCTGGATAAACTACCAGAAACTTCGCCTGACCTTTTCTCTATCCCGGAACATGAGAACATACGAGGCGTGGTCTCTTACAATTAAATTAAAGTATAAACAATCAATCATTTAAATTAAAACCATGAACACACAAATCACACTGGATCATTTATCCCAATTAAAACTGCACGGGATGTCACGTGCCTATCAGGCTCTGCTCTCCATGCCTTTACAGGATCAACCGTCCCTTAACCAATTTATGGCCCGTCTGGTAGAAGCTGAGACACAGGATCGTGCGCAGAAAAAAACGGAGATGTTCCTGCTTCAAAGCAAAATGCGTTATAATGCGGTATTAGAACAGGTCACTTGTAATACGAGCCGGAATCTTGAACGGGAAAAATTAATGATGATTGCTGATTGCAGCTTTATTGAACGTGCAGAAAATCTGCTAATTAGTGGCTCTACAGGCTGTGGAAAGAGCTACCTTAGTTGCGCTATTGGACGACAGGCTTGTTGCTTTGGATATCGCACCTTGTACTTCGGGATGAACCGTTTTTTGGAAAGAATATCGAGTTCAAAGCTAGATGGTACTTATGTGAAATTGCTAAATCAAATCGAAAAAACACATCTGATTATCCTTGATGATTTTGGCTTACAACCTCTCGATGGCATTACCCGCCTTGCATTGCTGCAAATACTGGAAGACAGGTATGGGAAAAAGTCCGTTATAATAGCATCTCAGCTCCCAGTTTCAAAATGGTATGAATATATTGGGGAGTCAACAATCGCCGATGCAATTATGGACAGATTGTCAGTAAATGCCCATCGCTTTGAATTAAAAGGAGAATCGCTTAGAAAGAAAAAATAACTTACTTTTGCTTCACAAATTAATCCCCTTTTTAATTGTACACTTTGCACCGGAATCGTTGTACAGTTTGTCCGGAATACTCAAGTGATGTCAAAGCTCTTTTCTCCGCTCGTTATTAAGGATATCGAATTTAAAAACCGCATGGTGATTTCTCCAATGTGCCAGTATTCTGCAATAGATGGATTTGCAAACGACTGGCATTTGGTGCATTTGGGTAGCCGGGC
>JBBRRV010000513.1:0-1145 GCA_038246075.1 Bacteroidales bacterium
AAGGTGGATGGCAACTGCGATGTGGCTGTATCATCAAGAACAGGTGACTGGGGATATTCATTTCCGTCATGCCCGGTCAGGCGGTATTTTCCTTCGTTAGCCGAAATTTCAATGGCAAAAGTTGTATTATCGATGTTAAACGTTACCGGAACATCCTGAAAACATTTGAGCGTATCAAGCAACAACTTTGCAGGCACTGTGATACTTCCCGGATTCTCAGCATTATCGAGCGGCAGGGTCACCGACATGGTTGTTTCAAGATCGGATGCAGTAACTTTGAGCATCTTTTCCTGCAGCTCGAATAAAAAATCATCAAGTATGGGTAAGGTATTACTTGAATTCAGCACACCACTGATGGACTGGAGGCTTTTGAGCAGAACCTGGCTATTAATTATGAAATTCATAGACTGTTTTTTTTTGCTATTGCTGATTAGGATTAAATCAAGGTAAAAGTATGTAAAAATATCCGGAAAGCGAAAACAGATTGGTCAATTTATACAGTCGTTATTAACAAGATTTTATATGCTGATTGCTTTGAAATTTTGTCAAATGATTGCCTGAGATAAATTGATTTGGGTATTGTTTGGACTTGAATTAAAGTTAAAATAATGTTTTGAGGCCTTCCATTTCTTCATCACTCATTCCTTCCGGAATAAACCCTGCCTGAAGGCATTTAAGGTAGATCTTAGCGCCTTTATTGGCCACATCAAGATAATCAAAGGCTTCGTGTGCATCAGCGCCTGTTGCGAGGGCTCCGTGCTTAGCCCATAGGATAACACTATGTCCTTTCAATCCTTCAACCGTATAGTCAGCCAGGGCTTTGCTTCCCGGCAATGCGTAAGGCACCAGGCAGACACCTTTTGGCACAAACAGGCGGATTTCGGGCAGCATGCTCCAAAGTGCCGTGTTCAGGGCATTCTGGTTATGCCCAAATACGCTATGGTGGCTCAGCGCAATGAGTTCAACAGGATGCGTATGCACAACGCAACGATGATTATTGGCCGACTGATGATTAAACAGGTGAATGTCCAGATGGGTTACAAATTCGCTCGTAGGCCTTATATCAGGCCTGCCTTCGCCGCCCCAGATAATGTGATAACCTTCGGCTTTACTGTCGACAGCAATGATGCAGGCTGCTTTTTCAG
>JBBRRV010000514.1:0-1134 GCA_038246075.1 Bacteroidales bacterium
GGCGGTTTCAAATTTTTAATGCAACGCTTGTTATCAAATATAGTTTTTGTTTTTAGTAATCAAAGGGAAACGGATTAAATGATTTTGCTTAAAATAATTTCATTAAATACTTCCATTGGAGTTCTATAGTCCAGGGTTCTTCTTGGTCGTTCATTTAATTCATCCTGCACAAATTGCAATCGCTCTTTTGAAATAAGACTAAGGTCTGTTCCTTTCGGAAAATATTGTCTGAGCAATCCATTGGCATTTTCGTTTGTTGGTCGTTCCCATGGACTGTAAGGATTAGCAAAATAAACTTGAACTTTGGTATTTTTTGTGAAGAGTTCATGTTGAACCATTTCGACACCGTTATCATATGTCAATGATTTTTTTATAAGGTCTGGAAGTGCGTTAAACTTTTTTTGAAATGCAAGCCTGACTGTTTTTGAATCACGCGCTTTAAGGTGAACAAGAATGACAGCTCTGGTAGTTCTTTCAACAAGGGTACCAATAGCACTGGCTCTTTCTTTTCCGAGAATAAGATCACCTTCCCAATGGCCGGGAATCTCACGTCCCTTTACTTCTTCAGGTCTTTCATCTATCCTTATAGCATTGGGAATAGTTGTTCTTTTATCAGAACCTCTTCGAACGTTTCCGCGAAATTTTCTTTGCTGTCGAAGTTCCGTGACAAGCATATCCTTAAGCTCTTTTTTTGAGTGGACATAGATGTAAAGGTAAATTGCTTCGTGACTGAGTTGCATGTTATTATTATTGGGAAAGTGTTTTCGCAAACTTACACTGATTTGATCAGGCGACCACTTCTTTTGTAGCTTCTCAACAACGAACTGTTCAAGAGCAGGATTCTGTTTCATTTTTGTCTTGCCACTACGTCGATCGCTAACACTGTAAACAGCTTTTCGTTCTCCATCATAATGATGATACTTTTCTTTTCCAAAAGGCTTTACTTCTCTTGAAATGGTACTCTTGTTTCGATTGAGCGTTCTGGCAATTTCTGATATGCTCTTATTAAGAGCAATTAATTTGTAGATCTCTACACGTTCAATATGTGTGAGTCTGGTAAATTTTGTCCTCATCATACAAGCTAAGAATTTACTTAGCGTTGCGTTAGATTATTGAACCGGCCTATAGAATGCA
>JBBRRV010000515.1:0-1132 GCA_038246075.1 Bacteroidales bacterium
CAAGCCCGAAGACGCCAGCAACCACCGCAACGGCACGAGCGGCAAGACCGTTTTGACCGACGCCGGCTCGCTGCGCATCGAGGTGCCTCGCGACCGCGAGGGCAGCTTCGAGCCGGTCCTGATTCCCAAACACGAGCGGCGCTTCACCGGCTTCGACGACAAGATCATCGCCATGTACGCGCGCGGCATGACCATGCGCGAAGTGCAGGGGTTCTTGCTCGAGAGCTACGGCGTGGAGGTCAGCCCGGAGTTCATCAGCTCGGTCACCGACGCCGTCATGGCCGAGGTCGGCGCCTGGCAGGCCCGGCCTCTGGAGGCGATGTACCCAGTGGTCTTCTTCGACGCCCTGCGGGTCAAGATCCGCGAAGACGCCGTCGTGCGCAACAAGGCGATTTATCTGGCGCTCGGCATCCTGCCGGACGGCACGCGCGACATCCTGGGCCTGTGGATCGAGGGCACGGAGGGAGCGAAGTTCTGGATGAAGGTCTTCAACGACCTGAAGACGCGCGGCGTGGGCGACATCCTGATCGCCGTCACCGATGGCCTCAAAGGCATGGCCGAGGCCCTCGGGGCGGTCTTCCCGGCCACGACGCTGCAGACCTGCATCGTGCACCTGATCAGGAACAGCCTGGACTACGCGAGCTGGAAGGACAGGAAGGGCCTTGCTGCGGCGATCAAGCCGATCTACACCGCGCCGAGCGCCGAAGCCGCCGAGGCCGAACTGGCGGCCTTCGAGCGCGGCCCCTGGGGTCAGAAGTTCCCGACCGTGGTCGCCGCCTGGCGCCGCGCCTGGGACAAGGTGATTCCGTTCTTCGCCTTCCCGCCGGCGGTGCGCAAGGTGGTCTACACGACTAACGCGATCGAGAGCATCAACGCGCGACTGCGAAGGATCATCAAGACGCGCGGCCACTTCCCAAGCGACGACGCGGCGAGCAAGCTGATCTGGCTGGCGCTGCGCAACATCACGGCCGATTGGGGCCGCGCCGCACCAAATTGGAAGGAGGCGATGAACCAGTTTGCGATCCTCTACGCGGATCGCTTCACGAAGGCTGCCGCGTAATATGCGGCACCGACTTGCCCACCGCGTCGGTCGTTCGTCGCAAGCGACGCCCGCCGCCGTGGACAAGCCTCA
>JBBRRV010000516.1:0-1122 GCA_038246075.1 Bacteroidales bacterium
AATGTGGATCTGAAACGAAATACTAAAGGAAGGGGAACCGTCGTTATTGCATTCAGTTCGGATTCCGAACTTGAAAAGATTATATCAGCCATTGGTGAATAAACGATTTTCCATCCAGTTTAAAAGGCATTCAACTGCAGGTCTTGCTGCAGATGTTGTTGCCCGTATGCCATACAGTTTTGCATACAGGATGAGGATTAGCTTTGCGTGCGTCACTGCTATGCTGTTTTTACTTCAAACCGCAGGGGCACAGAATGTTACCAAAACAGATTCGGTCATTGTTGTCCCAACCGATTCAGTCATTGTTACCAAAACCAATACAGTCGAAGTTGTCAGGCATTCTCCCCGCAAAGCGACAATCTATTCCATGATTCTACCCGGACTGGGGCAGGCCTATAACAAGAAGTACTGGAAAATTCCAATTATTTATGCAGGCCTGGGAACACTCGCCTATTTCATAGTTACCAACAACAAGCAATATGTCTTATGGAGAGATGCTTACCGGTGGAAACTTCTCCAGTCTGCAGACTCCACTATCGCGCCTATCAACAACCCTTATCTGATACCGAAATACGCATCTTATAATGCTGCTGATTACCTGGTTTTGACAAACTATTACCGCCGAAACCTGGAGGTATCGGTGATGTTCACCGCGGTTATTTATATATTAAATGTGGTTGATGCGGCTGTTGATGCTCATTTTTTCGATTTCAACATCAGCGATGATCTGACCATGCACTGGCAACCTTATATGAATCCAACACCCATGGCGTCAAGACAAAGTGGCGGATTCAGATTAACTATATCTTTCTGAACGATGAATATTGCCTTATTGGGATATGGCAAAATGGGCCATGAAATTGAATCTGCCGCCATCCGGCGCGGACATCAGATTGTTGTGCACTTCGATTCGGAGCAAGAATGGCTGAAGGATGGATCCAAACTGCGCTCCTGCGATGTGGCCATCGACTTCAGCACACCTGAAAGCGCCATTGGTAATATACACAGGTGTTTTGAAGCAAAGGTCCCGATTGTTAGCGGAACAACCGGCTGGCACAGTCAATTGCGTGAAATACGCACTGAATGTATTGCGACGGGAAATTCACTTTTCTTTGCTTCCAA
>JBBRRV010000517.1:0-1116 GCA_038246075.1 Bacteroidales bacterium
ACATACAGTTTGATGCAGGCGGTTTTAAAATAACCAAAACCGTTGAAACGCATAAGTTTGCACATACGCAAACCCACCATTCCATGGAAGGGCGCGCTATTGTGAGAGAGACTACACTTGACAAATACCGCAAGGATCCTGGTTCCGGCAACGAAATGCATGCTAAGTTCGAAAAAGAGCACCAGACGCTGTATCCGAAATATCCGTTCGTGGGTCATCATTGGGGCATGGCCATCGATCTGAATGCCTGCACAGGTTGCAGTACATGTGTCATTGCATGTCAGGCCGAAAACAATATAGCCGTCATCGGTAAGGAAGAGGTGATGAAAACCCGTATCATGCACTGGATGCGAATCGACCGCTATTACTCCGATGAAATTGAAAACCCTGCTGTATTTCATCAGCCTGTAATGTGCCAGCATTGTGATAATGCACCTTGCGAGAATGTCTGCCCTGTTTCGGCCACCAACCACAGCAACGAAGGGCTTAACCAGATAACATACAACCGCTGCATAGGAACAAAATACTGCATGAACAATTGTCCATACAGGGTCCGCCGTTTCAACTGGTTCCGCTATGTAACAAATGCAAAATTTGATTACAACATGAATTCCAATCTGGGCCGGATGATACTTAACCCTGACGTGACGGTGCGTGAGCGCGGTGTTGTTGAAAAATGTTCGTTCTGTGTGCAGCGTATCCAGGAAAACAAACTCAGGGCCAAATTAGAGAACAGGCCATTGCGCGATGGTGATATCACCCCTGCATGTGCCCAGGCCTGTCCGTCAGGCGCCATTATCTTTGGTGACCTGAACGATCCGAAAAGCAGGGTTTCCAAATATTTTCAGAATGAACGGAATTATGCCCTGTTGGAAGAGATTCACACGCTGCCGAGTGTCGGTTATCTTACTAAAGTAAAGAATGATGAGGCATAGGAGTTGTGATGGGGCGATGGAGCGAGGGAGTGATGGAGCAATGGAGCGAAATAAGGTAAACAAACAAACATAGTAACAGCAGGCCCCTCGACTTCGCTCGGGGTGACTGCGGTGGAGAAGACAACCACCAATTATAAATTAACATAAACTATAGCTTTCGGTATGTATAAAACTGAAGTAA
>JBBRRV010000518.1:0-1111 GCA_038246075.1 Bacteroidales bacterium
TAGGACTTACGCCTTTGGCCTAAAATAGCCAAAAACAGTTAGTTTTTTAAATGATGGATTTTATGAGATAATAATAGCATAAGCATAAAAGGTCGCTTTAAAAACAAAAATACAATTGAATATATGCAAAAACAAAAATGTTGCTTAGAGCTTTACAGTAATTTTCTTCTTGCCAGTCAATCCAGGTACTCGGGCACGGAGCTTGCCAAGGTGTCGCCAGATGATAATCTAATGAGTCATGATTCAGTAAATAAATGGCTGAAAAAGTCCGGTTTCCAACCCTCAGAAATCTGGAACCAGGCAAAACCCTTGGTTGATCGCAAGTCTGGATATTTGGTAGCTGATGATTCCGTACTAGACAAACGATATTCCAGAAACAACGAATTAGTGAAGTTGCAATATTCCGGCAATGAACACGGATTGCTAAAAGGAATAGACTTGGTTAACCTGCTCTGGACCGACGGTAACAAATTCATACCGGTTGATTATCGAATTTACCAGAAACCTGTAGATGAAAAAGATAAAAACGATTTATTGTTGGAAATGCTAACAAGGGCTGTAAACAGGGGCTTTTCACCTCTCTACGTACTAATGGATTCATGGTATGGTAGCGTTAAGAATTTAAAATTTATTACTAAACAAAACTGGCATTTTATCTGTAACTTAAAATCAAATCGCAAAGTATCAGTGACCAAAGGAACCTATGTTTCTATCCAGGACTTAAGCTTGGCCAACAAACAGGTCAAGAAAGTCTGGTTAAGGGAATACGGGAACATCCTGGTCTGTAAGCTGGTCGCTAAAAACGGCGACATTACCTACCTGGCCACGAACGATTTGTCTTTAACAAACTACGATGATTTTACCAAACATTTCTCTAACCGATGGAAAATTGAAGAATTCCACAGAGGCATTAAACAAACTACCGGCATTGAAAAATGCTACTCCATTAAATCAAGGTCTCAACAAACTCACATCTTCGCCGCTTTTATGACATTCTTTAAATTGGAAAGAGCCAGAATTACAGAGGGTATCAGCTGGTACGAGCAGAAGATATCAATTACCAGAATTTCTATCACTAATTACTTAAATTACGCAAAGGCGTAAGTCCTAA
>JBBRRV010000519.1:0-1107 GCA_038246075.1 Bacteroidales bacterium
CTTTGAATTACGAAACCCCCAATTCCTTAACAATCTGATATACTTTTCTTGGGGGGAGTCTCCTTGACGAGAGCCAAGAAAACCTGCCCCAATAAAAGAATAAAAATACAAATACCGTGAACGATAATAAAGTTGTTGTACAACTTAAAGCACTTGTATCTTTGTTCCTTCCATATTGTAATTTAAAAGAGTATTTAAAAGCAACCGGTCGAAAGTTAGCCTTACCAATTGTTGAAATATTATCACTTAGTTTGTTTTGGCATCTGCAGGGAATAATAACTAAAAAATCTGTTTACGATTTGCTGTCACTCAAAAGTTTTTGCAGTTACAAAACCTTTGTGGTAAATGTTAACCGCTTAGCTCCCATAGCCCTACAGATCGTGGGTTTGGTAATTCACCATAACCGGCAGTCTGCCCATGTCATTAAACATACTGACGCTACCGCTATTCCCGTCTGCTTAATGAAAAATGTTGACCACCATAAAACCATGAAGGACTTAGCCAGTATGAGTAAGAGTAGCAGTGGCTGGTATTATGGGATGAAACTGCACTTAACCGCTGATTTTAAAGGGAAAGCTCTGGCTTTGAAAATCACATCCGCTGACGGTTCAGACCGCCAAACCGCTAAAGAAATGAACCGGGACTTATGGGGAGTTATCATCTTAGACAGCGGCTACGTCTCCACTGGCCTGCAAAATGAAATGAATGTCGAAGGCAAGAGGTGGTGGCTGGTTAAGCCATACAAGACCATGAAGAAGTTAGCTACTGTATTTGAAAATCTGCTGTACGATACCCGCATGATGGTAGAAACTAATTTCCGTAACTTAAAATTATTCCTTGGCTTAGTTTCTTCTCTGCCCAGATCGGTTACCGGTTATTTAGCTAACTATACTTACTCCATTTTAGCCATGGTATTAAAACCTATGATCGACAGTCCGCTGCTTGCCTTAAGCTAAAAAACTTTTTTACTCTTAGTTACAAACTGTTAAAGAACAAGTGAATATTTAGTCGCTTAAATAATCATTTATCCTCTACATGCTATTAGGGGCGGTTTTGGTGTTAACTAGAAATATCGCAATGGGACAGCGAGGGTTTCGTAATTCAAAG
>JBBRRV010000520.1:0-1106 GCA_038246075.1 Bacteroidales bacterium
CTATTTATTGCTTATTATCTTTTGACGAATATGCGACAGACGGACACGCTTGTTCAATAAGCGGGCAGGCTTATTCTCATCAGAAGGCTAAAATGATATTTTTTAGTTTGATTTTTGGAATATTAGTTGCAGGTTTACAATGCTCAAATTAACTGTTAAATGACGGTAAAAATTGATTTATAAAGCATAATCTATGAAGGTAAGCCTATTTAGCTAATTCTTAAAATTCTATCATGAAAATTATCTTTTATTACTTATTTGTTTTATTGGCTTTTGCTGGTTGTAAGAAAGAATCAGAGCAGCGTCAACTAATTCTTACGAATGATTTTAAGATATCTATTGAGGTCACTTTATTTCCCAGCTCAGAATATAAATCTGCTCCAGGAATGTACTTGGGGTCTCCAATAGATAACGGGTATCGCTTAACCAAATTTAACATGAATCCAGGTGAGGAAGTGCCAATTTTTACAGATATGAAGACAAGCATCAGCCCGGATTCGATGATGAGAATGGTATTCGACAGTGTTATGGTTACTTTTAACACTTCGAAACTTAATTTTGATCATTTAATGGCAAAAGGATACCAATCAAATATTTTTCAAACGAATCAGAACTGGCTGTTTAAGGATGTCACTTATACTAACGGTACGCAATGGAAAAGTAAAAAGATATATTCAAGCAACAATTATTTTACTTTTAAGTAAGATTTATTGATACCCTAAATAAGCCTTTGATTTCTACAAACAGAAGATTGATACCCACACGGGTAGTAATCCCCGCTAAGCATAGTCTTGGACTAAGCTTTTACTAATTGACCCCGCTAAACTTATTCTCGGACTAAGCTTTTTGTCATCGTATTCTCATGCATGCACACCATGGCTTTTCTATTGGTGGTTCGTACTTCCATCAATCCTGGTGCAAAATCTGACGCCTTCAGACTATCTTGCCTTAAAACACCTTCTGTATTGACTATTTATTGCTTATTATCTTTTGACGAATATGCGACAGACGGACACGCTTGTTCAATAAGCGGGCAGGCTTATTCTCATCAGAAGGCTAAAATGATATTTTTTAGTTTGATTTTTGGAATATTAGTTGCAGGTTTA
>JBBRRV010000521.1:0-1095 GCA_038246075.1 Bacteroidales bacterium
CTAGTACCTAGCTTCATTAATTAGCGTATGTAGAACGGGGGTGTTTTGAGAACACCACCTGCTTTGTCCATTCGAAGGGATGAGCGTCCTCGTTGTAGGCACCGACGAAGTCATCGATGCGCTCGCGCAGTTGCCCGGCACTGGTAAAGCTAGCCCCGGCCAGGGCTTGCGAGACGAGGATGCTGAACCAGACCTCCACCTGATTGAGCCATGACGCATAGGTGGGAACGAAGTGAAGATGCACGTTCTTGTGCCGGACGAGCCAGCGATCGCGCTTTGGCTTGTGGGTGTTGAGGTTGTCGAGAATGACATGCAGTTCCCGGTCGGGGTACTGGGCCACCAGACCATTCATGAAATCAAGGAATTCGACGCGGCGCCGGCGCTGGTAATGACCGGCCCTGACGAGGCCGGTGGCCACTTCCAGGGCGGCGAACAGCGTGGTGGTGCCGTGGCGCTTGTATTCATGGTTGAATCCCGTGAGCGCCTTTCCGTTCGGAAGCCTGAGCCACCCCTGGGCGCGTTCCAGCGCCTGGATGTGGGGCTTTTCATCTACGCATAGCACGACCGCGTTCTCCGGCGGATCGAGATACAGCCCGACCACGTCGGCGGCCTTTTGCGCGAAATACGGATCGGTCGAGATGCACCAGCTGCGCCGGCGCTCAAGGGATATCCCCTGTTCCCGCAACACGCGCCAGATCTGGTGCCTGGACACATCCTTAAGCCGCCGCGAGAGCAACCGTCCATTCCAGCGCGCATAGCCCTTTGGCGGAGTCTCGTCCAGCGCTCCCAGGATCCGGTCTCTCGTCGCATCGTCGTAGATCGCCGGCTTACCCGTTCGTGGTGCATCGTCCAGCCCCGGGAGGCGAGAGTGCGCAAAGCGGCCGCGCCACTTGCTCACCGTGGCCGTTCGCGTATGCCACCGCTCGGCCACCTCCTCGTTACTCAGGCCCTCGGCAAGCTCAAGGATCACACGAGCCCTGAAATGCCTCCGCCGCTCCGTCTTACCTGCCCGCGCCCAGCGCTCGAGCACCGCACGTTCGGTCTCGCTCAGCACTATCTCCGCGGCTTTCATGACCGGCAAGATAGCACATACGC
>JBBRRV010000522.1:0-1085 GCA_038246075.1 Bacteroidales bacterium
AAAAAATATACCGTGGGCCTTCCGGGAGTAATCATTGGGGCCATAAAGGGTAAACCAACGGAACTGTCCATTCCAAAGAATTCTCCTGATGCTCCCATTCAGTTGACCTCTGATCAGGCTGGGGTGGCAAAAAACCTGGATGGCATTATCGACCTGAATGTCAACGCCAAAGAAGGAATATTAACGCTGACGGCCAATATGCCAGATGCTTATGCAGCAGCGCAGGTTGCGCAAAAAGCCCAGGTCATGCTCCAGCAGTATATCACAGAATTTAAGATCAAAAAAGCAAAAGCTAACCTCGATTTTATCCAGGAACGCTATGATGAGACCAAGGCAACATTCGAATCCTCGCAGGTAAGCCTTGCATCCAACAGTGACCGGAGCAAGGATTTTACGAGTGCCATGCCGCGTGTGGCAACTGATCGTATCCAAGCCAAATACACCATTAGCTTCAGTGTTTTCCAGGAACTGTCCAGGCAACTTGAACAGGCGAAGATCCAGGTTAAAAAAGACACCCCGGTATTCACGATCCTTCAACCTGTAACTGTACCATCAGAACAATCCGCTCCCAACCGGCCGATGATTATCTTAATTTGGTTATTCCTTGGAGGCTTAGCGGGTATATGTATTGTTTTCGGAAAACTGTTTATTGCAGGTGTCAGGCACCAGGAAGCCGCAATCAAAAACAACTATATTAAAGAATACAAGACGATCCTCAAGCAACCTGTGAATCAGAAAATGAGTCTCTAGGATCCGAATGGTCAAATTATTTTATTAATTTCATTAATAAGGAGAAAGGTTAAAGGATAAAGAACACGAACTTGCTGAGTAATAAAATACAAAAACGCTTATATTAAGTCCAATCTCAAGGTTAAAGGATAAAGGGCCTTCGTCGAACTTCGTTTCGTCTAAATTTGTGTAATTCGTTTAAATTCGTGTAATTCGTATTATGGCAACTAATAAAAACATCATCCTTTTTGTAAATGACAGCTATTTCTCCTATTTGCTGGCAAAAGACATCATTGAAAAACACCATGAGAACATAGCATTAATCGTTTTTTCTAAAAGCACTATCAACTCTACCG
>JBBRRV010000523.1:0-1079 GCA_038246075.1 Bacteroidales bacterium
ATCTGAAGACAGACCACAACCAAATAAAAGAACGACGATACTAAAGACGAGAATTATTCTATGTTTCATAATCATGATTTTTATTTTTAAATGAATTAAGAGAATTGTATAAAAGATAAATTGACATAATTAAATCATAAAATCAAGCCCTGTTGCAGAAGCAGCGCCTTCTTTCAGAAAATTTCTTCCTGATTGGAACACAATTTTTTTTTATTATTATAAGTGGCAAAATATTTATTACCTCTCAGCAGTATTCAGCTTCTTAGTTTACACTTGCTACGCTATTAATTCATCTTGTTCTTTCCATTCATCATTCCCTTTTGCTGCATCCTGTTTTTCATCTTCTTCATCATCTCAGGATTTTTTTCCATCATCATCATCATCATTTCTGGATTTTTTTCTATCATTTTCTGCATCATTTCTTCCATCATTTCAGGATTTTCATTCATCATTTGCATCATCTTTTCTTTCATCTCTTTTTTCATCGTATTGTTGGTCTGGGTTTTATCCATGAGCATTTTACGCCCCATTTCACTCTCCATCATTTTATCGAGCATTTTAGATTGCATCATTTGCATCATTTCCGGATTTTTGTCCATCATCATTTGCATATGAGCTTGCATTTTTTCTTTCATTTCGGGACTTTTCTCCATCATCATTTTATCGAGCATTTCAGATTGCATCTTTTGCTCCATTTCTGGATTTTTCTCCATCATCATTTGCATATGGGCTTGCATTTTTTCCTTCATTTCCGGATTTTTCTCCATCATCATTTTCATATTTCCAGATTCCATCTGTTCCATTTGGGCCTTCATCATTATCTTTTTTGCCGCTTCATTTTTTTGTGCCTCGCTTATGAAATTGGTCAGCTGAACAGGATCTGAAATGATTTCTTTATAGATGGCATTTCTGTTTTCTTCTACCTGCAATGTTTTGGCGGCATTGAAAGTTGTTTTGCAACTAAGCATTGTTCCAACTAATCCAACGGACACTAAAATTTTTACTCTTGTTTTCATGTTATTCATTTTTTAATTTTTTAAATATCCGGTTAAATTGATTTTTTCATTTTTTGGGAATCG
>JBBRRV010000524.1:0-1078 GCA_038246075.1 Bacteroidales bacterium
CGGACTAACCCCAAGTTCTCCCGACACTTGGGAGATCAATAGCTGGACCTTGAAGTCGGACGCCCCGGCCAGCTGGCCGGGGCGTCCGCATGCTCGCTCAGGCTCCTCGGTGCCAACCAAAAGACGCTCTGAAGGGAGCACGCAATGACAGAGGATGACGTGCTGTTCGGTCAGCGCCTGCGCCTGTTCACCCTGGCCGAGGAGCTCGGCAATGTCTCGCAGGCCTGTCGGCTGATGGGCTTTCACCGCTCCACCTACTACGCACTGAAGCGAAAGGTCGACCGCTGGGGCCTTGAGGCGCTCAGAGTCAGAGAGCGCCGGCGGCCGCGAATGCCCAACCAGATCGGCCCTCACCTTGAGCAGCGCATCCTCGTCTTCGCGCTGGCCCGGCCGGGGTTTGGGCCCCGACGCATCTCCTCGGAGCTGCGCAGAGACAAATGGGGCGGGATCCGGATCTCTGAGAACGGGGTCTGGCGGGTGCTTCGGCGCTTCAACCTGAACACCCGCTCAAAGCGCCTGGCGCTGATCGCCCGCCATGCAGAGCCCTATGAGCGAAAGCCCGACCTGCCGCCCCCAGAGCGCCATATCGAGGCCCAAGAGCCCGGTGAGAAGGTGCAGATGGACTGCTTCTTCGTTGGCCGGCTCTCCGGGAGCAAGGGGACCGTCTGGCAATACAGCGCCTCCGACGTCGCCTCGGGATTCATCTGGGCAGAGCTTCACTCCTCCGATCGCAACCCCCGCACCCGCTGGACGGCTGAGCTGGTGCACCGCGTGGCGCGCGAGCTGAAGGCCGCAGGCTGGAAGCTGGGGCAGATCACCACCGACAACGGCTCAGAGTTCCGCTCCAAGCACTTCGGGGCGACCTGCGAGGCCGTTGGCGCCTCTCAGTGGCGGATCAAGGCCGGCAACCCCAACTCCAACGGCTGCGTGGAGCGCGCCCAGCTGACCATCCTCGAGGAGTGCTGGCGCCCCGCCTTCGCGAGATCGCTGGCGCCGAAGATCACCGCGCTTCGCCGGGACCTGGCCGAATACCTCGATGAGTTCAACTTCGACCGCCCCCACAACGGGCGGTTGACCA
>JBBRRV010000525.1:0-1074 GCA_038246075.1 Bacteroidales bacterium
CTGGACCTCATCGAGGCTGGCCGTCATTTCCTTACGGTAACGTGCAATAAACTGCACCGATGCGCCACCTTCAAGCAGGGTAAGCGTATTCTGAACCTGGAATTCCCTGATTCCCAGTTCTGCAGCTAATATTTTGATATAGTTGTTTTCCATTATGCCATTGCTGATTTCGGAATTTTAAGATTAACCACGGAGACGGAGCGCACGGAGAATTATTTAAAGGTTAAAGGAGAAAGGTTAAAGAAAGTTACACAAACTTGCCTGATTTTATCCTGCTAAGGAATTACTTACAGCAAGCTGGAAATTTTGAATATCATGACAATGGTACAACAGTTACGTAAATATTGCTTTCATAATTTTTAATTCTTGCCGACTCAACACTTGGGGTGACTGTGGATTTTGAGTTTACTAAGCATTATAATACAAAAGTTATTCCCTTTTGTGTCATTGTTAATGATGGTCCTCTTTTCATTTTTTACACACAAACATCTGGTTCATCTGATGGTGACCGGTTTGGTATAGTTTTACGTCGCCAAAAATATCTTTCAGCATAGCACCTAAAAGCGTTGCACTTTGACCAGTGGCATCGTTGTAGACAAATTTATTAAAAACAAGCTGTCCGTCGGCGGTGAGTGCATCCCTCAACCTGAGGGCAAATTCGTGCGTTTCTGCCTGCACAGGAACATCCATGTCGAGGTACAAATCTACGATAACAAGGTCGAATTTATCGCGGTTAGTTTTCATATAAAGAAAAGCATTCTCTTCGATGATGGTAAGTCCGGCTAAGGCATCAATGGCAAAGAACCTGCGCCCCAGGGTGATCATCTCCGGATCGATCTCAACCCCGGTAATCTTACAGTTTAGCTTATATTCATGCAGCAGGATTGATGCAGCACTGCCTGCCCCAAAGCCAAGGATCAGCACACTTTCTGTCCTGGATTTTCCGATATCCATTTTAGTGAATAATTGCTGAAATGATTTGTGCAGCTCCCCGAAAGAATAATTTACATGCAGTGTATCCAGTTGAAGGTGTTTGCCCCTTCTGGTAACCTCCAGGACAGGATTGAATTTTGA
>JBBRRV010000526.1:0-1073 GCA_038246075.1 Bacteroidales bacterium
CGCTCGGGGTGACCGCTAATATTGAGTTTGCTTAGCAGTTCATTCAATAGTTAATTTCTGATGTGTCATTCCTAAATGGTGGTTGCTTTCCAGGCGACAAATATTACGATACGCTACAGATTAAATGGTAAACAAATCCCTGTTGTGGCCTATGTGCCTATTGTGGTAAAAAAATAAATCACCTTGCTATAACAAACTTCCCGCTACCGGATTGCTGCTGCCCATTGGCAGCAGTTGCCGTTAGCCTGTAAATATACATGCCATCCCTCAGCGGAGCGCCGCTGTCGGAATTCCCGTTCCACAGGACCGGCTCGGACCTGTACCCGCTGGTGGTCATGCTGCTTTTTACCGTTGCCATGCGCTGCCCCGACAGGTTATAGATCACGATCTGAATATCGATAGACTGTCCCGGCAGATTGTGCTCAAAGATGAAATGTGTCTGTGCCGAAAATGGATTCGGATAGTTCGCAACCGCACTCATCGTGAAGGACGAAGCAGGATTCACATTGAATTCGGTATAGGCCTCGGCAGAGTTGTTGAATACATCCCACACTTTCAGCCGCAGCGTATGCAGACCCGGGGTAAGTTTGAAGAACGGGAAGCTTATGTGACCGGCCTTGAAGGTGTTCGTTTCGGCCTGGTAATAGTCGTTGAGAATATAAGGCTCACTGGTGTTATTATCGAGTACTGCCACGATATCATGCCCGATGCCATTCCCAAGGGTGTTGATGCCGTTTTCGTCGAAGATACGTGCAAAAAGAGCAGGGTTTTCATCCGTGATTCCTCCTGTTTCAAACCTGTCGTCATTCATGAAAAGGGATACAGATGGACCCTGTTTATCCGGCTGGATGTTTTCGTCAAAGCCTCCGACCACCATATTGCGGTATGCGCCCGAAGCATCACGAGTGGAATCGGAAGCATAATAGTTGATACGACCAAAGCCGTATTTATATGAGATATCACGCGGGACGATGAAGCTGAAGGAAAAGAGTCCGTTCTTCACTTCAACCTGGCCCTTATACAAAATGCTCTTCTGAAGACTGAAAGCGAATTTGGCTCCCCCGTCATTTCCA
>JBBRRV010000527.1:0-1066 GCA_038246075.1 Bacteroidales bacterium
GGTCACAAACAACAGGGTACACCGGTGCGCGCTAACTGGACAGGCGGGAGTCCGCCCACGTCCTTTAGCGCAGCCGGAAGCCCGCCAAACCACTCGGACTCGAAAGGAGTCGCCTATGTCCTTATGCACCCCGCCCAGCACAACCTCGCCCGGGGTCTTGTTTTTAAAGTACACGCACCAGGGGCAGGTTACGCACACCGCGCGCTGGGCATTCATCGCGGGAGTAGACCCAACCGATACCACGGTCCTGGGGGCGGAAGCAGACCGGATCGCCAGCAAGATGCAAGCCGCGTTACCGCCCAGCTTTGTGATCACGGACTGGGGCATCCTGACACGTGACGGCGCGCTCTATTATGAAGCGCCTCTGCCAGCGCCGCGGGTAGGCTCGCACAGCACGGCACCGGCGGTCGATGATTACTACTCACGCACGATCACGTTTACTGGCCACGGTCAAGCGCCGGTCGCCGGTGGGTGCGCAGGGCCAACCCGCACGGTGCTCTTCGTGGGCAATGGGTACCACTTCATAGTGGGGCAGAAGCGGATTAACGCGACGGTGGACACCGGGCTGCTCGGCTACTGGGTAGCCCTCAATGACAGCACGTACCTCCCCGCGGATGACTACGGCCAGCAAGTCGACCTGCGCCAGTCCGGGACCGTCCAATATAACGCGCACACGCAGCGCAAGGAGGGCACATGAGCGGTTTCACGCAGGAACAGTGGACCGCCATATGGACGGTGGCGCTTGGAAAAACGAGCGCCATCCCGGGTCCGGGCGGTGTAGGAATCCGGGGGAGAAGCATCGCTAAAGCGGTCAGTATCGTGGCAGTACTCTGGGGGCGCTATGGCTCGTCGTTGCGCCCTCATTTGACGACGCTCGCAATTGCGGCCCTCGACGCGCTGGTAGCGGCGCTAGTGGACATCGTGAGCGTCAATCCGCCCGGACCCGAGTAGGGTCACACACACACAAGGAGCACACGCAATGGGTATCACAGACGTGGAAGGAACCTCGGGGCGTCCAGCCAGCAAACGGCTCAACATTGTACCGGACACAGGCACGCCCTGGCAC
>JBBRRV010000528.1:0-1055 GCA_038246075.1 Bacteroidales bacterium
AAAGATCTCATGGCGCAGCGGCGCCAGGATCTCCCGCTCGACGATCTGCACCGCCGTCTCGACCTTGGCCTTATCGCGCGGATGATACGCGCGCGCAGGGAGGATCGCCGTCCCGTAATGGGTGGCGAAGTCCTGATACGTCGGGTGCAGCGTGGGCTCGTAGTAGCACGGGGAGCGCACCGCGCTCTTGAGATTGTCCGGGACGATCAGCGCCGGGACGCCGCCCACGTACTCGAGCATCCGCACGTGGGCCCCAATCCAATCGGGGAGCGTCTGCGTCCACGTCGCCTCGGTGTACAGCAGGTGACTCGCGCCCAGCGCCCCCACGAAGATCTGCGCCGCGGTGATCTCACCCGTGCGCGGATGGACGATGGGCATCGTCGGGCCCGCGTAGTCCACGAAGAGCCGCTCGCCCGCGACGTGCACTTGCCGGAGCACGGGCTCGAGGGTCCCCGCCCACGTGTGATACAAGCGGCAGAACTGCGTGTACTGGTAGCACCGGGCCGGTTCCGATGCGGCATCCTGGTACTCAGCCCAGAGCAGTTGCAGCGTGACGCCCTTCCGCTTCAACTCCTGATGCACCATCGCCCAGTCGGGCACCGGGCGCGTCGCCGCGGCCGGCAGCGCGCCACGCGTGAAGAGGCGAGCTTCGAGGGCTGCCTCGTCGACGTCCGTCGCGAGCGGCCAAGGGAGCCCGCTCGCCCGAAAGCGCACCACGTACTCGTGCACGGTGCTTTGGGAGAGCGCGAGGATCGTCGCGATCTCGCGCTGGCTCCGGTCCTGATCAAACGTGAGGCGTAGCGCCTCCAACACCTTCCGCATGGAAATCCTCTCAGCAGGCACAGCCTCGCTCCGGGTAGACGTCCGGAGGAGTTAGCGCCTGCGGTGGGGATCCTGCGGCCTCAGCTCATGTCGCCATCGCAATCAGTCGATCTGACTGATCGGCTTCGAGCGAAATGGGTGATCGCCTTCGAGCGAAACGAGTGATCGGCTTGGACCGAAATTGGTGATCGGCTTCGAGCGAAACGGGTGATCGGATTCGAGCGAAATACGCA
>JBBRRV010000529.1:0-1052 GCA_038246075.1 Bacteroidales bacterium
AGCAGCAACTGCAGGGCGCCGTGCCTGCGTGTGTGCCCGAGTACCTCCAGAGACTGTCCTTCAAATGGGTGATGTAGGCGGGTGATCGTCACTCGTTCTGGAAAGTGCCGATGGTGGGTAGTGTGTGGTGGTTTCCTTCGACCACGTCAGTCACGAGTGGCTGTTGAAATTCATCGGTCATCGGGTAGCCGACAACCGAGTGCTGCGGCTGATCCAGAAATGGTTGAAGGCGGGCGTTTCGGAAGACGGCGAATGGTCGGAGACGACAGTAGGTACTCCACAGGGGGCAGTGGCTTCACCGCTGCTGGCTAACGTGTATCTGCATTATGTTTTCGATCTGTGGGCTGAGAAATGGCGCGAGAAAGTGGCGCATGGGGACGTGATTATCGTCCGCTACGCTGACGATCTCGTGGCCGGTTTCCAGCATCAGGCTGATGCCGAGCGGTTCCTGAGAGACTTTCAGGAGCGGTTGGCGAAGTTTGGGCTGGAGATTCAACCGGAGAAGACGCGGCTGATCGCGTTCGGACGCTTTGCGGCGTCTGATTGCCGGAAGCGCGGCAAAGGGAAACCGGAAACATTCGCGTTCCTCGGGTTCACGCACTACTGTGGCACGAACTCGAGAGGCCACTTTGTGGTCTGGCGACGCACATTGGCAAAGCGGATGAGGGCGAAACTCCATGCCATCAAGCAGGAGTTGCGCCGGAAGATGCATGAGCCGGTGGCGGAGGTCGGAGCGTGGCTGAAACGGGTGGTAGACGGCTATTACCGCTATCACGCCGTGCCGGGAAACCTGGCTGTGCTCGGGCGTTTTCGAGAGCGGCTCTGCCGCTACTGGCGGCACGTTCTACGTCGTCGTAGTCAGCGGCGGAAGCCCAATTGGGAACAACTGCGGCCGATCTTTGATCGATGGATTCCTCGCCCACGAACTCTTCATCCCTATCCCGATGTTCGCTTCGACGCTCGAATCCAAGGGAGGAGCCGTATGCGGTAATTCCGCTAGTACGGATCTGTGCGGGGGGTGATCAGAGATGGTCATCCCTACCGCAAACCCG
>JBBRRV010000530.1:0-1043 GCA_038246075.1 Bacteroidales bacterium
AATCAAGCAGTTATGATCTGATCATAGCTGCTTTTTTTTGATTGTACCCCAAAATGTACTCCCCAATCCTCTTCAAATGCCCGGGAAACTATAATCTGGTAACATATAGAACAATTCATATGCATTTATTGTAACTGTTTGCTTAATTGTTGCTAAGTTGCACCCAACGTCTGTTTTTTTAGATTTTGAACCTTATCTTTGTCGTGAGCAACAACGAAGTTTAACAACCTAAAATATCCTGGGAAAACAATTATTTGATTCAGCGTTGGCTTCCAGCATATGACGTTTCCTTGCATCACTGATTGAACTTCATCGCAGCTACAAAACATTCATCCCAACTCGTTTACCAATTGATCAGAAACCAAAACTGGAAGATGTACCCGAAATTGTTTTCGGATTGAAAGAGACAATGGATGCCATGAAGCGGTATTTATAATTCGGGGAGGAAAGTAGGATGAATATATTGATAGTGCGTAATCAATTCCTGAGATTAACCTAATTGAAAAGAAAATGAAAAAACACATTAAGAACAATGTTTATTGGGTGGGTAAAAACGATTGGGAACTAAGAGGTTTCCATGGGTATGAATATTCTACACACCACGGCTCAAGCTATAATTCTTATCTGGTAGAAGAAGAAAAAACAGTATTGATCGACACTGTTTACCGGCCATTCTCCTATGAATTTGTCGAAAACCTTACAAGTGAACTTGAGTTATCATCTATTGATTATATCGTAATTAACCATGCAGAACCTGATCACAGTGGTGCATTGATTGAACTGCTGAGGAATATTCCAGACACTCCTGTTTATTGCACAGAGAATGGAATCAAATCCATCAAAGGCCACTACCATCAGGAGTTGAATTTTAAGCCTGTTAAGACAGGCGATAAGCTCTCAGTCGGCAACGGCAAGGAATTGATCTTTATACAGGCTCCTATGCTTCACTGGCCCGACACAATGTTCTGCTATCTCACCGGCGATAATATCCTGTTCAGCAACGACGCATTTGGTCAGCATTATTGCTCAGAAATGTTGTTTAA
>JBBRRV010000531.1:0-1041 GCA_038246075.1 Bacteroidales bacterium
TGTAGGCCCCAACCACGTTCTTCCGACCGGCCCTCCTTGGAGGCTGGGGGATGAGACCCCACCCAGCCATCCAAAGGAGGAACCGGATGACATTGCATCGCAACGCTAGGACGTGTCCAAGGTCCAGGCGCCTGATCGCCAAGCGCGTCCTCGAGCAAGGCTGGTCGCTGGCGGTGGCGGCCGAGGCCGCCGGCGTCAGCGAGCCGACCGCGCGAAAGTGGGTGCGGCGCTTCCGCGAGCACGGCGAGGCGGGCCTTCAGGACCGCTCCTCAGCCCCCGGTCGGGTCCCTCACCGCACGCCGCGCGATCGCGAGCAGGCGATCCTGAAGCTGCGGGCGGTGCGCTTCACCGGGCCCCAGATCGCCGAGCTGCTGCAGATGCCGGCCTCGACCGTGTCCCTGATCCTCAAGCGCAATGCGATGGGACGCCTGCCCAGCCTCAATGCCGGTCCCGCCAATCGCTACGAGCGCAAGCGGGCGGGGGAGCTGATCCATATCGACATCAAGAAGCTGGGGCGGATCGCCCGCCCCGGCCACAGGGTGACCGGCTCCCGCGCCGTCGAGGGCTATCACCGCCAGGCCTACGAGCAGGGCTGGGAGTTCGTCCACGTCTGCGTGGATGACGCCACGCGGCTGGCCTACGCCGAGGTCTTGCCCGATGAGCGCCCCAGCAGCTGCATTGCGTTTCTGCACCGCGCCCTGCGCTTCTTCGCTTCCCTGGGCGTTCGCGTCGAGCGGGTGATGACCGACAACGGCAACCCTTACCGCTCCAAAGCACACGCCGCGGCCTGCCGCGAGCTGGGGTTGCGCCACCTACGCACCAGGGCCTACCGGCCCCAGACCAACGGCAAGGCCGAGCGCTTCATCAAGACCATGCTCGAGGGATGGGCCTACGGAGCCATCTACGGTTCAAGCACCGAGCGGACCCTGGCCCTCCCGGGCTGGCTCGACCGTTACAACCGCAGACGTCCCCACCGATCGATCGGGAGGAAGCCACCTATGCAGCGCCTCTTAGAACTAAACAACGTGGGTGAGGCCCACA
>JBBRRV010000532.1:0-1041 GCA_038246075.1 Bacteroidales bacterium
GTTCCATCAAAGCCATGCTTGAGCGGCCGGGACTAGCTGATGCGCGCCGGCCTGCTGCCTGCGCAGACAGGCTCCGGCGTGGCCAACTCCGACGCGGCGAAATCTTCGTCCGCGGTACTTGCGGTGGCAAGCCGTCTTGTAACGCGCTTGCTGCACGCGGCGTGCCACGGCTGTACCCGGGGTGCGCGAGGCGCCAGGCCTGCACGCGGGCGACATGCACAGGACTCCTGAAGTAGTCCTTGGTGACTGCCTGGGCCAGCCAGGCGGCTTGGCTGGCGGCCTTGCTGGCGCGCCGGCACTCAGCCGCGGAACAGTAGCGCTGGCGCGAACCGCTGCGGTGGTCGGGCAGGAAAAACAGCCCGCAAAACAGGCACTTACGCTGTCCCGCCTTCGCCATCGGACCGTCTCCTGGAGCCGGTCCTGCGTGACGGTCACGTCGACCCCACACCCCCGACACCCAAGTCTGAAGAAGACGAAGCCAGCTCCGAAGAAGACCGTCAGAGACCGTGATCGGAAGAAGACGGATCAGGAAGAAAACGCACGTTCAGAGCGGCGGAAAGACGACACATTCAGACCGGCGCCCGCACGCCGACACAGGGTGGCACCAGGTCTTGGCCGCCAGGGCGACGAGGGCGGCGCCCAACTGCCGTGGCTCGGGTGGCGCAGCCATCAGCGGGCCAATGATCGAGAAGCGCAGGCGCGCCCATCGATCGCGTTCAGGGGGATCGGCAATCGTCTTCAATGCGAGGCTCCAGATGCGGCCACACGGGCTGTGTGACTCGACTGGTGCAGGCCACAGGCGCCCGACGGCATCTTGCGTGACGGACGCCAGCGGGTCAGGCAGCCGTGCTGGCTTCCGCCAGCTTCGTGGCATGTCAGATGGCCATGATCGCGTCGTCGACGACCAGGAGGTAGTCACCAAAACGCAGGCACCCAAAGGCAGGCACCTGTCAGGGCGATTGCGATGCCGCACGCGGCTTGAGACCGTCCGAGGTCACCACCTTGGGAGCCTCGCGTGCAAGCCGTTGGCCGGCAGCCCAA
>JBBRRV010000533.1:0-1034 GCA_038246075.1 Bacteroidales bacterium
AGTAACGGTTCAGAATCTTACATAGAAAATCTGATTTTACCTGATCCTAATCCTCCTTATGATGGGAGTTACTATATCCATGTAAATTTCACCGACCAGGTCACTGCTGAAAATAAGCAACTGACCATTAAGACCTATCCCAAAATGACCGTTTGGTACAGCCCGTCAGAGACCGGGGTCGTGATGGCTATACAAATGGTAAGATTCACTGATATACAGACGTCGGAGGATTTAGCCATATCTTTTGACTTTAACCTGAACAAGGATACAACATTTAATGTGTGTTATGCAAATTACTACTTTTCAGATCCATGGAAGAATGTAGCCGGTGCAAATATTCATTATGACAAACCAATTGAACATTCAGATCCGAGTACTGATGACATTTATCTGGGAACAAATTCCCCTACGGCTTATTTTAAAATAAATTATATCGGGAATAACCGGCTGAATGGTATTTTCCATACAACATGGAAGGAATTCAGCGGTGGAAAATCCACCTATGATGTTATCGGAGAATTTTCCATTCCGGATATGAGATATTTATTGAAATAATCTTACGCTATCCGCTATCCTGAAAAATGTTTCCCCTAATAGTGTGCTTTCGTACGCTCCTTCGGGCGCTGCCTGAATTCTCAATTTTAATTATTTTGCCGGCGACCAGCTGAAAATATTTGTTCGGCAAGGACACAGCCTAATTCGAACAAGGAGTAGGATCTACCTTAGTCGATTTATGCTTACGGCTAGGGTTGCGTTCATCACATTGACTATTTCTCAGGCTATAGCATGCAAAAATATGCCAGTCTAAGGCACCGTCTGAGACTAAAGCGGCCGTTCTCTGTCCAATATGAATATCTCTCCGATAATTATGATTATTTTTGCACTCTTTAAAAATATATATGAAACGTATACTTTTCTTTTGCAGCTTTCTTTTTCTGACTTTATCCATATACGGCCAAAAGAAAACAACCCCTACAACTTCCATTCTAACGAAACAGGTCCTTGCGGGACTTAAAGCAGACAGTGCAAAAACT
>JBBRRV010000534.1:0-1030 GCA_038246075.1 Bacteroidales bacterium
CTTTGTTTGTCGTTCATTTCGGGAAGCTGCCCGAACTTATTGACCCCGAAGAAATCAACGAATACCTTGCTTGCCTGGCACGTGATCCGCGATCTCCCTCGCGCAGCAGTTTTAAACATATGGTTTACGGTTTGCGCTATTATTACCGGCTGTTGGGGATGAACAAAAATGCCATTGCTCTGCCCTCGTTAAAAAAAGATGCCAAACTACCAGTAATCCTTAATCAGCAGGAACTAAAAGAGCTTTTTGCCGCACCCACCCTGCTGAAACAAAGGATAGTGCTGACTTTAATTTACTCGGCGGGCCTGCGCGGACAGGAAGTTGTTAACCTGAAAATATCGGATATCGATTTTGAGCGCAAAACAATCCATATACGACAGAGCAAATACAAGAAAGACCGCATTGTTCCTCTGGCCGAAAGTATGGCTGTTGGACTGAGAAAGTATCTTGGGGCAGAAAACCCGCATGTTTGGTTGTTCAATGGCAAAGAGCCGGATGGTCGCTACAGCGTCAAAGGTCTTTCGTGGGTGATGCGCGAAAACCTGAAAAAGACCTCTATATCCAAGGAAGTGAGTTTGCATGCACTGCGGCATTCCTATGCGACACACCTGCTCGAACAGGGTCTAAATATTGTAACTCTCAAAGAGTTGCTTGGCCATGCCGAAATCACCACTACTATGATTTACCTTCACGTAGCCCAGTGTCCGCTGATAAAGCCACACAGCCCGCTCGACACGCTGTATAACTTTCCAAAGAAATGAGGACAAAGTTTGAGTTGGCCGATGTGGTCACTTTGTTTGGTGCCACACTGCTTGCCAAAACGAAGCAAACCCCGCTGCAATTAAAAGTGCTGAATCGCATTGTAAGTTGCCGAACAGCTGCTCTTGGTGGCCACGAAGAGGCCTGCGAAAACTGTGGCACAATGCGCTACAGCTATAATAGTTGTGGCGACAGGCATTGCCCAAAATGCCAGGCTGCAAAACAAGCCTTTTGGATCGACGAACTTGTGCAAAATACGTTACCCATCAAA
>JBBRRV010000535.1:0-1029 GCA_038246075.1 Bacteroidales bacterium
GAGAATCTTCAAAAGGGCTCAGTGAAGCCTGAAACGGTTCTTCCGACGTATCTGTCGAGTCCTCCCGTTTACACTGTTGGGACAAGGAGCAAAGTTCGTTTAACAGAAGAGATACAGTGTGTTATAGACACGGTTCTGGAACAAAACGACACGAAAATACAGCAGGGTATGCGGAAGCAAATCCTGAAGAAAATAGATATTTTGCAATTAATTCATGATCAAGGTTTGGAGATCGGCTATACCACTGTTTGCAATTATATCTGCGAAAAGCAAGGAAAATCAGTTGCGGGCAAGGAGACATTTATCCGGCAGCAGTACCAACCTGGATCCTCCTGTGAGTTTGACTGGGGCGAGATAAAACTAAACATAGGGGGACAATTGAGCCGTTTTCAACTTGCCGTATTTACCTCTTCTTACAGCAATTATCGTTATGCGGTCATATTTAAGCGTCAGGATACGCTGGCTTTTATGGAGTCACATGTTTCCTTTTTTGAGCACATAGGGGGTGTTTACCACCAGATGGTTTATGACAATATGCGCATTGCTATTGCCAAATTTATTGGTAAACATGAGAAAGAACCGACCCAGGCTTTGCTTCAAATGAAGGGACATTACCAGTTTAGCCACCGTTTTTGCAATGCCTACAGCGGAAATGAAAAAGGGCATGTTGAACGCAGTGTGGAATACATCAGAAGAAAAGCCTTTGGTTTTAAAAGCGACTTTGCCAACATGGAAGAAGCCGATAAATATCTGGAAACAGTTATTATCCGTATCAATCAAGCCAAACAGCAATTAACCGGACTCACCGCCATGGAGATGTTTGCGGATGAGAAAAAGCTGTTATGGCAATACAAAGAACCACTGGCATGTTCCGATTCGGTGCAATTGAGGGTAGATAAATACGCCACCATCAGTTACTGTTGCAACCGTTATTCGGTAGCGGACAAGCTGGTTGGGAGTTTTGTTGATGTTAAAATATTTAGTCATAAAATTGAAGTTTACTATCAAAACAAGCTGGTTGCGTCACAC
>JBBRRV010000536.1:0-1025 GCA_038246075.1 Bacteroidales bacterium
AAGGTTCCTCGCGTATCATCGAATTAAACCACATGCTCCTCCGCTTGTGCGGGCCCCCGTCAATTCCTTTGAGTTTCAATCTTGCGACCGTACTCCCCAGGTGGATCACTTAATAGTTTCCCTAAGACGCTGACTGTGTATCGCCAACATCGAGTGATCATCGTTTACGGCGTGGACTACCAGGGTATCTAATCCTGTTTGATCCCCACGCTTTCGTGCATGAGCGTCAGTTATTGCTTGGTAAGCTGCCTTCGCGATCGGTGTTCTGTGTCATATCTAAGCATTTCACCGCTACATGACACATTCCGCCTACCTCAACAATACTCAAGAATGCCAGTATCAATGGCAGTTTCCCGGTTGAGCCGAGAGATTTCACCACTGACTTAACACTCCGCCTGCGCACCCTTTAAACCCAATGAATCCGGATAACGCTTGCATCCTCCGTATTACCGCGGCTGCTGGCACGGAGTTAGCCGATGCTTATTCTTACGGTACCATCAGCACCGATACACGACCGGTGGTTTTTTCCCGTACAAAAGAAGTTTACAACCCATAGGGCCGTCATCCTTCACGCGGCATGGCTGGTTCAGGCTTGCGCCCATTGACCAATATTCCTTACTGCTGCCTCCCGTAGGAGTCTGGTCCGTGTCTCAGTACCAGTGTGGGGGATAATCCTCTCAGAACCCCTAGACATCGTAGCCTTGGTGGGCCGTTACCTCACCAACTAGCTAATGTCGCGCATGCCCATCTATAACCACCGGAGTTTTAACTGCATAGTGATGCCACTTCGCAGTGTTATGGGATATTAGCCTCAATTTCTCAAAGTTATGTCCCGGTTATAGGTAGGTTGCATACGTGTTACGCACCCGTGCGCCACTCTCACCAAAGTATTGCTACCTCGGATCCCGTACGACTTGCATGTATTAAGCCTGCCGCTAGCGTTCATCCTGAGCCAGGATCAAACTCTCCATAGTAAGTTGATCTTAAATGTCTCAGATTGTTTCTTCTCTGCCAAATAAATTTGA
>JBBRRV010000537.1:0-1025 GCA_038246075.1 Bacteroidales bacterium
GAGATAATACTTAAAATTAGCGCTTAAATTTGTTAATTAGTGGCATACTTAAGGTAAATTATTAACATAAATTAACTATGCCATTTAAAAAAAGTGTAAATACTGCGGTTCCTATGAAGTTATTTGTAAGGGAAAGCAATTAAACCTCCAAAGATACCAGTGTAAAGTCTGTAAGAAAAATTTTCAAAGTAGCAGAAGAAGAAATAGGCCTGTAAAAAAATTATTTAAAGAATATGTTTGGGGCAGACAAACAACAATTCAATTAGCTGCTAAATATCACAGGAGCATCGATTGGGTAAGAAGATATCTTGAGCGGGCCAATCCTCAAGGCTGTTACTTGCACCCGCAACCGATTGTGGTCGCCGCCGATGTAGTGTTCTGGGGCAGAGAGTATGGAGTGGTGGTATTCCGCGATGTTGATGCCAAACGCAATTTGTATTGGTGGGAGTTAACTAAGGAAACGGGAGAAGCCTATCGTATCGGCAGAGAATGTCTGGAAGAGCTGGGTTTTACCTTTGATGCCATTGTTTTAGACGGCAGGCCGGGGATAAAACAGGTGTTTGAGGGTATCCCGACTCAACATTGTCAGTTCCACCAAATTAAGACTGTAAACAAATATTTGACCCGAAGGCCAAAATTACAAGCCGCAAGAGAATTGCGAACCATAGCCTTAGCCTTAACCGAAGTTAACGAAGAATATTTTACCACCTTACTTAATCAGTGGCACGAAAAATGGAAAGACTTTTTAAAAGAACGAACTGATAACCCAATTACCAAAAAATGGTTTTATACCCATAAACGAATTAGGTCTGCCTACCGAAGCTTAAACACTAACCTGCGTTACCTGTTTACTTACCAGAAATACCCGGAGCTACATATTCCCAATACTACCAATTCCTTGGACGGCAGTTTTAGTCACTTGAAAGATTTATTGAGAATCCATCGAGGACTAAAAAGGCATCGACGATACAAACTCATCCAGGAGATTTTAGCAAATCCTAAGCACTAGAATTAAGTATTATACC
>JBBRRV010000538.1:0-1025 GCA_038246075.1 Bacteroidales bacterium
ACCTGTAATCCTTTGCCCTGAGAGGTATTTCCTGGAAGGCATCCAGCAGGGTGTTGATTGATTTGAGGTTACGCTTCAGCAACCGCAGCTGGGATCCTACTGCCTTGCGGATCTGCTTGCGAGACTTGTTCCTTTTTTGAGCTGTCTGAAGGTAAAGTTTGCGTGCAATCCTTCGGTATGTCCTTGGCTTCTTCTGGTGCAGGGAGGGGCTGTAAAGCTTATCGATCAATTCTTCTGATTTTTTGCGGGCATCCGAAAGCAGGTCAAGATCCGTAGGATAGGCAATGTCCTGTGGGCAGGCGGTGGCATCAAAAATCACCCTCCCCCGGTTATTGGGTTCTGTAAGATTGCTGTTCTGATCAGGCAATGATTCCGGATCAGGCAAGGGTGTTTGTTTTTCATCCATTTGCTGATCTGATTTTATCAGTGGTTCACCACAATTACTATTCTGATCAGTGGGCAACTTCGAATCAGTTGTAGATGTTGTTCCCCTTTCTTTGGTTTCAAGATGGGTTTTAATTGAGGCAATTTTTTCGTTCATTGCATTCAAAGTATCCATACCCAATCGTTTGCGGAACTCAACAAACAGAGAGGCATCAAAGGGTGCTTCTGAAGTAAAACTGGAATATCCCAGGAAATACTGCATGTAAATGTTCTCCGAAATCTGATCAACGGTCTCCCGGTCGTCCAGGTTACACAGGTGTTTGATGATCAACGAACCAATTACAACCCGTGGATTAAGCAGCGGGCGACCCGTGACACTAACCCCAACATGTCGGAGGTACAGGTTGCAAACTTCGTCCCATGGAATAAGAGTCGCCAAAATAACCCAACGATTTTTGGAATTCAGATGCTGCTCAAAAGGAGTTGTAAAACAATCAAGTGAAAGCTGCTTCGGGCTGACATACACCGGAGTCGGTGCATGCTTTTTTTTATCTCTTTTCATAAATCCTTGCATTTATGAACCCAAATATCGTTATAAATATCTAATTACCAAAGGGGATAAAGTTTTTCAGCAGACCCTA
>JBBRRV010000539.1:0-1024 GCA_038246075.1 Bacteroidales bacterium
CTAGCTGTGATGTCTCAATAGGTTGTTCACCCGGAAGAGTCTGGGAGACTGGAGTTACGACGCTTCAGCACTCACAGAAAGGACGACCGGGTGAACAGCCACAAGAATGCCAGATTGACCGTTGAGGGCCGCAAGTTGTTGGTCGAGCGAGTCAGGGTGATGGGGCTGAGGGCGGCGGCCGAGGCCGCCGGCGTCAGCCTGCGCACGGCCAGGAAGTGGCTGCGACGCTACGAGGAGCACGGACTGGCTGGCCTGGTCGATCGCAGCTCGCGCCCGAGGCGCACCCGCGAGACGGTCGATGCAGCGCTGGGGCGCTCGATCGAGCAGCTGCGCAGGCTGCGCATGCCCATGCGCCGCATCGCCGAGCTGGTGGGCCGCAGCGTCTCGACCGTGAGCCGCTGGCTGGCTCGCCTGGGCTTGTCGAGCCTGAAAGCGCTCGATCCGGTGCGCCCGGTGGTTCGCTACGAGCACACGGCACCTGGCGAGATGCTGCACATCGACATCAAGAAGCTCGGCCGCATCGTGCGCCCGAGCCACCGCGTCACAGGCGATCGACAGGACGCGGTACGCGGGGCCGGCTGGGAGTTCGCTCATGTTGCCATCGACGACCACTCGCGTGCCGGCTTCGTGCAGATGCATCCCGACGAGCGCAAGGGCTCGGCCATCGAGTTCCTCAAAGCCTCGGTCGCGCACTACGCGGCGCACGGCGTGAAGATCAAGCGCCTCTTGACCGACAACGGCTCGGCCTACCGCTCCAAGCTCTTCAACAAGGCCTGTCAGGCGCTGGGCATCAAGCACACCTATACCCGGCCTTACACGCCGCAGACCAACGGCAAGGCCGAGCGCTTCATCCAGACCTGCCTGCGTGAATGGGCCTACGGCCGCATCTGGGCGAACAGCCAAGAGCGAACAGACTGGCTGCCAGCGTTCCTCGACTACTACAACACCCACCGAGAACACTCGGCTCTCGGCTATAGGCCTCCCGCCTCAAGACTCGGCGGGAACAACCTATTGACCATCAACA
>JBBRRV010000540.1:0-1021 GCA_038246075.1 Bacteroidales bacterium
CAATATCAATTAGTTCTTGTCCGTATTTTGTCATAAGTCCGCTTTCTGTCATTTTAATTGCTCTTTCAATGTTTCGTTTTCCCCAATTACTTTTTGGATTACGAGGTGTGAATTTCAATAAGCAACTTTCTTTATCTCTACTATTCGCTTTGCTGTCAACCCAGCCATAGCATAGTGCATTTTCTATTGCATCGTGCCAATGAACACTTGGTGTTTTACTCTTTTTGTGGTAAACAATTAAACAAATAGACTTTTCGGTTTGGCAATTTTTATTCAACCATTCTCGCCATTCTTCTGTTGTTTTTGCATAAAGGTTTTGAATTCCGTCTTTTGTCTCCATAATAAACAAAGCTAAAATTTTTCTGTCTGTTTTATTTTGTCCCTATTAATAATTGGAACTCTATAAGTTGTTGAATATTTCAAAATCGCAATTAAGTCTTTATTTGAAAGTTCTTCAATTGATTTTATTTTTATATGTCTAAATAGCTTTCCTGTCCCTTCAAGTAAATTAGCAGGGTCTGGAAGTTCTGCGCCATAATTGAAACCTAAATTAACGTGCTTTGTTGCTGGCATTAACCAACAAAAATGATCAGTTTTTTTCTTAATACCTGTCCCAAAACCTGTATTCTTTTGTGGAACCCAAACTACTTCGACCACTTCTGGAAGAATTTCATAAATTAAATTTCTTGCTTGTCGTGCTATTTCTTGCATTTCTTTCGGAAAGGTTTTAATTGCTTCTTCAAATTTTTCGTTGTCTTTCATTCGTTAAGCTATTTTGCCTTGGTCGTTTGAATTTGTGAGGTCGCTCTACAATGACCGCTAACGTTTTTCGGCTTGGCGATGTGGCGGAAATCGAAGCACAAAACTTCAACATTGCACTAAAGTTCAATTGAAAAACTGAACTTGAATTTAGCACTAAAACCGCCATATTGCCAAACCGATGTTAGCGGTTCGTTGTTTTTTATTATTCATTTTTCCCTTTGAATGTTGCAAAAATTGCCATTGAGTGTCCGTGTCCCAA
>JBBRRV010000541.1:0-1021 GCA_038246075.1 Bacteroidales bacterium
GAGTTAATGGTAAATTCGTGAGGCTAAAATTCAGGCTTTCTGCCATAATGAAGGTAAATTATTAACAATAATTATTATGGCTTTTAAAAAAATGCCCGAAATGTAAGTCTAGACACACGAAAAGGAATGGAAGCTTCAGAGGTAAACAGCGTTACAAGTGTTTAGATTGCGGTAAACAATTTGAGAACCAAAGACGGAAAATTAGGCTACAAAAGAAACTATTTAAGGAATATATCTGGCAGCGCCAAACAATCAAACAATTGGCCAATAACCATCAGCGCAGCGAGAAATGGATTCGCCAGCAACTGGATAAGTGTAAGCCCAAAGGTTTTTACCTCCACCCACAGCCTGTCATCGGTATTGCTGATGTTACCTTCTGGAGTCGGGAGTATGGGGTGCTAGTTGTCCGAGCCGCAGATTTAAAACAGAATCTCTGTTGGCTGGAAGTAAAGACTGAAACCGTTGACGCCTACAGGGAAGCCAGGGCTATACTGGAAGAATTGGGTTTCACCTTTCAGGCCATGGTTTTAGACGGAAAACGAGGCATTAAGGAAGTATTTAGGGGTATTCCGATACAACATTGTCAATTCCACCAGATTAAAACTATTAACTTCTATTTGACCCGAAGGCCAAAGCTACAGGCCGCAAAAGAATTACGAACCATAGCCTTAGCCCTAACAGAAGTTACTGAAGAATATTTTACAACCCTGCTTAATCAATGGCACGAGAAATGGAAAGAATTTTTAAAAGAACGAACCGTTAATCCAATTACCAACAAATGGTTTTACACCCACAAGCGAATCAGGTCAGCCTACCGAAGTTTAAATACTAATTTACCTTACTTGTTTACTTACCAGAAATATCCGCATCTTAATATTCCAAATACCACGAATTCCCTAGACGGCAGTTTTGGTCAGTTAAAGAAATTACTAAATGTCCACAACGGATTGAAACAAGAACGCCGATGGAAACTAATACAGGAAATCTTACGAAAGTAGCCTCACGAATTTACCATTAAACC
>JBBRRV010000542.1:0-1018 GCA_038246075.1 Bacteroidales bacterium
TAGATAACTTTCACAATAGGAAAGGAAGTGCTAAAGTAGGGAGATGATAATGCGCTATGAACACCTCAGCCAACATCCAAAGTTATTTCCCAAAGTAACCGGTCTGACCGTAACAGCGTTTGACCAACTGGTGACAGATATCTTGCCGCGCTATGTGGAAGCGGAACAGGAACGGTTGCAACGACCAAACCGTCAACGGGACATGGGGGCGGGACGCAGCTATGAGATGGAGCTGCGAGACCATGTGTTGCTAGTGGTGGTGTGGTTGCGGATTTATCCGACAGGCGATGTATTGGGGTATGTATTCGGGGTGAGTGCGCCGACCGTCTCGCGCACACTGGCACGAGTACTGCCGTTGCTGGAGCAGGCGGGGATGGATACAATGCGCTTGCCCGATCCGGGGCGTAAACGCCGCCGACAATTTTCTGAATTGCTGGACATGATCCCGGAATTGACAGTGGTCGTGGATAGTTTTGAGCAAGCGGTTCAACGCCCTCAAAATCATAGCGAGGCGGATGCCCATTACAGTGGTAAGAAAAAGCGACACACGCTCAAAAGTCAGGTGGCGGTGGATGCCGACAACGGCTATATCAGCGACGTGTCCGACAGTGTGCGTGGGCCAACGGCTGACATCAAACTGTTGGAGGAAAGTGGACTATTGCAGCGTCTGCCCGACGCGATCGGTATCGGCGGGGATCTGGCCTATATTAAATTGGCAACCCTGCGCCCAAATGGCTTCTCCCCCCGTCGCAAACCGCGCGGGAAAGAGCGTCCGATACCCGACGCTGTATTCAATCGGGTGTTTAGTCATTTTCGCATCATTGTTGAGCATACTATCGGGCGAATGCGCCGTTTCCAGTCCATCCATCAAATGGATCGTCATCATCGCCACTACCACACCGCTCGGACACGCGCCATCGCCGGCTTAGTTAATCGCCATCTGATGGCTTGTGCTGTGGCATGACATCTGCTTCTCTCCTCTTCGTTTTCCTTTTCCTCTAATTGCGAAAGTTATCTA
>JBBRRV010000543.1:0-1017 GCA_038246075.1 Bacteroidales bacterium
ACCTTTAGTGGAATCACCGGCGACCTTTGTATCATCAGAAGTTCCGATAATAGTAAGTTTTTTATTTGCGTCGTTGAAGAATGGAGCTAACTGGTCGAACTGGTATGTTTCCCAGAATTCGAGTTTTGCTGTTCCCTGAAGTAGCTTACGTACACGATCAGGATCTTTGATACCAGGAAGTTCAATTAAAATACGGTCGCTGGTAGCCAGTTTCTGGATGTTAGGCTGGGCAACACCAAAGCGGTCGATACGGTTACGCAGAATATTGAAGGTGCGATCGTAAGCATCGTTTGCTTCAGCGCGAACCACTTTCAGTACTTCATCATTCGTAGCATTAGGCTTAATTTTATCCCTCAGCTCGATACGGCCGAAAATAGCTGCAAGCTTTGCATTGGGATCGATTTCTTTAAATGACTCACCAAACAGTGTAACAAAATCCTTCTGACTGTTTTTTTGCTTGGCAACTGCGCTGGTAATAGCCTGGTTGAATACGGGGTTGGTGCTATAACCTGATAAAGCCCGCACGACATCAACCACAGAAACTTCCATGGTAACGTTCATACCACCCTTGAGGTCGAGTCCGAGGTTAATCTGCCTTTCCAGACATTCCTTGTATGTGTATTTTCTAATCAGGATATTGTAAACCACTTTGTTGGCCACGGAATCGAGGTAATACTTCTCCCTTGATTTGAAAATGGAATCTGTCAGGAATTTTTCCTTACCTGCATCGCCTCCTGCCATTTGCTTGGCAAGGGAGAGCGCCTGATCGCTTTTAGCGAAATTGCTGGCCGCTCTTTCAGTGCTGTTAGTAAAGAAATTGAACGAAAGTTGGAAGAGGCATACCAATGCAAAAGCAATTGCAAAGAATGTAATGGCACCTTTATTCTGCATGTTATTTATTGTTAAGCGGTTAGTTCAGCTTTATTTTAAGAGGGTGCAAATATAGCATAACATTTGGAATTAACCAATGCACGTTTGTTAAGTATTTCGCCGTGACGGGGCATTTGCTTTCCGCTG
>JBBRRV010000544.1:0-1017 GCA_038246075.1 Bacteroidales bacterium
ACCTTGCTGTGCGAAAGAATGATTTTCTTGTTTTCTTTCGAAAATTCGATAACCTTGAAATCGAGGGTTTCGTCAACACGTGCGGTAACACCATCTTCTTTCGAAAGGTGACGGGCAGGAGCAAATCCTTCTACACCATAGGGCAATGTTACAACAACACCCTTATCTGATGAATTGAGAATAGTTCCTTTGTGCACAGAACCTACTGTGAATACAGTTTCGAATACATCCCATGGGTTTTCTTCGAGTTGCTTGTGACCAAGGCTGAGGCGTCTGTTTTCAACATCAACGTCGAGAACGATTACTTCAATCTGTTCGCCAATTTTGGTGAATTCTGCAGGATGCTTGATCTTTTTCGACCATGACAGATCCGAGATATGGATGAGTCCGTCAACGCCTTCTTCAAGTTCAACAAAGATGCCGAAGTTGGTGAAGTTACGCACGGTAGCCGTATGACGTGAACTCAAAGGGTATTTTTCCTTGATGTTCGACCATGGATCCGGGATGAGTTGTTTGATACCCAGCGACATCTTGCGGTCGTCGCGATCGAGGGTGAGCACAACTGCAGTAACTGAATCGCCAACCTTCAGGAAATCCTGTGCGGTGCGCAGGTGCTGCGACCATGACATTTCCGAAACGTGGATGAGTCCTTCAACGCCGGGAGCTATCTCGATGAAAGCGCCATAATCAGCAATAACCACTACTTTTCCGGTAAGGGTATCACCAATTTTGAGTTCAGGATCGAGTGCATTCCAGGGGTGAGGTGTAAGTTGCTTCAGACCAAGGGCGATACGTTTTTTGTTATCGTCGAAATCAAGGATAACAACCTTGATCTTCTGGTCCAGCTGAACGATTTCTTCCGGATGGTTGATGCGGCCCCATGAAAGGTCGGTGATATGGACAAGTCCGTCAACACCGCCAAGGTCAATAAATACGCCGTATGAAGTGATGTTTTTAACAATTCCTTCGAGTACCTGGCCTTTTTCAAGTTTCGAAATGATCTCTGCTTTCTGCAGT
>JBBRRV010000545.1:0-1010 GCA_038246075.1 Bacteroidales bacterium
ATCAGGACGCCACCCAGCGGATACATCGGCAGCCCGACCGCGACCTTGGCGACGACGGCATAGCTGGCCACGATGGCCAGCACCGGCAACAGGTGCGCGTACCGGCCGGAGTCGGCGGCGGCGGCGGCCGCCCCAGGGCGGCTGGCCGCGGCCAGCGCGAAGCACATCAGCGCCCCGACCCAGAACAGGTCCAGCCAGCCGCCGCCGGTGAACCCGTCCAGGCCACTGACGTAGCCGAAGCCCACGTCGGCAACGACGCACGAGCACGCCCCGGCGATCAGCCAACGGGTCGCCACCGTCCACCGCGGGTCGCTGCCGCGCAGCACCACCCGGCCGGCGACCATGAGCAGCATCAGGTCCCACAGCGGGTAGGAGACGTTCAACACGTGCTCGAGGTCGCCGAACCCGGCCTCCACCGCCGCTCCCAGCACGAGGTACCAGATGAGCATGAACGCCCCGCCGACCATCGCCAGCACGTCGAGGAGGTTCGCTACGGAGGCCCGCCGGGACTGGCGGCGCACGGGCATCAGCGCCAGCGACATGATGAGCACGGGGTAGAAGCCGCTGTAGCCGATGTCAGCCACCGACGGGAACGGGGACTCGCCCTGGACCGCCTCCAGCCACCACCACATCCCGTCGCCCTGCACCTGGAACATCAGCGCCAGCGCGAGCAGCAGCCACACCGTGCGGTCCCGGCCACGGCTGCTGCGCCGGGCCGCCCACAACGCCAGCACGATCCCGGCCGCGTCCAACGGCAGGTAGACCCCGTCGGCGATGAAGGTCCGATAGCCACCCGAGTCGCCGCCGATGAAGAACCAGCCGACGAACAGCAGGTAGTACCCGCACAACCCGATCTGCACCAGCGACCACCTGCGGCGCGAATCCGCCGCGGCGATGTGGCCATCCAGCAACGATGGTGGCGCCGTTCCGCCCGGGTGCCCGGCCACGGCTACATGGCCACGCCGGCGACCTTCTCCACGTGGCTCAGCTCCCTCACGCGTTTGCTCATG
>JBBRRV010000546.1:0-1008 GCA_038246075.1 Bacteroidales bacterium
CACCAAACCAAGTTCTATGGCAACTTCCCGGAGTGTTTTGTTATCCTGGAGCGCTTTTTTTGCAATCTTCGCAGCATTTTCGTATCCAATGTGCGGATTGAGTGCAGTTACCATCATCAGTGAATTCTCCAAGTGTTTATTTATTACCTCAAAATTTGGTTCTATTCCTGAAGCACAATGGATGTTAAATGACAAACAGGCATCGCCTATCAGGCGGGACGAATGCAATACATTGGCTGCAATCATAGGTTTGAATACATTCAATTCGAAATTGCCCAGTGAACCACCAACAGTTACTGCAACGTCATTACCAATTACTTGGGCACAAACCATAGTTAAAGCTTCAGCTTGAGTTGGGTTTACTTTACCTGGCATAATTGATGACCCTGGCTCGTTGTCTGGAATAATAATTTCGCCAATACCACAACGTGGACCGGAACTAAGCATGCGGATATCGTTACCTATCTTCATAAGTGACACCGCTGTACGTTTTAAGGCTCCGCTCAGTTCTACTATGGCGTCGTTTGTAGCCAAAGCTTCGAACTTGTTGGGGGCAGTAATAAATGCTAATCCTGTAAATTCTGAAATTTTCGCAGCGACTAATTCGGAATAACCTATTGGTGCATTCATACCTGTGCCAACTGCAGTACCACCAAGTGCAAGCTCGCGAACCATTTCCAAGGCAATGCGGATGGCACGCATGGAATTGTCTAACTGCTGAACATATCCAGAAAATTCCTGACCAAGGGTTAGTGGCGTAGCATCCATAAAATGAGTACGCCCAATTTTTACTATACCATTGAATGCTTCCGATTTTTGCCTTAGCGTTTCGCGAAGTTGCTGCATACCTGTTAAAGTAACTTCTGTAACCATTTTATAGGCAGCAAGATTCATGGCTGTCGGAAAAGTATCATTCGTTGATTGCGACTTGTTGACATCGTCATTCGGATGAAGCACTTTTTCCGAATCTGTCAACCTACCCCCAGACAATACATGTGCACGATTAGC
>JBBRRV010000547.1:0-1007 GCA_038246075.1 Bacteroidales bacterium
CAATACTGTTCGGTTAACTAAAAACATGCCATACTAAGTTATTCCATCTTAAGAGCGCGTCATGGCACGAACCAAAGCAATCTTAGGCACCGGTGCAAGGCTCAGCGACTATTTAAGCGCCAGCCTGTTGGCGCAGGTCTATCCCGCGCCCCTCATCAACGGCATTCTGGATCAGCACGGCTGTAACAGCCAACGCATCCGCAGCCTGCCCGCCGTATCCGGCGTCTATTTTTGTATGGCGCTTAGTCTTTACCCTGACGTCGCCTACGAGCAAGTCTTCGATGTCATCTCCCAAGGGCTATCGTGGATGCAAGGCAATCGTGCCGTCAACGACGGCATCGTCACCATTCGCAAATCCTCAATCAGCGAGATGCGCGCAAAGCTTGGCTCTTTACCGCTGCAAAGCTTGGTCGCCCAAGCCTGCATCCCACTGGCCGATCCGAAGCGTCACCCAGACGCCTTCTATAACGGCCTTAGATTGGTGGCCATTGACGGCAGCAACTTCGAGGTACCCGACGAAGCTGGCAATATTAAAACCTTTGGCTACCCCGGCAGTCGCACCGGCCATGCGGGCTATCCGCAGGCGCAATGCGCGGTACTCGTCGAATGTGGCACCCACGCCATTCTTGCAGCCCATATTGATGCTTATCGGGTAGGCGAGTGGACGGTATGCCAGCCGTTGATGGCGCACTTAAAATCCGGCATGCTGTGTTTAGCTGATCGCGGCTTTAATGGTTACAACCATTGGCAGGCAGCCGCGGCAACCGGCGCTGATTTACTGTGGCGCTGCCCGGTGCATCGCAAACTACCGGTGCTAAAAGCGCTGAGTGACGGCTCGTATTTAAGCGTTATCTGTCCGTCTGACGTGGCATCAGCCAAACAACGCCTAGCCAGTGACCGTGGCATGACGGTACGAGTAATCGACTACACCCTGCCAGGCGTTGACGGCACCGACCCATCACAACCGCCAACCCGCTATCGCTTGCTGACCACACTGCTCGATGAGC
>JBBRRV010000548.1:0-1005 GCA_038246075.1 Bacteroidales bacterium
GTACCACCGGCACCTTCTGTGATGGTCGTACCACCACCAGTTAAGTTACCCGTACCAGTTGGACAGACGAATTGGACATTACCCTGCACTGCCGTGCTAGCAGCTGAGCCGTAGGCGACGTTTAAGGTAGTTGAGCCACCGGCACCTAAGGTGATGCTACCACCACCAGTTAAGCCAGTACCAGCCGTGACGGTAATAGCGGTGTTACCTTGGACGGTAGTGTTGGCAGCGGAGCCGTAGGTAACAGCAATGGTTGGTGTGCTACCAGCGCCGGTGTTACCCGTGGTGGTGAGGCCGGTTAAGGAACCAAGAGTCGCGACGTAGTTACCGGTAGTTTCAGTACCCAAGGTAACCGTACCAGTGCTGAGGACACCACTGGCGTTGGTGTGGACAATACCGACGCTGTTTAAGCTACTAAGTGTTGTGGTGCCCGTAATAGTAAGACCACCAGTACCTTGGATGAGACCGGTACCAGCGTTGACACCAACGGCGGTGACCGCACCGGTGCTGGCGACACGGAACTCATTGGCAGCACCGACGTTAAACAGTGCGCTTGGGCTAGTGCCGCCAACACTGACGTTGGTACCATCATCGTAGAGTTGTCCAGTTGCTAAGGTAGAACCAGTGTTAAAGCGCGCGACGTAGTTGGTTGTACCGGAACCGGTAATACCACCACCCGCGCTACAACTACCCCATGTTGGAGCAGTCGCGACACCACCGGAGAGTAAGCAAGATCCAGCAGCAACATCGTTTAACTTAGCCAGTGTCGTGGCACCGGAGGCGTAGAGTAAGTCACCAATCGTGTAGCTGGTTAGGTTGGTACCACCATTGGCAACTGGGACAGCGGCGACGGTACCAAGGGCACCACCAGCGGTGTTGGTGACGATGCCAGCAGTGCTGAGGCTGGTGAAGGTAACGGCACCGGAGCTGGCTAGACCAGTTAAGGAACCGAGGGTACCAGCAATAGTGGAGTTGCCAGTAATGGCGATGCCACCGGTACCAGTA
>JBBRRV010000549.1:0-1000 GCA_038246075.1 Bacteroidales bacterium
AATAGACATTATATAGATTAAATTTTTAACTCGTTATTTTTCAGGGTTAACCTAAAATTATGTAACCCACAGGCAAGTTCCATGATCAGGTCATCGAACCCAAGCTTGTGACAACGTAAACGATCTTTGACAATACGACAACGCTTTGCCCCACAAATTGCATGTTCCACCAGCACCCTAACCTTCGATATTTCGCGGTTTTGCTGTTTTTGTTCTTTTGTCAATTCTTTGCCTATGGGCTTTTTCATTGGCATCTGAATTTTAACACCTTTTGGGTAGTGGCCCAGAAAGCCAGTATCTTGCCATAAGGTTATTCCAAGTGGCAAATGAAGTGGCTGCTCATCGCAAATTTTTTTGTCATGCACACTACCATTATAGGTTTGGCTCAAAAACATTATCCGGCGGTCAGGCAATGAAAGAATGTTATTCTTGACGCTATGAGTTTTTTTTACCGCTGTAGCAATCTTTTTGTAGTTCTGCATCCATAGATCGCTGGACAGTTCTTTCTACCCCGTCAAGTAAAACCTCTGGACAATCCTTTAACAGCTGTTCCAGTTTTTGGTGGTTACGTTCAGGGAGCTCTAAAAGCCTTTTAAGCGTTTTTCGCAAAACTGGGCTTAGAAGGTGTATCCAACCATTCGCTTGGGGCTGTGTCATGGAAAAAGTGGCTGCCTGAAGCTCTTGCAATGGAAACGTCTTTAAGTACATCAGGATGAAAAATAATTTACCCTGATATCCAGGTAAAACGTCAGTCGTCCGAGGCAAGGCTATTCGCTGTCTTTGTTTGCCTTCTAAGGTGAAATGATTTGAATAGTCTTCCCACTCAATACGGAACTCTGAAGCCAATTCATCAAACTGATCAGGGGTAAATCCTGTGAGACTGAGAAATTGAACTGGGTTCTTTCTGGCTTTGCTAAGTTTTAATCCCATAGGCATTCTTTCTATGGGTTACAAATATATGTAAAAGAACGTAATAACAAATTAATCTAAATAATGTCTA